>PMBU01000042.1 GCA_003153895.1 Methanomassiliicoccaceae archaeon | reverse complement strand
GCGGATCAAGCCGGTGCTGGACCGATAGACCCGCACCAGGTCCTCGACTGAGATGACGACCTCATTGGAATCGGACATCGAATGCGTGTCCCTCGAAAGCTTGGCTGGATATCAATCTTTCCAATGGAAAGTTGATAGTGAGCCGCTCTCACTGGTCTGGCTAATACCCAGTTTACGACTGCACGAACTTCACATAATTGATCACGTCATCCTTCTGGAAGGACGCCACCATCTTCTGGACAAGGGCTGCCTCGCCCCGAATGATGAAGACCTCCAAGCATTTATTGCTCTTCAGGTGCGAATGTATTTGGGTCGGGGTTATCTGCTGGAAGTCATGCTTCAGCGCGTCCAGCACTGGTGCGTTGTGGGAACTGTGAACGACGATCAGAACGCCTTCCACCTCTCCGTTCAGGGATTCGCGATCGCGGACCTCCGCCTCCGCGCAGCGCAGGGCCACCCTCATGGCCTCGCTCCTGCCGGAGAGATTGTTGGCCTTCTGAAGGTGGTCCAGGGACCTGAGGTTCTCCTCGCTGAATGAGATCGAGATGATGGACATTAAGGGCAACATGGGATGGTGTGATATCTGTTCTTTGCTCTCCGATCTTGCCGAGATCGTGAAGCATCGTCATCGCTATCAAAATAACCAGGCAGATGACATATCATCGAAGAAGATAGGAGAGTGACAGATTGGCTAAGGGATTGGACCTCCATAAGGCATTTGACACGTTCCGGGTTACTCCGAACAAACCGATCAAACTAAAGGAATATGACACGGCCTGGAACGGCATGGACAAACTTGGCAAGGTCAACAAGGATACCATCAAGGAACAGGCGGATGACCTGCTGGAGGAAAGCGTGAAGGAGCTTTCCGAGGCGCAGGGATTGCTCTGGGCGAATAACAAGTACTCGTTATTGGTTATCCTCCAGGGCATGGATGCTTCCGGGAAGGACAGCATCATCAAGCACGTCATGTCGGGGATCAATCCCCAAGGCTGCCAGGTAACTAGCTTCAAGGTGCCATCGGAAGAGGAGCTGGACCATGATTTCCTCTGGCGCTATTCGAAGGCATTGCCTGAACGTGGTAGGGTCGGAATCTTCAACCGTTCATATTATGAGGAGGTCCTGGTGGTCCGGGTGCATCCAGAGCTATTGGAGAGGCAGCGCCTTCCGAACGTCAAGATCGATAACGAGTTCTGGCAAGCCAGGTACGAGGAGATCAATGCATTCGAGAGGCACCTCTATATGAATGGCACCCAGATCGTCAAATTCTTCCTGAATGTCTCGAAGGCCGAACAGAAGGAACGCTTACTCGAAAGGACGGACGACCCCCAGAAGCGCTGGAAGTTCTCCGCTGCGGATCTGAAGGAAAGAGATTGCTGGGGTGCTTATATGAAGGCGTTCGAGGAAGCGATAAATTCGACCAGCACCGTGCATGCGCCTTGGTACGTGATTCCAGCGGACCGCAAATGGATTGCCAGGTCGGTCGTTGCCAGCATCCTTGCATCGACCATTGGAACCCTCAAGCTAGAGTATCCTCAATTGAGCGAAGAGAAGAACAAAGAGCTGGAAGAGGCAAGGAAACTGCTCAAGGCCGAGCCGTGAACAGCCGTTCAATCCAGATTTGAAGATCGGACCGTTCAGATGGTCTTCTCCAGCTGATCGATGAATTCCCTAGCCTGCTCCATCCCCTTCTGCCAGAACTCGTCGGTGTATATATCGAAGCCGATCTCCTTCGCCAGTTGAGTAGGCGACTGGCTTGATCCAGCCGACAGTAGCCTTCGCAGCTTCGGCACAAAGCTCGCTCCTTCCTCCTTGTAGAGCCGATAGAGCGAGAAGACGAAGAGCTGTGCGAACACGTAGGGGTAGTTGTAGAAGCGGTAGTTCGGGATGTAGTAGTGCATCTTCATGGTCCATTCCCACTTCATCTCCGGCAGCCACTCCATCGCATCCCCGTAGATCGAGTCCCGGGCCGTCACCCATAGCTTGGAGATCGTCTCGCCGTCCAGGAACTTCCCGGCTTGGATGGTCTCATACATGCTCCGCTCGAAGAAATAGCGCGCGGTCACCTGGAAGGCGGCCATGCCAAACTCATCCATGATCGTTGCTAGCACCGCCTGCCTTTCCGCGTCGCTCTTCGCCGCCTTCAGCAGCCCATCCGTCAGCAATAGTTCCCCGAAGATGCTGCCGCATTCGGCGATGCAGCTGCCTATCTCATAGTTGCTGGGCTTCTGTGCCCTCGAACCCAGATAGGCGTGCACGCCGTGGCCTAGCTCATGGGCTTGTGTGTAAACGTCGTTCATCGTGCCGTTGAAGGATTGTAGGATGAAAGCCGACCTGCCTCCGAACCAGGTGCTGCAGAAAGCACCGCTCTCCTTGCCCTTTCGAACCTCGGCGTCGATGTGCCGCTTCTGGTACATCTCATCGACCCATTCCCCGAACTGCTGGTCGAAGTAGGAATAAGCGGAGACAATCAGCTTCCTAGACTCGTCCCAGCTATAGGCCTTGTTCGGTGTCGAGGGCAATGGCGCGACCACGTCCCAATTCCCCAGCTTGGGCAGCTTCATCAACTTCGCCTTGAGGCGGAGGTAGCGGCGGTACAGGTCCACGTTCTTCATCATCGTTCGCATCAATGCATCGATCGCCCCCTGCTCGATGTCGTTCGCGATAAGGCTCTGGGTCATCGGGCTGGGGTACTTTCGCCACTCGCACATATGCAGGTGGTCGGAGCAAATGGCACGGATGGCGCTCGACCATACGATCTCATCCTTGCTCAGGTCCTGATAGACGACCTTATTGGCTTGCCTCCTCAGCGCTCGATCTTGATGCTGATAGTAGCCGATTATTTCCCCGTACGGTAGAACCCTCTCCTTCCCGTCAACCGTCAATTGGAAGGTACGGGTGCTGAGCCAATCGCCTTGGAGCTGTGACCAGGAATAAACGCCATTCTGGTCTTTGGCCATCACCAATCGCTCTTCGGTCTCCGAGAGCAGATGGGGGATAGCCTTGAGTGTGCGTTCCAGATAGTGCTTGTATTCCGCCAGTGATGACGCCTCAACGATATCGGGATTGGAAGCGAGCAGCTTTCCCATCTCGACATCCATGAAGGCCAGCTGCTGCCCTATCTTCGTCCCGGCTTTACGAGCCGCATTATGAAGCTGCTGGGAAACGAGGTCAGTTGTATCGGCGGCATACCGGAGAGCACAATATTGCAATATGCCCTCAATATCCAAACTGAACTTGTCCTTCTCCTCCAGGAGCTCTAGGATCCCCTTCGGGTCAAGGGATTCGATCTTGCCTTGGTATCTCTCCCTCCAACCACCGGCTTGTCTGACCACTTCCTCTAATCTTTTGACGATCCAATCTGGTTCCGTGCTCGCTACGAGTTGTGACAGATCCCATCTCATTGCTTCTGACATCAAAGAACGCCTCTTGCTCGACTTAGATTATGACAATAGAATGGGAGGAACCTAATTATGATTTTCTGTCTTGGCAGAGGTCCTAAGACATTTAACGGTCGATCTCTGGACGATGTTTGCGTAACTTTCGATCCCCTCCTCGATCATCGGAAATGAGGCTTGGCCCAAGACTTGCGAATCATTAATGGCTGTCGTAGAGAAATAAGAACAGATCGATGGAAACACATTCCCGAAACGAATAGTAAAATGAGATCCATTTCGCAGGATGGAAACACGATTGGGAGGAAGCAGGAGCTTTGTGCTCAAATGACCGACCCTACGCTTGTTTAAAATGTTTGAAGGGACTTGAGGATAGAAATCTCGTCCGCGAAGGAGGATACGGAGAGTAGTCCCTTCTTCTATATGTGAGATTGGTGGACAATCATGAGTGACAAAGCCGTCCGTGTGCTCCTAGTAGAAGATAACCCTGCAGATGCCTTACTGGCTGCAGAGCTCATTAGAGAGACTGGCGTAGTTGTAAATATCACCAATGTCAACGATGGTGAGATCGCCATCTCGACATTGGAGAGGATAGTGAAGAACCAAACAGAGGCTCCAGATCTGATATTACTGGACATAAACCTCCCGAAGAAGAATGGGCATGAGGTGCTCCGGTTCATCAAAAAAGTGCATCTCGAGAGTACGTTTGTTGCGATCTATACTGGATCAAGCTCACCAGAGGATGAGAGAAATGCTAAGGAACATGGGGCGGACGCTTACATCATAAAGCCAATCGGATCAAAAGAAATGGAGCTGACGATAGAGAGGTTCAGAGAGATCCTCATCTCCAGATCGAAGAAGCCCTAAACTACTGGCAACGAAGATATCGATTTGTCACATCAAATATCAACGCTGACCGCGAGGGCCGTTCAAATCAATTCTTTTTAATATAGGCGCCTCAAATGGATGATGCGGCAATGTAATTGCCATCGGAGGGAAGAACGTGGATCTTGTACAATTGATCATCGCGATAATCGTCCTATTAATCGGCTGGGTAATCGTTTCAATACCCCTGTGGCTCGCAGCGAAGGTGCTCACGGGCGGGCAGGCGACAATGGGCGAGGCCATGATTGGCATGCTGCTCGGCGGCCTCGTGTTCGTGATAGTCTATGCGCTCACATATCTGGTAACCAATATTTTCACTAGCTCGAGCACTGCGGTGATCGTTGCCTCAATAGTGAGCTTCCTAGCCTTCCTCGGACTGTATAAGGTTCTGTTCGATGTGGGCTGGCTCAGGGCATTGGCGATTGCTATTCTGGCGGTCATATTCGCCGTGATCATCCTATTCCTGTTCGGGGCACTTCTGGTCGCTCTCGGGGTAGTCGTCCTTGGATTGTAAGACCCTAGGATGAATAGGAATATGGCGATCCAAACCCCTTCTTATGATCTATTATCAAATGGAAAACCGTACCATAGGATTGTCTTGCTCTCTAACCAGCATTGCGCCCCTTTGTTCTGGCAATCGAGAAGAAGAAGGTGGATCCCTTGCCTTCCTCCGATTCCACCCAAATCCTCCCGCCATGCCTTTCTATGATCCTCTTAGCGATTGCCAGCCCGACCCCAGTGCCAGGATACTCCTCCTTGGTATGCAACCTCTGGAACATTTGGAATATTTGTTCCGAATAGGCCATGTTCAGGCCGATGCCGTTGTCTTTGACCGAGAATACGTCCTCCAGCGCCTCATTTTCGTAGCTCATCTGAACCTTCAGCGGCTCAGACCTACGGAATTTAATGGCATTGCCGACCAGATTCTGCATGACCTGGAGGATCTGAGTTTCATCGGCATTGACGATCGGAAGGACGGTCCATACGATGCTCGCCCCCGCTTCCTCGATGCTATGGGCGAACATATCCATCGTCCTTGCCATCACCACATTCATGTCCACCGGAGCGAATGGCCTGCCCTGACTTTCAACCCTAGAATAGGCAAGCAGATCATCGATGAGAGTTCTCATCCTAACTCCTCCTTCGACGGCGAAATTGATGTAACCCCTGGCCTTGTCGTCCAATTGGTTCTTATATCTCAGGTCCAGCAATGACAGATAATTGACCACCATCCTCAACGGCTCCTGGAGGTCGTGCGAAGCAACGTAGGCGAACTGTTGCAATTCAGCATTTGAGCGTTTGAGGTTCTCTTCAGCATTCTTCCTCTCGGTGATGTCTTGCCCCTGGGCGATTGTCGCCATCACTTGATCCTTGCCTGGAGAGAATAAGGTAGCGGAGTTCCAGAGGACCGTCCTAGTGGAACCATCGATGCGCATGATCGGGATTTCGACCGACTCCCAGTGTTCCCCAAGGATTGCACGGTCGATTTGTGTCATCGAAGCAGCCCTACTATCTTCAGGGAACAATAACTTCAATTCCCTGCCGATCACGCTACTCGATTCATATCCGGTGAGATGCTCAAAGGCATGGTTGAAACGAGTAATCCTCAGATTGGGGTCCCAAACGATTATCGGTGCATTGGCATAGTCAATTAGATTCCCAAGGAAGTCTTTTGCCTCCCTCAGCTCTTCCTCCATCCGCTTTCGTTCTGTGGCATCCTCGAAAACCGTGATAAAATAACCCTTCTTCGGGCTGTATGCGGAAACTTCGTACCACTTCTTCAGCTGAATTGAACGGTTCTCGAACCTAATTGGCTCTCCTGTCAAAGCAACCTTTCCATAGGTACCTATCCAATTGGCTGGATCCTTCTCGATCCCTGGCAATGCCTCGGTCACTTTCTTTCCGACAACATTCTCTTTCTTCAACCCTGTCATCTTCTCGAACGCGTCGTTTACCTCGAGGAAGACATAGTCGACCGGCTGCCCTTTATCATCCGTAATAATCCTATGATATGCAAACCCATCTATCATGTTGTCAAAAAAAGTGATCCATTGGCCGCTATCGTTCTTGAATGCGTCTGCCCACCTTTCCGAGACGCTCACATCGCCTCCTTGCAAAGTATTCCGGCTCAGAACGGCAAGAAGGAAATATACCCCTGCAAGGTAAAGCCCAATTCTTCCGCACCAGTTCATAGCCTCTCCGATTCTGGTCGTATAGACGAGGCCAATGAGGGAAAGGCTGAAAGAGGTGAGACCGAGCGCGTACCAGTAAAGGATCTGAGACCTGGTCCTTAGGTACTTCCAGCCGAACATGAATGCGCCGGATACTAGGAAGATCCCTGAAAAGACCAATATGACCTGACGCAACAACGTCGAACCTGTGCTTAGGAAGAACGGTGGTAACATATCGCTTGCAGAAAGGGTAACTGTCACAAGAACCAGGGCGATGGACACGAGGAAGGATATCCCCAGGATTGTCTTCATATGACTGCTTGCCCAATCGCTCTCCCTTCCAGTCCAGGCAAGGATCGCGCTCAAGAAAAGAAGGACGGACGCGGAAAATATGCCGATGTTGCCGATTGTAGTGGCTGTGTTCACCGAAAGCGTTAGTCCCAGGGAAGGCGTGATTCCCCATTGAGCCACCATCAATAGGGTTCCGCTGACGAATGGGGCGATTCCGAGCAATAGAATGTTCATCGACCCTGACACGAGGAAAGCTCTTCCGGAGACAATTGCCAGGACGATAGCCATTAAGAAGACAAATACGGCATGCAATGCGAAAGCAAGGTATGAAGGCTCGAAGATTGGCCCCTTATAGCCCGAGGCTAACAGGAACCCGATTGCAGCGATCAAGATGAGCAATGGGATGAACTCGAACCATCGGAACCGCTCAAATCGAGTCAATTTCCCATTGTTGGAACGTTATTCTTCTTTATAGAGTCCCCCATAAGAAGAATGCATTGTACTATCTTTCTCGTCAATCCTTATTGTGCCTTCATTCAGAGCGGTCCGCGCAGAACAGCATTTGCAACCGAAGGAATAAATGTCAGTGAAAAAGCGTGATGGTGCTCCCGTCGGGATTTGAACCCGAGTCGAAGCCTCGAGAGGGCTTCATGATTGGCCGCTACACTACGGGAGCGTGTAGTGGGCACAATAAGGCGACCGTTATTAAATCTTTCGCGCTTCTCGACCTAACCAATGGCATGAGAAGAAATATCTGGATAACAGCTCATCTTCCCTTGCCGATGACAGACATTATGCTCCGTTATAACAAAGGTGCCTTCCTGCCACCACTTATCCTTTTACTCGTTGGAATGGTGTTCCTCAATCTTTTCTTTTCATTGAGCTTCGGCTTCGATGCCCTTTCCGCTTTATTGGCGGCCCTGGCCTCGACGGTCTTGGTACTGACCGTCGGCGTATCGCCATTCTTGACGAATCATTCCCTGAGCGAGAAGGAACTAGTGCTCCGACAAGGCTGGCTCTTCCGCTCCTTCATTCCCAAGGAGGAGATCAAGTCGATCAGCGTCATGGAAACAGGACCGAGGCGAACCGGCGTCTTCTTCGATTTCAAAGGGACTTCCGTTTACGTGACGACGCAGCGCCATAACCTCATCCGGCTCACGCTCAAGCGTCCTCGACGGTTTAACTGGGCATTGGGCAAGAAGACGGACCAGATTGTCTTTGACTCTCTGGACCAAAGGGTGTTCTTCAGGGCCATGGAATCGAAGGCGGAGATCACTCCCGCCAGTCCAGCCCGATAGTGCGCGCCCCGATCTTCGGTATCAATGGCATCTTGCGCTTGTGTATCGAGCCCATGTGCATCTTCCATACCCTCTCCACCCTCTCCTCCGGTATCAGGTTTCGTCGGGCGATGTCCTCGAGCTCCATGCCGTTCTCGATCCCGAACAGGACGGCATCGAGCTCGTCGTATGAAATGCCCAGCTCCCCTTCATCGGTCTGCCCCTCCCACAGGCAGGCTGAGGGCACCTTCTGCAAGAACTTCTCCGGGACACCGATCTTGCGCGCCAATTGCCTGACCTCGGTCTTGTACAGATCCCCGATCGGGCAGAAGTCAGCGCCGCCGTCCCCGAACTTGGTGAAGTAGCCCACCAGCAGTTCGCTCTTGTTGCTCGTGCCCATGACCAGCCGGTTGGTCAGCTTGGCCTGGTCATAGAGGATCGTCATGCGGCAGCGCGCCATGCAGTTCCCCAAAAGCCCCTTGTCCCCCTTGAGCTCGGGGAGAACGGCCCGGAAGCCATCCATCGCTGGCTCGATGCCTATCACCTCGTGCTTCATGCCGAACTTGAGGGCGAGCTCCTCGGCATCCTTCGCATCCTCAGCGCTTGACTTGGCGGAGGGCATGAAGATGGTGAGCACCCGCTCCGGGCCGATGGCACTGGCGCATAGCACCGAGACCACGGCCGAATCGATTCCACCGCTCAAGCCGATCACAACGCCAGCAGCGCCGCTCTCCTCCACCTTCTGACGGATGAAATCCTTGATGACTGCCTCGGTCATTTCGTGCAGCTGGGGACGCATACGGCAGGGTATATTCCTCCCTCCTTTATCGTTTTTCGCGCGTGAGTCTAAATATCACCGCCGCGAATCCCATCGACTGCTGCTCTGCTATGACAAGAATCGCGCTCGCTCAGACCCATTGCGTCCTGGGGGACAAGGTTGGGAACCTCCAGCGAATGGAAGCCTGCTTGGACCAGGCCGAGGCGGACATCTACGTCTTCGCTGAGCTTTTCCTGACCGGGTATATGTGCCGGGATCAGCTGTTCAGGCTGGCAGAGCGCATAGACGGACGTTCGGTCACCCGGGTGGCCGGGATGGCGGAGGAGCGGGAATGCGCCATTGTCTTCGGCATGCCGACCTGGAACGACGAGATACGAGGATTGATTCACAACTCCTCAGTGGCGGTGGACCCGGACGGCAACGTGCAAGTCTACGATAAGGTCAACCTGGCGACCTTCGGACCGTTCGAAGAAGGGCTTTACTTCGCCCCTGGCGAGAGCCCGGCGATGTTCGAACTGTTCGGCCGGAAGTACGGGGCGTGCATCTGCTACGATCTCTTCTTCCCCGAGCTGACGAAGGCGTATGCCCTCGCAGGCGCGGATGCGGTCCTCTGCATCTCGGCGTCGCCGCAAACGTCACGGGAGCACTTCGAGAGGGTCCTGCCCGCCCGGGCTACAGAGAACACCATGTACGCATTGTATACCAACCAGGTCGGTACCCAGCTAAACATGGTCTTCTTCGGCGGGGCTCAGGCCTATGGACCGAAAGGGAACCTGGTGTCCAAGGCGAAATACTTCGAGAACGATGTTGTCGTCATTGACCTAGACCAGAACGAGCTGGAGAGGGCACGACGCAACCGACCGACCATCAAGGACACCTTGAGCCGGCCGGACTTCTGACAGCTAGAAAACCTTAATAATACTTTTTAGGTAAATCAGACTGATTATCGTTTGCATAGAGCGTTTCTGAGGCGATCAAATTCCCGAAATCCAATCCAGATCCGTCCGAGATTAATGCAAAGAAAGTCACACAACAACAAATAGCACAATGAGAACAAGGCTGACTTTTACCCAAAGATCAACTGTTTTCTGCTCTTTTTCTGAGGTGAGGATAGACTTTTCTTGTCCTGGTTTTGATATTGATTGCTTTCGTATCCATTCTTCATTTTGATTTCGTTCTTGAGTCGCACCGAATAAGTCGCTCCCCCACAGAGACATTGTGTGATATCACTGGTAAGCACATTCATAAATCCTTCCAAGGATTCATAATAATAAAAGTCGAAAGGGGTTTGTGGGACAGACAAGGAAGCGATTAACTGACACATCCAGCACTCTTTATGGGTCTAAATTCGAGAATAGTAAACCTTTAATTGGCAAAAGGGGTATGGCCGCCGTCAAGCCGAGGTGGCCCAGACCGGTAAGGCGCAAGCCTGGAACATTTTCTGTGAATCCAGCAAGCTTGTGTCCGCAAGGACTCGGGAGTTCAAATCTCCCCCTCGGCGCTCCCTATTCCCTTTATCCCTTGACGCTTCAACGGAGGCCGATCATAGCACCGAACTTAGTGTAGACCTCTTTTACCAATTCCCCAGCCTTCGGGTTATTCCAATCGTGCATCCATTCCGATACTAGAGTCTCAGTGGTGATGGGGACCACTCCCGCTTGGACCATCCTCTTCACGCCGAATTTGTGCGCCTCCGGGGTCGAGTCACCGGCAGCATCGATCAACCCATAGACCTCATACCCTTCTCTCAAAGCGTGCAGGGCTGTGAAACCGAAACACATACTAGTCCATAGGCCGGAGAGCACCAGCTTCTTTCGCCCTGCCTTCACGAAGTCGTCCCATGTCCCCGGGTCTTCGAAAGCGTCGAAGCTGGGGACAGGGCGGGCGTGGACCTCTTGCTTCGGGAATAGCCCCGAGATCTCCGGGAAGAATTCCCCGTTCTGCTTGGGGTTGATCGATGATAGGACGACTGGAATCCCTAGGATGCTTGCGGCTTTTGCCGCACAAAACGCCGCTTTCTTGATCGTGACCTTATCCCCTGATGCGATGCTTCTGATCATCGATGGCTGATAGTCAACCAGCAACAGAACGCTGTTCTTGTCCGTCAATAGTTCCAGAGAGCCTTTCGTCATTACACTCATTCAAGTTTCACCTCAATGAACGTGATATGATTTTCAGTCGAGCGTCGGGTATAACAATCTAGCGAAGGTTCAACGAATACTCCGTTAGGCTCAGCCCCCCACATCACCATCAGGTATGAGCGCAGAGGAAATGACTGAAAGAACTACCAATCCTCCCATGATGACGACGAACCACCACACAATGGAGTGCTGCGCCTTTCTGGTCTGGGGATAGAACGGCTCGTCCAGATGGAAACCACATTTGTTGCACATGAACGCTCCATCATCCAGAATCGTTCGCATCTGGGGCAATACATGTCTGTCACTAAATGCTACGGCGGACAAGACGATAAACGTTATCGGGAGGTCGAAAGCAGGTGGCTGACAGAACAAGATTGGACAGACCGATCTGAAAGCGTGCAAAGGATATTGAGCGGCATCGACATGTCGTTTCAGGTGGTATTCTGCGTTGCCCGAATTGCGACTGGGAAGGGGATAAGAAGGATTCCGTACCTAAGGAGGGTGGGCTTCTGTTCTATGACATCCTATTCAAGGACCAGTTCAAGATCGAGATGACGAGGACGAATTACCACTGCCCCAAATGTGGTAACATGATCGAATCAAGGCGCGTCATCCCAGGAATGCCGGAGGACATGACGCCGCAATGATGGAAGTTGGGAGAGAAGATGATGAAATGTGATGCCTGTGGCTGGGAGGGTGGAGAGGACGAAGTAGTCGAGAGCGATGCCAAACTAAAGTCCATTGACCGGCCCCCTGCCCTCATCTACTTCATGGGCATGACCCGAACCGATCTGTCCTGTCCTAAATGCGGTCGCGTTCTCCGAAGTCGCCGCAATTTGTATAAGTTGCCGATGCCACCCGATAGGTCATGACCAGGGCGACCAGAATTATATATCCACGCGCATATTGCCATTATTCGCTTTGAGCGGTTATTTGCCGCGCCATGAAGGGATCGAAATGAGGGTTCACGCGGATCTGCGGTTGAAGGATGTGCCTGGTCAGCTAGTGAGAGCCTTGGAGCCGATCTCGTCCAATGATGGCAACATAGTCGGCGTGGTTCATCATCATGAGGCCGTTACCGCAGGTAGAATCACCGTAAACGTAACGTTCGAAGTGAACTCGCAGAAATCGCTCGAGCATATNNCCCTCGGACCTCAGGGAGATAGGGGAAGGGATAGAGTCGATAGGAGATCTGGACTCGGTGGAGATACGCTATTCCGTCTCTCCGTCAGCGGACGAGAAGGCCGCGATGATCTTCGGCAAGATGAAGCAGAAGAGCGCCCTGGGACGGGTCGAGGACTTCCTCCGCCAAAGGGCAATGCAGTCAGGCATCGTATTGATCAGTGGATTGGGGGAGTGAGCATGGACATCGTGCTCGTCGGCTTCGGAACCGTGGGCCAAGGAATGGCGGAAGTACTTAGCAGGAAGGGCGCGTCCCTGCAATCCATCTTCCATGAGAAGCTGCGCTTGGTGGGCGTTTTCGATTCATCCTCCTATGAGGTATCGAAGAAAGGTTTGGACACCAGAGAGCTCCTAACGCGAAAGGAGAAGTTGCACCGGGTCGGACCGAAGTTGGAGGGCAGAAGCGTACTCGACGCCTTGAAGGAGATGGATTATGATGTCATGATCGAGGCGACGCCGACCAACATCAAGGACGGGCAACCGGGACTGGGCCATATCATCGCTGCTCTAAAAGCGGGGAAGGACGTCGTCACCAGCAACAAAGGGCCGCTGGCATTGAAATACGGCGAGCTGATGAGGCTGGCGGAGAAGAACGACGCGCGCCTGCGCTTCGAAGCTTCCGTCGGCGGCGCCACGCCGATCATCAACGTTGCTCGCGAACTGCTGATGGGCGAGAAGATACAATCCATACGCGCCATCGTGAACGGCACCTGCAATTTCATCCTCANNCGAATGATGGACGAGGGGCTTCCCTTCGATCAGGCATTGCGCGAGGCCCAGGAGATGGGGTATGCGGAAAAGGACCCGTCCTATGACATCGATGGAATTGATTCGGCGGCAAAGGCTGCCATCCTGGCCAATGCAATCTTCGGGCGGGATTGCAGCTACAACGACGTGAGGCGTTCTGGCATCAGGGGGATCACCTTGGAGGCGATTTCGATGGCGGCGGAGGAGAAGAAGGTCATCCGGCTGGTGGCGGAGATCTCCTCCTCGCGTCTGGAAGTGAGCCCGCGACTGGTTCCGGTCGGACACCCTCTGGCAATCGGAGGGACGTTGAATATCTTCCAGATGATGACCGACCTTGCAGGAGAAGTGACGGTCGCCGGCCGAGGCGCCGGAAGGCTGGAGACCGCTTCCGCCTTGCTCAGCGACCTGGTGGCGCTGATGAAAGAGGACTGCGTGGCAAAGCGTGCCACGGTTTAAATATAACAGCGGTGTTATGCAACGCCAGACCAAGGGTGTAACTATGTCCAGCAATTCTGCAAGAAGGGATTTATTTATTGGTCGATCGAGTTAGTCTTTACGATACGACCNNGCCTCGAACCCAAAGGACAAGGCTTTCTTCAAGGCTGCCCAGAAAATGGAGCTGAAGAACTCGAAGCTCGTGCCATTCGGGAGCGTCTGCCGTTCGGGATCCCGGGCTTCAGAGGACGCATCGCTCGCGACGCTACTGGCATCTCAGACCGAGTATGTCTGCCTCTTCGGAAAGTCGTGGACCGATCAGGCGAGAGTGGCATTGGGCATCTCATTGAAAGAGAACTTGGGGATCATCGATGACAGCGTCGCCCACCTCGCTGCCCAGGGACGCAAAGTGATCTTCGATGCGGAACATTACTTCGACGGCTGGAAGGCAGACCGTGATTATGCGTTGGAGGCCCTCCGCACCGCCGAAGCAGCTGGAGCGGAATACCTGGTGCTCTGCGACACGAATGGCGGGAGCTTGCCCAGCGAGGTCGACCTCGCAGTACGAGAAGCCCGTTCCATGTTCAAAGCTAAGATAGGCATCCACGCGCACAACGACAGCGAACTGGCCGTGGCGAACTCATTGGCGGCGGTCGAGGCCGGCGCGACGATGGTGCAAGGGACGATCAATGGCCTCGGGGAGCGTTGCGGGAACGCTAACCTCTGCTCGATCATCCCCGCGCTGATGCTGAAGATGGGAAAGAAGACCTCGGTTCAGGATCTGTCCGGCCTGACCTCGTTGGCCAACCTCATCGGCGAGGTCGCCAACGTATTGCCAGACCAGAGATTGCCATATGTCGGTACGAGCGCCTTCGTGCATAAGGCGGGGATGCACGTCTCCGCGGTCCTCAAGGACCCGCGCACCTACGAGCATGTCGATCCGCAGTTGGTGGGCAATGCCAGGCGCATATTGGTCTCGGAGCTGGCTGGCACCTCCAACGTCATCGCAAAGCTCAGGGAGCTGGGTATCGACACGGAGAAGGATAAGGGGCGTTCGATACTGGAGAAGCTGAAGGAGCTAGAGTCCAAAGGCTACCAGTTCGAGGCGGCCGAGGCCTCCTTCGAGCTCATGGTGCGGCGGTTGCAGGGCAGCTCGACCCCTCCCTTCAAACTTACCGGGTTCCGCATCTTCGTCGACGTGTCGGGGGATACCATGCGCTCCGAGGCGAGCGTCAGGGTGGTCGATCCATCGGGCCTGGTCGAGCATACGGCCTCCGAAGGGAATGGTCCGGTGAACGCCCTGGACAAAGCGCTGAGGAAGGCGCTGGAGAGGTTCTACCCGGAGCTCCGCACCATCCGCCTGATAGACTACAAGGTGAGGGTGATTGATGCCAGGGCGGCGACCGAGGCGACGGTCCGCGTGCTGATCCGCTCCACCGATGGGGTGATGACCTGGACGACCGTCGGAGTGTCGGCGAACATCATCGAGGCGAGCTTGCTGGCGTTGATCGACTCCCTGGAGTTCAAGCTCCTCAAGTCCCCCAGCGGACCGGCGAGCCAAGGCGGCGTCCCGTTGGTCAACGGCGGAGGGAAATGATGATGTGCCCGGGGCGCCAATAGCGAAGGGGAGAACATGCCCTATTCCGTCAAGCTCATCGGCACAGAGGAGAAAGATTCGCTTTATGCTCGTTACGCTCCCAGGCTATTGTATGCTCGCAAGTCCGATATCTATGGATGCTGCGTGAAACTTCTGACCGACGAGGAATCGATCGTCCGCCAGTGGGAGGACAATTTCTACATGATGTCCGAGAACCTGCGCTCCCACGGCCGGGTGATCGTCCTTAACGATCCAGGTATGGAGGAGGGCGTCATTTTCGACCCGTACACCAAGACGGCCTTCGTTTTCAACACCACCTATTACGGCACGATCAAGAGCGTCGCATTGGCGGTGGCGGGGGACATCCTGGAGGACCAGCATGGCATCTATTCGGTGCATGGGGCGGCGATAGACGTGGCGGGCAAGGGGGTCTCGTTGATCGCTCCCTCCAAGACTGGCAAGACAACGCATTCCTGGGGCTTGCTCCGCTCACCCGAAGCGCGCCTAGTTACCGACGACTGGTACTTTGTGAGGCTCTCAGATAAGCGCCATCTGGCCTTCGCTTCGGAGAAGAACTGCTATGTGGAAGGCGACATCAGCAAGATCTGGAAGGAGTTCCAGCCGTTGGTCGATAAGGGCAGGTTCGATGGTGCCGAGCGGGCGATATTGAACGTGCGCTGGATCGTAGGCGCGACCGGCGTGGTCCCGATGACCAGCCTATACCACATCCTGCTGTTGAAACGCGACCAGAAGGACTCGACCATCGTCCGCGAGCTCTCCAAGAAAGAGGCGCTCGATTACCTGGTTGAGAACGACTTCTGCAATCCTCATCAACTGGTGAGGGACCGAAGGAAACAGGCCCTTAGGAAGGACTTCTTTTCCGAGCTTTTAAGCAAGACCGACGTAATGCTGGTCAATACCCGACTGCCACCTGAACAGACCCAGATCGAGATCCGCAAATCGATCGGTCTCGAGTAGGCCTAAATGTGACCTGATCTGGATTGGAGAATAGATCGGTTAGCAGGCTGGATCGATCGGCGTTGGCGATATAGGCGACTGATTCTGGTATCAAAGTTAATATCTTAAAGAAATCAAATGTTAATCAGCCCAAAAGGGCTGAAGGAGGACGAATCATGAAAGGAATCAAAATCAGGGCAGGCATGCTCGCGGCCTTGCTTTGTGCTTTGATGGTCGTTTCAGTGTCGGGAGTGGCTACCGCATCCTCGCCAGGCAACAATCTGAAGATAGTGGCGACCGAACAAGTAGGCCCGATCTGCGTGGAAGTCCCGCAGGACCCTGTACTTCTGGCTGCCCTCCAGGAGCTGGTCCCGCTAGACGTTTCAGTCCTCTCCGAGGTCAGATATGTCTACATCGACGGACTGGTCCACGTAAACGGCATGGTCTCCGAGAAGAAAGGCCTGATCGATGTCGACCTGCATCTGGTATGGCACGGTACTATCGCGCTTTGCGGTGAGGATATGCAGCCCATTGCCAGCCTTGACGCCAAGGTGCTGCAAGTGCATCTGAAGGTCTCGTTCCCCGCCTCGGGCGAGATTAGTGGACTCAGCGACATTGACCTGAAACTGAACCTCAAGATGAATGCTGACCTCACCATTGGTTCGAGCAATGGAGAGACGTTCGACTTGAGCGCCCACCTGCTCATCAAGTTGCAGAACGGTCAGTTCACACAATGCAAGGTATGGCTGCCAGACGTACTATCCATAGTCTTCTGGGAGAACTAGTGCTCTTCCGGCATTTACTTTGCCGAAAACTTTTACTATTCTTTTCCTAAAGTTATCACATAATAATCGATGGTGAAGGATCTTCTGAAACCGGACTTCTGATAAAGCTCGAGGGCGATGTCATTGTCTGTCTGAACATCCAATACAATCATGTCCCTACCTTCCGCTCTTTGAATGTCAACAATCTTATACAAAATCATCTTGCCAAGACCCTTTCCCCTAAGTTCGGGAACGACACAGAAACCGGTCAATTCGGCGACCGTTCCTTCCACGTTCACATCCACCTTGCCAACGGGCTTGCCGTCGATTGAGGCCAAATACCTCCTCTGTTCAGGCTTTGAATGAAAGTCCCCAAAACATGAAAATTCCACTCCACGTAGCCTGGCATCGTCGTTTCCAACCTCATATATATCTAAATGCTGGGGGGATTTTCTTTGATCACCCGATGCGACCATTCGATGCTCGGAGAATGCCAACTTGCATCCTGCCTCGTTAAGGAATTTGGCTCCTTCGGAAAACCGTCGATCATTCATAAATAAAAGCCTAGTATGCCCTCGTTGCTGGCATTCTGCTATTATCGCGTTCAATAGTGCATAGCAAATGTCACTCCAATCTTCATCTTGGTCCGCGAAAACCATCGCCTCAGCCTCTTCCGCTATGAATGAATAGAAGAAGGCAAAACCGATGATTCGCCCCTCCTTCAAAAATTCAAAAGCTCCCATCCCTGGCTTATCCAAAGAACGCAGGAAATCTCTACTCAAAAGAATGTTAATGCCTTGATCTTGTTCGCAAATCTCCTTCAAGCCCAATATCTGGTCTATCTCACATTCTGAGGGCTTGGAGGCTGAAAGGATGCGTCCGAATCCCATGTTAGTCTGCGCGCCTGTCGCCACAAATCCACAAATTTATTGCAGAATAAAAATCTTGGCACCTTTTGAGCCAACAATATCGAAGCGAAGATATGGGGAGCTTCGGCATTCGCGTGTTGATGGTGTCGTTTTCGATACTGTGCCAGTAAGGGAATGTGGGGGCACTGGGATTTGAACCCAGATCAGCGGGTTTCCACCACGTGGGGAGCTACCCCACGCGAATTAACGGGTCACCGCTCCAGTTAGTCATCACTGTTTCAGCAATCCCGTTAGCGATCATTCCCGGTTAACTGGAGCCCGCGAGTATACCGAATTAGCCCATACCCCCAGTGATCAGTTCTACCGCTTGCGCATCTTCTGGGCACGCTTCCGTCGGCGCATCTTCTTCTTGCGCCATTTCCAGCGCTGCTTGCCCCTTTTCTTCCATGCGCGTGAGCTTCTCTTCATTAGTGATTCTCCTCGTGTGTTCTGCCGAGATTCGGTAAATGGTTAATAATGTTTGCCTCGGTTATGGCGGGCCCGTCGGGAATCTCGCCTTCTTCAGCAAAGGATTCGAACCCGAGACATCCGGCTGACCTCCGCGACCCGAGGCGCGATAGAAGGCCGGCGCTATATCCAGGCTAAGCCACGGGCCCGCTCGTCCTCTCATGAGTGTTTTCTCATTTAAATGTGACCCCGACCGGAGAGCTTGGTGGCTCGTGCAATCTGATGATATTAGGGCAATGCCAGATCATATGCTGAGGAGACGACAGGCAATCACCGGTAGGCAGGTCGGTCCCTCTCATACCTCAGTTTCAAGCCGACCACGACCATGTTCAGCGAGAACGCTATCGCGTTCCAGAGGACAATGGGAAGGTTCTCCAATGATACGCCATAAAGCAACCAGAGCAACATTCCCGCACCCAGAACCAGGGGCATCAGCAACGAGACGTCGTCCATGTGCTTGGTGCGGTATCCCTTGATGATCTGGGGTATGAAGCCAACGGTGGTCAAGAATCCGGCCAGGACACCAAGCATCAGCCAATCGTCCATGCTCGACAATCGTCCCCGGAGTATTGACGCTTTCGCATGTCCTACCCCATTTTAGAGAGCGGCTAGAAACAAGTTCGCAGCATTACGCCTTGCATAATGATTCTGATGGATTGATTTATCGACCAAACTCAACCAATTATCCCCGCCAGGGACGAGCCACTGAAGAGCAAGGCTGCCTCCACGAGCGCCAGGACGCCAAGGATGAATAACACCGGCCTCCAACTGGCAACCGCCCCGGCTATATCTGCGAAGAACTCCAACATCCCTATCAAGCCATAAACGATCGCCATGACCACCAGTGCGATTATCAGGATGACTATCGGGCTGAGGTAGCCGGTCTGCACCGACTTTTCCAGCAGGTAAAGGCCGACCCCTGTGATCAATGCCGCGACGAGAGCAAGGATCAATGCGACTTTGACCTTGCGGAAAACCCGCATGAACAATCCGAAGCCNNCATCACGATCCCGACGAAGAACCCGAGGAACACAGCCACGTTGTCTATGACGGTCTTCTTGTCCTTGCCGACGAAAGCAATGACCAGCGCGATCAGCCCACCGAGGAGAAGGAGCAGCTCAGGCATGGGGGAAAGGGCAAGGTCGAATGCCATGATGGATAATATCGGCATCACCATTTTTAATATCTTGCCTGGACAGCTGGGGGTGAATTAAGTCGCAACGCTTAAGGACCAGCGCTGGAATCATAGATTGAGGAGTTAGATGGACGTAATCGATGCGATTCACAAGCGTCGGGCGTTGCGCAAGTTCGATACCAGACCGGTAGAGACAGAGAAGCTTGCCAGCCTGGTGGAGGCGATGCGCCTCGCCCCCTCATGCAGCAACAACCAGCCTTGGAGGGTTGTGGTCTGCCGCGAGTCGGGATCGCTCAACAAGGCGAAAACGGCATTGACCAAGGGGAACGTCTACGCGACTAGGGCGCCAGCGATCTTCGTCGTTTCTGCAAAGATCGATGATGACTGCCATGGTCTTTCCGATGGGCGCGATTATTACTTGTTCGGTTGTGGTCTTGCTGTTGGCGAGATGATGCTCCGCGCCACCGAGCTCGGGCTGATAGCGCATCCCATCGCCGGTTTCGACCCCCTGGTCCTGAAGCGGGTGCTGGAAATACCATCCGAATACATTGTGATCACCATGGTGAACATCGGCTATCCTGGAGAAGACGATTCACTACTATCTGACAAGCAAAAGATCAGAGAGCTGACCAGGCCCGATAGGAAGCCATTAGGGGAGAACTTCTTCGATGGCGCCTGGGGAAAACCGCTGATGATGGGTGCCTAGATCTGTAGGACCTTGCTCATGGTGCCACCCAGCACCCGTTGCTTTTCGTCATCGGTAGCCCAGGCCTCTTCGGTCACGAAGCGGACCCAATATGCATAGGGATAGGCCATGTCGAAGAGCGGCCAATCAGAGCCGAAGATCACGCGACCGGGCATGTTCTTGACCGCCTCTTCAAGACGTGACTTGCAGGTGTCCGGGTCGGTGGGGAGCCAGCCCTGCAAAGCTGAGCAATCCGTATAGACATTAGGGAACTCCCTGGCCAGCTCGTACGTCTCAGAGCGGAACTTGCCCCCGAAGTGCGCGATGATCAATCTCATCTCAGGGTGCTTGGCCAGCACTTCCTTGAACAGCGCCGGATGGGTATACTTGTCATCCAATGGACCCCAGCTCGCACCCCCATGCGTGACGACGATCAGGCCGTTGTCCTCCATCAACTTCCAGAAGTAGCCGACCTTCTCATCGTTCGGATAGTATCCGGTGCCGGGGTAGACCTTCACCCCTTTGGCATCGCAATGCTTGACATATTTCCGGACCAGCTCCTCAGCCACTTTGCCCCGCATCGGGTCGATGCCGATGAACGGGATCAGCTTGTCGTCCTTTCGGCAGCATTCGAAAACCCAATCGTTATATTGCTCGATCCCCACGCCTGGGGCATCGACCAGCCCGAAGTCCAGCGGAAGCACCACCGCCCGATCGACCTTCGCCTCCTCCATCGATTGCAGCAATTGCTCGGAATTGACCTGAGACATCGGCCAATCTTGCTCGCGATCGATCGTGAGGTCCATTGCCAGTCCATCGAGCGCGAGCAGCGGCTCGAGATACGCCTTCAGTAATGAATCTGGAAGCATCTTGCGCTGCCAAATGTGAACATGCCCGTCAATGATCATTTCGACCGGATATGGTATAACGAGCTAAAAAACGATAGTCCGCCGACAGGGAAGAAATAGAGTCAAATACCAGAGGGTCAGGATATCAACCACTTGAGGTGAGGCTGGTGGCTAAGACCAAGGTAGCGAAGGCGAGCAATGTCGGACCTAATCAGATGATAGGCGTAGAGATCAAGGGCGGTTTCGTCCTAGTGGCGAACGTTAATGGGAAGTACTACGGGATGCAAGGAATCTGTTCCCATGCTGGCGGGCATTTATGGGAGGGGAAGCTGATGGAATTCGTGGTGAAATGCCCGCGCCATGGGTCGGAATATGACGTTCGCACCGGCAAGGTGCTGAAGGGGCCATGGGTGCCGTTCGGAAAAGCCCATGATCTTCCAGTCTACAACATAACCGTGGAAGGGGACGACTTATTCGCTGACCTGCCTTGATTTCTCCATGATAGTTATCAAAGAAATGTCAACGAATCGTTGAGCGCCCCAGTCGATCAATTTTCGATGACTGACTGATTTACCAACCGAATTGCGCATAAGTCCAAGCAGGCTTTCTCGCCGAATGATCAATTTCCACACGATTGAGATGAATCGATGGAGGGAATAGAAGTGGACCGGGCGAGATTTGAACTCGCGGCCTCTACCATGCCAAGATAGCGATCTTCCAGCTGATCTACCGGCCCAGTACTATCGCGAAAGGGATTTTCCTAGTTAAGGTTTTGGGCTCTTAATGAAATCCATCCTTTCCATGCCGATTTACCCACCGATAGCAAACTTCTTCTTTCTTTATCTTTCTCGTAAAGAATAGGAGTCTAATTTGCCAATCTTTCCACCGATTAAGTCCAGCTCTGTGTAGCCAAAATCTTGATCAATTGTTTATCCTGGCTTTCCATTGTGAAGGAACCAGGACCCTGCGGATTCGCCTCTATGTTATAATGTACAACTGTGGGAATGTCAATCTATATTGCCCAAGTTTAAATAGTCTTTATGCCCAGCTGATGTTGGAACGACCTAAATAAGGGATCAACACACGGTCTTCTAGGTGAATAACATGGCAGAAAAAACAAAAAAGGCCAGCGATAGAGATGTTGAGGATATTCAGAAAGGCGTTAGGGATGAAGTCAAGGATATTCCCATGGATGTTGATGAGGACGTCGATAAGGTTGTAAAGAAGAAGGCCAGTGAAAAAGACATCGAGGATATTCAAAAAGGGATCAGGAGTGGAACAAAGGATGTTCCGAAAGGTGCCAGGGATGATGTTGGCAGAGGCATCGATAAGCAAGTTAAAAAAAAATAGAGATCGTGTAATCTTTAAGAAAATATCCTGAAAATCAAGTGTGTTTGGATTACCAATGAGAATTTAAGAGCGTATCGAATAAGGCGTGGTGGCAGGTGGAAGATGAAGGAAACACAAAGCTAGAGCATCGGGTATTGGAATCGTCGGAGCACCCATTTCAATCCACTTTAGCATGCTATTAATAACGGCTGCTCAGTTCGGGCAACGATAGGTGAAGTGTGTCATTCAAAAGAGTCCTTTTAATAAAACCTTCTGGCAGGCATGGCCTCTCCTATGCATTCGACCTGATTCCTACTGCACTTGAATACATTGCCGCGTCGGTGGAGGACGTCGTCGAGAGCGTGACCATCTTGGACCTTGAGATGGAACACAGACCCTTCAAGGAGGCAGTCGAGGAGTCCTTGATTGCCCTGGACCCTGACCTTGTGGGCATAACAATGTCAGCCACGGAGCACAGCGAGGGCCTTGAAATCGCTCGTTTGGCCAAGAGCAAAGGGGCCATTACCGTATTGGGTGGATATCATCCCACGGCCATCCCAGATAAGCTTTTGTCGCAGCTCCAGGTGGACCTGGTAGTCCGGGGAGAAGGCGAGATCACCATGCGGGACCTGGTAGAAAAGGGAGGACCGCAAGGAGTGCGGGGCGTTTCGTACAGAGAGAGCGGGCAAGCAATCCATAATCCCGATCGAGAATTCATCGAGGACCTGGACAACCTACCTTTCCCTGCGCGACACTTGAGAAAATATACCTATGGTACAAGGTTGATGCGAGACAGAGAGTACGATGTCCTGACGACATCTAGAGGCTGTTTTGGCAG
Organism: Methanomassiliicoccaceae archaeon; assembly: GCA_003153895.1. Taxonomy (GTDB): domain Archaea; phylum Thermoplasmatota; class Thermoplasmata; order Methanomassiliicoccales; family UBA472; genus FEN-33. The sequence goes on along the minus strand of PMBU01000042.1, from coordinate 4,797 downwards.
ATGCACTTTTTGTTGCGAGCCGACCATGAGCAAAGGCCACCAGCGCTACCGCTCTCCCGAGAAAGTGATAGAGGAGATCTTGGAAATAGTATCATTCCACGATCACAAACCACTCAGCATAGATGTCACCGACCCTCATTTCATGGGACGACCTGCGATTGTGGAGCGGCTGTGTGATTTATTGTCGCAGCAGAAGCTCGACATACGCTTCGGAGTCAAGGTGCGGGCCGATGCGGTGTCGAAGCACCCTGACATCGTTCGGAAAATGATTTCAGTGGGGATAGTGGGCTTCGAGATGGGAATAGAGAGCCCGAACATGAGCGATATAAGGTCCGTATCCAAAGGCCTGAACACTGACGTGCACGTCCAAGCTGTCAATAACATAAAAAGATGGGGCGGGAATGCAGGTGGGACCTTTGTCATCGGCCTCCCAGATCAGACAGAAGATGAGATACTGGAATTCCCCGCTTATGCCAAGAAGATAGGGCTAACGAGCGCGGCCTATGGCGTTGCAACGCCTTTTCCCGGCACTAGATTCTATGAGGAGTTGAATGCCCAAGGCCTTATCTTTGAAACCGACTGGAATCGTTTTGATGAAATGCATTCGGTATTCAAGTCCAAGCACATCCCTAGTGAACGGATCGAGGAGCTTGCCTCCATCTGCATGGCCAGATTCTGGACTGTGGACACGTTCCTTGAAAAGGAACGGATGCATTTGATTAGGAGTTCATCCAAGAAGGCCCTCGTAAGTTTCATCGGTGATAAGATACAAGAGCTGAATTTCTCGCTAGAAATGGGCTCGCAGCTTCAGAACAAGAACTTGGGAAAGCACGTCCTTTCGGTCATCGAGGCATCGGCGGACCCTAATGTGGAAGTTTACACCAGGGAGGTGGGGGTGCACAACATCATCGAGATGGCATTACTGCTAAGGATCCTTGGCGATCAAACCGTACAGCTTACAATCATGAGCAATGGAGTGGCCATCACAAGCTGGATCCTAAAGACCACACGAGAAGAGGTGGAGTATATCCGGGTGATCCGTGGAAGATCCGACTTGAGCACCATCAATCTGGATATGGACCTAAATAGTTTCAATTTCGACGGGGGGTATGATCTGGACATTATCGATAATCTCCGGATCCTGGGGAAGCTCCTCGCCTCGAACCGAGGGATCAAAAGGCAACCGAACATGCTCCGATTGTTGATGGCGGGTGGCCTAGAGTTTGTGGTTGGGTATCTAAGAACGATCGACCCGGCAGCGAGAAAGAATTAGTTCTTATGGCTGGATTTGATCCAGACAAGATCCCAATTCAACAGTTACTGCCGTTCACTATTCGACGTCCAGCCTCTTTTGGAAGCGCATCCTCTCGCCTGGTATGTGCGTCGGGTACTCCGCGTTCAGGCAGGCCATGCAAAGCTCGCACTCTGGAAGTCCGAGCGCCTTCACTAACCCGGGAATGCTGGTATAGGCGACGCTGTCGGCCGTAATCAACCGGGAGATCTCCTCCGCGGTTCTGTTGGTGGCTGCGAACTGCTCCCTCGTCTTCATATCGACCCCGTAGTAGCAGGGCGCCTTGACCGGGGGGCAGCCGATCCGAACGTGCACTTCCTTGGCGCCAGCGCGACGTGCCATCTGCACGATCCGCCTCATCGTCGTTCCGCGCACGATCGAATCGTCCACGATCACGATCCTCTTCCCTTTCATGGTCGACTTGATCGGATTGAGCTTGAGAAGGACGCTCTCGTCCCTGGTGCTCTGCTCAGGCATGATGAACGTCCTTTCGACATAACGGTTCTTCATGAACCCCTCTTCGTAGGGGATGCCGGACGTCTCTGCGAAACCCAGCGCGTGGGCCCTTCCCGAGTCGGGCACTGGAACGACCACGTCCGCCTCCACCGGATGCTCCTCCGCCAATATGCTCCCCAAGCGCTTGCGAGCGGTGTAAACCTCCAGCCCATCGATGATGCTGTCCGGCCTGGCGAAGTAGACCCACTCGAACATGCAGTTCGCCTTATGGGGCATGGCTGGCACCGAATGCGATGTATACCCTTCAGGAGTGATCTCGATGATCTCCCCTGGAACGACGTCTCGAATGAACTCTCCCTGGAGCACGTCAAAGACGGCGCTCTCGGAAGCGACGCAATAACCGTCATGGAGCCTGCCTAAGCAGAGCGGACGGAACCCGAGCGGGTCGCGGACGCCGAAAACTCGTCCACCGATCATCAACGTCATCGAGTAAGCGCCGTCGATGAGCTTCATGGTGTTCTTTAACGCTCGCACCGGGTCGGGCGATTGGCTGAGCTCGTTCGCCACCAGGCGCACGATGATCTCCGAATCGGTGGTGGTAAGGAACGCCCAGCCTTCCGATTGCAACTTAGCCCTTATCTTGTCGGCGTTGACGATGTCCCCGTTGTGAGCCAGCGCCACCTCTCCCTGGAGCATCTTCACCACGATGGGGGCGCAATTCTCCAAGACGCTCGAACCGGTGGTGGAATAGCGGACATGCCCGATGCCGTTGTTGCCATGCACTCCTGCAATGGCGTTGTTGGTCAGGACCTCATGGACCAGCCCCATGCCCTTCACAGAGCGGATCTGGCCATCGAAGACGGCGATCCCGGCGCTCTCCTGCCCGCGGTGCTGGATAACTCGGAGCGCTTTGCGTAACGGTAGAACTGAATCTGTCACCAATGCCATGCCAGCCACGCCGCAGAAGTGTTTGGGCTTGTCGGACACAGCATGCCCTCCCGTCTTCAATTATGTGGCTTGGCCCAAGTATAGGTTCTCATCGTGGCGGTCTTTCCATAGCCACAGGACGCACAGATGCCCTTCCTTACGTTGTATGCGTGTCTACCACAGCGGCGGCAAGGGATGTGAGTCTTCTTGCTGCCCATCTTACCCATTGATGGCGTTCCTTTTGTCATGAGCCTTACCCCTACGGTGAAATGTAAATTACGTTGTCCCCTCGGACGATCGTGACGGTGAGCTTCCTGATGACCTCGTTGTTGATGAGCTCCTCGGCATTCTTAAGGACGAGGTTCATGTGAGGGTCGTATCCATCGAGCACTCCCCGGTATTCGCGGTTGCCCTTGAGCTCTACTATGACCTGGCTGTTGATCGCCTGGTTCAATACCATGAGAGGCTTCTGCATGCTCAGTTCACCTGCGTCCCGATTAGTCATACAGTATTTTAAGGTTCCGTTTTTCTGGCAACGCCTGGTTCACATGAATGCCCCGATTGTCGGCGCATCCAGGCGGTCCATGTCGTAGAAGATAATGCCTTCCTTCATGCCCTCCCGGTCGAGCTTCCTGCCCCAGATATACGCGAGGAGCGAGGAGCGCCAAAGCAGGTCAAGGGCAGAGGTCGCCAATGCGCCGTAGTAGACGTTGGAGAGCGAATCGTCGTAGCCGTAGTCATCGATCAGGTAGTAGGCATAGCCGAGGACGCTGTCCCTGCGATTGAGCAATGCCAGGTAATCGGTGAAAAGCTTCTTCCCCTCCCCTTCCGGCGCGAGCAACGGCACTCGTCTCGGTACGATGCCCCTCAACCTGGAGATCTTTCCCTCCTGGTCCATTTGATAGAGGTCCAGCTCGCGGTCCTGGCTTACGAACATGTTCCAAGTGCCTCGCGGGTCGCAATAGACTGGCGTCGAGAACGTGTCCTCCGCCGCCAGCGACTCCAGACCCGTTTCCATTGCCGCCAGCTGCAGCTCCTCGGCGGCTTTCGCGTCCAACGTCCTCGAGTCAGGAAGCTCGGAGAGGGTCATCTCGTCCTCTTCCATCGAGCGGTCCAATATCGATCCTAGGAAGGCTGGGTCCGTCATCATCGGGAGCTTGGACGCGAACTCCTTCCTGAGCTTCTCCGGCATGACCTCTATTCCCGCCTCGGAACAGTTCCCCTTGAAGACGCGATAGACCTCTCGAGAATCCTCGAGGCCCCGCTTCAGCGATGCGGAATTATCGTCCAGTAGCTGCACTCCGAAGGCAAGCGCGTCCTCTCCCCGTTCAAGCCAGACTCCGCGACATGATAGGTCCAGTTCGACCTGGACGCGCTCGCTGAGGTGGATGTGGAAGGGGAATTGCCTGCAGTAGTGTGGCCGGTTCGGATAGATCGAACATCTTCCTCCATCGAGGAAGGTGCACGGACCGTTCCCGTTCTTCAACGCCAATGCGGTATGCTTATGTGGGCTCCGCCGAACCACCATCCTGTCCGGGAAATTGCGCTTGAAATAGGCTATCTCCTTCTCGAGGAGCTCCGGCTGGCAAAGGCAGCAGAGCTGGCACTCATCGATGCATACGAACTTGCGCCCGTCCAGCTCCGATAGATCAACCGGAAGTTCTTGGTTTGACCGAACAAACATCCCTCCCAGCGCGCTCTCCCACGAGCGTGTCCTCCTCGATCGTCAAATGGCCTCGCAGGAAGACCGCCTGGGGGAATATCGCCTCGAAGCCATCGAAGAGGGTCCAGCCGCACTTGCTATGCAGCTTCTTTGAATTCACCTGCACGACCTCTCTCGGATCGTATATGGCCAGATCGGCGTCCTTCCCCACTTCGATCGTCCCCTTGTTCAAGCCGAAGAGCTCCGCTGGCCTCTCGCAGGCTGCGTTTATCAGCCGAGGCAAGGGCAGGTGCTCGTGCTTCGTCAACGCAAGCATCAGGGGAAAGCTGGTCTCGACCCCTGGGCATCCCGATGGAGTGGCGGAGAAATCCTGCTCCTTCTCCTCGATGGTATGCGGCGCATGGTCAGAGGCCAGGATTCCGATCTTTCCGTCGACGAACGCCTTCAGGATCGCTTCCCT
>PMBU01000021.1 GCA_003153895.1 Methanomassiliicoccaceae archaeon | reverse complement strand
TATGAACCGGGGCCTCTGGCAGTTGTGAACCATCCGATCTTCATCATTCAGTTCCCCTACTTTTTCGTTCAGGATATTCTCTCGCATCACTGGATTATCCAAAATGCATCGACATTACTTAATAAGATATCGGCGACCACTTGGATTGGTGTCATGGGAATCTAATTCACATAGGAGGGTCGCTCAGGAACCTCTTCGCTTCGTTATATGACCGCTCCACGATCTTCAACGTCGCCCGATGATGCTCCATCTCGAGGTCGAATATGCTGGCGAACTCCTGCAGCTGGTGTTCGAAAGCGTCCGGGTCCCCCAGTCCGGTGTTCAAGCCAATTGCGGATTTGTAGTCCATATACTTGAAGACCTCCTTCGCCTCCTCCACATTGTTCGGGTCATGCAGCATCTGGACGTCTTGCATGAACGTCCGCCAATTCGCGGCCCACATGGTGTTGAGCACATAGGCTGGTCCCTTCTGGCTGATCAGGAAGTTGCGGTATTCCTCCTTGCCTCCTAGCTCGGTGCCGAAGCAGTCGTCGATCATCGAACCATCGCCATCCTTCAGAATCGTGATCGGCACCCTCGATCCTGCAGTGATCATCTCCAGGCTCCGGAATGCATTACCACATTGGCCATAGAAGATTAGAATNNGGCATTTGGAACTCCTTGATGGCGCAGGTCTCGTCAATGCATTTTACCTTCTTTTTCGGCGCCATGCGCTGGATCTTTTCGGCTATCGTCTTCTGGGCCGTCGAATCGATGATCAGGATATGATCGGCGTCCGAGTCTGTGGCAACGACATAGGCCATCTCATCCTCGAGGACTTGGCAACCTACTATTCCGAGGACATTTGGCCCGTTCATGTCATCATCTCCTGGAAAGTATCTGGTTGGTCCGCTGCTAAGTTGCCAGGCAAGTCATTGTTGAAGTATGGAATCGCCCTCTCGATGGGTGATCTCTTGTCTGATGGCATCATCGCTTGCCCCCTTTTACGCCTTTCTTTACGCCATAGCTTTTCGCAGTACTGGTCATTGCAATAAGGTTCTCTATTGGGGTGTAGGTCTCGAGGTTGCATCCCGGCGCAACCGCATCCACGCCGTCGTCGATGCAACGCTTGGTTGCCTCCTCGATCTGGTCAGCCTTCCCCATGAGCAATGTCTTGGTCGGGCTGATGTTCCCCAGGACGACTACATGCCGCCGAGCACCGACTCGCTTCGCCATTGTAATCGGTACAGCCTCATCAATGCTGATGGCGTCCACGTCGATCTCTATCATCCTGTCGAGTTGCACCTCGTCAACCTTCCCGCAAACGTGGAGGATGGACTCGATATCCATCTTTCTCATCTCGTTCGCCACCCGGTCCTCATAGGGTTCAGCGAAGGTCTTGAACTGATCCAATGAAAGGAAATCGCTGTTCGAGAGGGAATCATCTAGGACCAGTTGGTCAGCTCCAGCTTCCACTGCCTCCCTAGCATATTCCAGGATGAAGTCGGTCGTCTTCCCGAGCAGGTCCTTGAGAAGGTCCGGATCGGTCGTCATGTCCATCATTGTCTCATGATCGCCCCGGAGCTGCATGGCGAGCATCAACGGCGAGATGATGCCGAGGAATATCGGAACATCCCTCCTCTCCTCTTCCAGCAGCCTCACTGCCTCCAAGACCACAGGTACCTTCCCCTCCGTCCTCGGGTCCGGTACATGCAACCTATCGACATCCTCCTGTTTGGCAATCAGATGCTGCAATACCAAAGGGTGGCGAGTCAATCCTTTCCTGCCAGTGATAATTCCATAGGCGGTAACCTCGACCGTTTCATCGAATGGGACTCGGGCATTCTCAAAACCCGCTATCTCATGCGCTGCCCGTGCCAGCCTTGCCATCTTGATGGGGTCATCCTGGACCTCTGGATAGAAGGCATTGGCGGCTTTCATCAGGGCAACGGTGGCGGTATGCATCGGACAGATTACTGGCGGCCGGTCTACAGGATCGTGATTGAGCACATTGTTTATCCGATCGAACTCATTCAATGAACTTACCCCCCACATAGCTCGATTAACAATCGATTGTCAAGATATCTACGACGGGGGTTTATCATGATGTCGGTTTCGCGAATGTCGTTGAGATCGGGCCGTTGCAGGTCCTTGACCAGAAATAAACGGTTTTCGACGACAATAGGCACAAGAATGCTCATCTGGGCATCGTAAAAAAAGCTGCTATCAATCCCAATGCTTCAATGCCAACCTTTTCATCCTAGAACGAGTTGAGCCTCCCTAACAGACCGACATTACAATCAACGATGGTGATAATCAGAAATGAACAGCATGGGTCCGAATTCCGGTAAAATGAACGATGATGAGATAATAGAACGCTTCAAAAAGGGTGGGGAATGGGGCTTGTTGACCTCAGTAGACCTGCGAGATTGCGATCCAAAGAAGATACGCAGCAAGGAGCATATTGCAAAATTCGCAGTGGACCTGTGCGAATTCATCAAGATGAAGCGCTTCGGGGAGCCGATCGTCGTGCGGTTCGGGGACGATCCAAGGGTGCAAGGGTACTCCCTCGCCCAGTTGATCGAGACTTCTCTAGTATCTGGTCATTTTGCTGAGGACACAAATCGTGCTTTCATCGACATATTCAGTTGCAAGGAATATCCTCCGAAGAAAGCAGCGGACTTCTGTGCGAAGTACTTCGGCGCCAAGGATATGAAATTCACGTCGATCTTCAGGACCTAGGAGACCTCCTCCTTTAGAGGGTCTTAGCCCGATCTCACCTTTGCCACCAGGCTCTTCGCCAATTCCTCGACCTTCTTCAGGTCATCAGCCGTCGGGCGACCATTAACGTCGACAGCGCCGACAGCTTCGATCTTGGTAGGTCCCAGTATTTCCAGTGCTTGCTTTACAGCACCTCCACCCCAACCGAACGAGGATAAGACAGCAGCATACTTTGCCGGAGGCCGCAGCACCTTGACCAACGAGGCTGCATACAGGGCTTGCGGATGCAGACCGTTCAGCACGGTCGGCGACCCCAGTACTATCGCCCGCGAGTCCACAAGATCGCCAGCGATGGTTGCCATGTCCGAGACCGGCAAGCTATAGACCTTGGTCTCGATCCCCTCCTCCAATAAGGTCTCGACCA
>PMBU01000065.1 GCA_003153895.1 Methanomassiliicoccaceae archaeon | reverse complement strand
TGCTATCCACTCCGGCCGAAAAAGCAATTGCGACCTTCCCCATCGACCTCAGGTTCTTCCTTAACTCCACCATCTTCAGATCGAGCCTTTCCACGTTAGGTAATCGTCCCTTGCGATAATGTTTTTTTCCACTGCAATCGCTAGCCTTCAATATGGCATTGTGGATGCCCACTCACACCCGGGTGCTCGATAATGTTATCTGCCAGTATAGCATGCTTTGCTCCTCATCGAATACTATTTCGAGGTCGAACATGGACATCCGCGAGGTTCTTGAGCTCTATAAGAGGGGGGAGATAGAGGCGGCAAAAGCCGAGAGGCTGCTTCGTCTGGATTTCATCGAAAAGGTCGGGGATCATACGGTGTTCGACCATTCCAGGGAGGCTAGGAAAGGAATCCCCGAGGTCATTTTCGGAGAGGGAAAGACGCCTCAGCAAGTTGTCGAGATCGCGGAGAAGGCATTGGAGGACAAGGAGGCGCTTCTGATCTCTCGGTCATCAGTTGAGCATTATGAGGCGCTAGTGAAACAGCTGGGGAAGAAGGGCGTAAGCCTCTATGAGAAGTCCAGGTTGATCGTCGTCGACCGGCGCCGGAGTCGATGTGTGAAAGGCAAGATAGGAATTCTCAGCGGTGGAACCTCCGATATGAACGTGGCTGAGGAGGTCAGGCTGGTCGCAGAGACGATGGGCTGTGAAGTGATGATAGCATATGACGTCGGGATCGCAGGTATGCACCGTTTCATGGAGCCATTGCTGCAGATGCTGAAGGCCGATGTCGACGTATTGGTGGTCGTTGCCGGCATGGAGGGTGCCCTGGCCACGGTCATTTCCAGCTTGTCCGACGTCACAGTTATCGGCGTGCCCACCTCGGTGGGGTACGGAATGGGGGGAAAGGGGGAGGCAGCGCTCATGGGAATGCTGCAGTCTTGTTCGCCAGGGCTGGTGGTCGTGAACATCGACAATGCCATTGCAGCGGGGACGACGGCTGCGCTGATAAGCCGGCGTTGCCATGAGCTCCGAGGCAAATGCAAGGATTAGTGGTCGCCATGCACATTATTGAACATCCTTCTATGGAGGCTCGGTTCGTTCAGGTGCGAACATGCTAGTGCGAACGATGAAGGATAGCGATCTGGATCAGGTTCGGAATGTCGGCCAGAAGGCTTGGTCCGACGTCGCATCGACCGAGCTCGGGCGCAAGGTGAAGTACCCTTTCAGACCACGGAAAATAATCAGAGGCTATCTTTGGAAGGAACCCAAGGGATGTTTGGTCATCGAAGAAGCCGGAGAGGTTATCGCCAGTGCCCATTGCCACGTATGGGGAAGGGTGGGGTGGTTCGGGCCGTTCGAAGTGCTTCCTGAAATGCAGGGCAGAGGGGTCGGCAAAGCATTGCTGTGTGGCTGCGAAGAGTATCTAATCAGAGCGGGATGCGTCCATATCGGCCTCGAGACGATGCCGTACATAATGAAGAACGTCCATTTCTACTTGCGTGCTGGCTATCGACCTCAGGAGTTCACCTGCATAATGAAGAAGGACATAATCCGGATTCAGGAATCCCCTAATGGGGTGGAACGGGTCGAGGAAGCAGGTCTTCGGGAAGTTCTGCCGGAGATCTCCGAACTATGCCGTTCTTACAACGCCGACCTAGACCTCTCACGGGATGTTGAGATGGCGGTGAGGGAAGACCTGGGGGCATTGTTCGTGAGCCATTCCGGTCAGAAACTGGCTGGGTTCGCGGTCCTCCATGCGTTCCATCCGATCGAGGAATCGGACCACTCTGCGGTAAGGTTATTATTGGTCAACCCGGATTTATCGGACAAAGCGGATCATTTCGACAGGCTCATCCTCTCGGTCGAAAACCATTCCTACCGTCTGGATAGAAGGAGGATCTTCGCTCGGTTCGTCGTTTCACCGCCGCTTTACGAGAACATGCTGAAGAGGCAATATGCCCTCGAGGGCTCGAACATGCGGATGATCAGGGGGCCTGGCTACTGCGAACGCGAAGGATTCATCATGGCAGCCTGGGCTGGATAGCAGTTTCGAAGAGTTCCCAGAAAATCCCTTATAGCTAATCCCAGCTAGGATGGAAGCGGAGCATGAACGAACCGTATCCATCGACCAATATGGCCTTTGAGGATCCCGGAGCTTTCGTCCTGCCCAGTTCGGGCAACAGCCCATGCTCGATTTGCAAAGGTTCCAAGTTGCTCTGCGGCAAGCCTCGCTGTCCGCTCATGGTCAAGTTCTATTCCCGAACTCGAACTCAAAGGCTCATCGATTCCCTCGATCTGGCAGGGAGCTCGCCACCTGGGGTGTTCATTGGCCGATTCGGATATCCCAAGGTGGACATTGGACCCCTGGTCCCACCGGAGTACGGCGATACAGCCATCATGGATACTCCTGAGAATTGGATGGGGAAGAGCATCGAGGAGATCACAGACTTCCGATTTCGCCTCGTCAGAGGCAAATATCGAGTGGACGTGAAGGACTTCCAGCGGGGAGGGAAGATAGTCGATTATACCCGCGAGCTCGCCCTGGCCGTGAACCCATTGGACGTCGAGATGAGCTTCGCCAAGCGGCCGGTCGGTAGGATAGTCCTGGACGACGAGATCCAGCCGTTCGGGCCTTCCGGCCGGGTGACGACCATGGACATCGGCAACCCGAAGTACGATCACAAGGTGGAGAAAGCATACAACGACACCGACCTGAAAGCGGTCGATGCCGTGAAGGACCTTTACAAGAACGGCGTTATGATATCGAAGATCCAGAAGGCTTTCAGCGTCGGAGCCTTCGGAATTGGCAAGAACCGTAAGATGGTGCCGACCCGCTGGAGCATCACCGCCGTCGACGACATGCTCGGCAAGAACCTACTTCAAAGGACGAAGATCGCTCCGACAATTGATGAGTTCAGAGTATACGATTGGACCCAGCTTGACAACCGATGGTCGGTCCTGTTCATGCCTACCTCGTGGCGCTACGAGCTCATCGAAGCCTGGTACCCCAATACCGTCTGGAACCCGATGGGCAAGCAGATCGACCTCATCTCCAGCCATGAGTTCTATGAGGGAAGGAAGGACTATGCCGAGATTGGCGGTTGTTACTACGCGGCCAGATTGGCGGTCAACGAGTTGCTGACCAAGGAGAGGCGTCAGGCTGGAGTAGTAATATTGCGCGAGGCTCATCCGGGCTACATAATGCCCGTTGGCGTGTGGAACGTAAGGGAGAACGTGCGCATGGCCCTGAAGCAGAAGCCAGAGAAGTTCAACACCTTGGAGCAAGCGCTAGCTCACGTTGGAACAAGAATGGACATACCTATCCCGAGGTGGATCAAGCAGAGCGGGGTTCTCACCGATTTCATCAGGCAGAGGAGGATCGATGATTACTCGTGACCTGGACTCATTCACCGAAGGCCCCGACTCGACAAAAATGCCTGAAGGCGTCATCCCGATCGAATGCAAACACGCGCTCTCCAGATCGAAACTCCCCGGCTTGGACTATGCGCTCAACCCCTATGTCGGCTGCTCCCATGACTGCATCTATTGCTATGCTCCTTTCCTGATGGGCAAGCCAAGGGAGGGCTGGAGAACGCCCATCGGCGCCCGGACGAACATGCCCCACCTTCTTGACCGTGAACTGAGAAATGCGACTGGGACAATCGGGATCGGCACGGTGACGGACCCATACCAGCCGGCCGAGGCGGCCGTCAGGCTCACGCGTCGATGTCTCGAGGTCTTGCAGCATAGGGGAGCCACGATTTCCATCCATACGAAATCGGACCTGGTATTGCGGGACGTGGAAGTGCTCAAACTTCTTCCGGGACCGGAGGTCGGGATCACCCTCACCACCGTCGACGGCGCCCTTTCCAAGCTCTTCGAGCCGTTCGCCCCTCCTCCCGCTGCCAGGTTGGAAGCCATCAGGTCATTGGTACATGCAGGCATCAGGACCTACGTACTGATCGGTCCGATAATCCCCACGGTCACCGACTCTGATATCGATGGACTGGTCTCGGCCATTTCCGGAACGGGGGTTGAAAGGGCCATGCTCGACAGGTTGAGGGTCAGGCCAGGGATGCTAGAGTTTCTGGCCGGGCTGGAAGGGCTGCATTCTGCGTCAGGGAGGAGATTCCTCGATCGGATGTCAGACCAGGAGTATTGCCGCGAGGCAGAGGACGACCTGGCGAAGAGGCTGCGGCGAAATGGGGTTTTCGTCGAGCAGGCGTTCTAGCTCGGCTACAAAGGACCAGACGGATTTTTTAGCGGTGTGATTCACCGCATTCCTTATATAGAAGCACTAAAATACCCTGGGCAACGGTGTTTACTATGGCATACGCAATGAATGGCCAACAGCCCATCATCGTGCTCAGAGAGGGCACAGAGAGGGCAAAGAACAGGGAGGCGCAGACGAATAACATCGCCGCCGCCCGTGCCGTCGCCGATGCAGTTCGCTCGACACTGGGTCCGAAGGGCATGGATAAGATGCTCGTGGACTCGTTGGGTGATGTTGTCATCACGAACGACGGAGTTACGATTTTGAAGGAGATCGACGTCCAGCACCCCGCGGCCAAGATGGTCGTGGAGGTCGCGAAGACCCAGGACAACGAGTGTGGAGATGGAACCACCACCGCGGTCATCATCGCTGGTGAGTTGCTCAAGAAGGCAGAGAGCTTGATTGAGTCGAACATCCACCCAACCATCTTGGCCAATGGCTATGGAATGGCTGCCGCCAAGGCGATTGAGATCCTGGATACGATCGCTATTCCGGTGACGATTGAAGACGAGAAGATGCTCAAGACGATCGCTCGAACCGCCATGACCGGCAAGAGCGTCGGTGGCCAGCGTGACTTCCTCGCCGATATCAGCGTGAAGGCCATAAAGGCCATCGCTGAGAAGAAGAACGGCAAGTACGAGGTCGACGTCGACAACATCAAGGTGGAGAAGAAGACCGGTGGCAGCATCGCTGACACTAATCTCATCGAAGGCATCGTCATCGACAAAGAGCGAGTCCACCCGAGGATGCCGAAACAGGTGAAGAACGCCAAGATCGCGCTGCTCTCATCCGCACTTGAGATCAAGAAGACTGAGGTAGAGGCCAAGATCCAGATCCGCGACCCCGCTTCCATGCAGGCATTCCTGGACGAGGAAGAGTCCAACCTGAAGGGAATGGTCGACAAACTAAAGCAGATCGGGGCGACGGTCGTATTCTGCCAGAAGGGCATCGACGACCTGGTCCAGCACTACATGGCTAAGCAGGGCATCTATGGTGCTCGCCGCTTGAAGGAGAGCGATATCGAGAAGCTGTCCAAGGCCACCGGTGCAAAGATCATCGGCAACCTCAACGAAATGGAAGCGTCAGACCTGGGATTCGCAGCAATGGTCGAGGAGATGAAGATTGGCGATGACGATATGACGTACATCACCGGCTGCAAGAACCCGAAGGCCATCACCCTTATGATCCGTGGCGGAACCGAGCATGTCATCGAAGAGGTCGACAGGGCGATGCACGACGCATTGCGCGTGGTCGGCATCACCATCGAGGACGGGAAGGCGGTACCTGGCGGGGGAGCACCGGAGATCGAGCTGTCCCTTAGGCTCGCCTCATACGCATCAAGCGTGGGCGGCAGGGAGCAGCTGGCCATCGAGGCGTTCGCCCAAGCCATGGAAGTAATTCCCTGGGTATTGGCCGAAAACGCCGGATTGGACTCGATGGATGTCGTAATTAAACTGAAGTCGGTTCATGAGGGTAAGAAGGCCAACAAGAACATGGGATTGGACCTTAACGACGGCAAGCCGATCGACATGATAAAGGTGAACGTCATTGAGCCGCTGAGGGTCAAGACCCAGGCGATCAAGTCCGCTTTCGAGGTCGCCAACATGATCCTGAGGATNNCCAGGAATGGGCGGCATGCCTGGAATGATGTAAGCGATCGATCATTCGCCGAAAAAACCACTTCTTCAATTCCTTCATTTTTTCATCTTTAACATCCCATCTAATCTTCGATATCCATAGGGGAAGGTCTTTAGTGCAGCAATCGTTTTTTTACGTCAATTAGGAGGGATGATATGAAGACCAACATCGTAACTGCGGTTGCCATCGTGGTGACTTTGATGTTCTGCTCCCTGTTCGCCTCAACAGCTCAGGCTGTTGTACCAGTGGCCAATGCGCCGACCTGGAACCAGGGCGATTCATGGGCGATGGGAAAATCGGTCGATCTCGATGCCGAGTTCTCACAGCAATTGGACCAAATGCAGCATATGCTCGAGAACATGACCAACGCAACGAGCATAGATGAATTCCAGGTGAAAGCAATGGCAAGTATCTGGCTGAAGGTGGAGGTCGTGACCGCCTCCGCCGAGGAATATGTCGTTCGCGGAAAATTGGCGGCGAGGTTCGATGCAGAGGCAACAATCAGTGTTACTGGTGAAATGCCTGCAGCGGGAACCCGGGCTTTTGGTGACTTCAACTATCCTAAGACGCAAAGGACAGTCTCCGTGGACATCTCGGTCGAAACGGTTTTCGTTTCGGAGATGACGATCGTCTTCGAAAGATCAACAATGGCGATCAAGAGCATTGAAACCATGAACAAGGCTAGCGCAATCGCATCTGCCAAGATAATGAACATTCCTGAGATAAAGGTGAATTTATCAGGAATCACGTACTCCTACCGGAACATCGATTTCGATCTAAGTTTCGATATGGAATTGAACCTTGGTGCTTCTTTCAGCCCAGCACTGAATCTAATTGAATTCCCGCTCTCTGTGGGAGATTCCTGGACGGTCAGCTCATTGGCAAGCATTTCCGGGAACGTGAGCGGCTTCCTTGATATCAAGGGCCTTTCGGCTTCTGACAAAGAGTCGTTATTTGGGAATTCGATGCTGCAGAATGCTGGCATCACCGACTTTCCAATCGATTTCAGCAAACTATCCACTGAGAACGAGCCAAGGATAGTCAACGGGACACTCATGATGGCCGACCAGTACGTCAATGCGACAATGGAATGCACTGGTGTCGAGCTGGTCACTCTGCCGATCTTCGGCGAAGTGGCGGTTTATGAGATTACCATTAATGGTGGCTCACAGAAATTCTATTATTCAGACGATATAAAATTCCTGACCGGAGCTGGGTCCTCGTTGGATGAATTTGAGATGCCCGTAGAACTCGGTGGAATACAGCTGCCAGAGGCAGCGGTCTCTTTGGAGCCCGTGACGGCTCAAGAAGCTGAGCAGAACATCAACTCCATCTCTGCTTACCAATCGGACCTCTCGAACCAAGCAGGCAATTTCAATGGAGACGGTCTGGGTAGCCTATTCTCTAACGTCGCGATCATCGGTTTGATCGTGGTGGTCGTCGCATTAGTTGCCATTGTGGCAGTAGTAGTGGTCAAGAGGAAGAGGAAATAAGCTCATCAACAAACACTTTCACCTTTCCCTATTTACAACCTTTTTCCATAGGAAATATGGGTATCTTGATCATGCCAGCAGCTATCACATTATTGTTCGCTTGTAATCCATGTCTTGAATCGCATATGAAATTCGTAGAAAGCAATGTTACGAAAAAGACGATAAATGATTAGCTGTTAGCTTTAACAGCTAATCTAAAATGGTTTTAGATTTTATCAAGCTTTCCGTTCTTGCCCTTGGTGATGTCCGTTCCGAAGTCTGTCTTCTTGACGAAGCAATCCGAACAAGACAGTTTTGTCCCTACCTGGATGTCCATCTTCTCGACCAGATCGACGTCGTCGTCCCATAGGGCCAAACGGCAATTGCCTGATTCATCGCGCACATTAAGGTTACGCACTCTTCCACGACCACCAGTTCGCTTTTCGAACTCCTTGATATCGGCGATCTTTGTGACTTCTAGTTCAATGGTTATCTCTTCGCGGTCCTTTAGCTCCGCGACGGTCTTTTTTGGAGCTGGCATTGTTAATCCTCTTTCATCGAATGCGATGCGTCGCAGAGTTTCATCATCCAATAGCCCTCCGAATTCCTTTCTTAATTCAGAGATCTTGGACTCCAGTTCCTCAGGACACATGCCTACGCAAACATATCCTAAACATGGATAAAGATGAGGATTAACATTATAGTTTATTATTAACGATGTAAACGTATAATAGTATTATAATTATGATATTTATTAAACTTTGATATTTGACCGGTCGATAAAGCAACAAGTTTTTAATAGGAACCAAAGAATATGTCAGACAGCTGTCAGCCAAGGGATGGGAACAGAAGCTGGACAGGCTAGAAATGAGAGGCCTTGCCATGCGTGCAGCCATTTATGCCAGAGTGTCAACGGAGGACCAGGCAAAGGAAGGATTCAGCATACCAGCCCAGCTGAAGCGCCTTAGCGCCTATTGCAAAGCACGGAACTGGCAGAATGTTATTCAGTACGTTGACGAGGGCTTCAGCGGTAGAGACGTCAAGAGGCCTGCCTACCAGCGCATGATGTATGAGAAAGACAAATGGGATGTCCTGGTGGTTTTGAAAATGGACCGCATCCATCGCAACAGCCGCAATTTCGCGCAGATGATGGATTCGCTGAATGCTTGGAAGAAGGAGTTCAACTCGATGCAGGAGGCGTTCGATACCACCACCGCAATAGGGCGTTTCGTGATGGATACTATCCAGCGAATCGCCCAGCTCGAGAGTGAACAGATCGGGGAGCGAGTGAAGGTAGGAATGACCCAGAAGGCGAAGAAAGGAATTGGCTACCTTGGATTCGGCCAACCTTTCGGATACCTGTACCAGGATCGCTCTTTGAGCGTGATTGAGTCAGAGGCTGACGTGGTCCAGATGATCCATTCCCTTTATTTGGGGGGACTTTCGATGCAGGATATCGCCAATCACCTCGAAGCAAATAATATCAACAGTAAGACAGGAGCCGGTTGGAGCAAGGAAGCGGTATCCAACATCCTTCACAATCCTTTGTATTGCGGTTATGTCCGTTGGGATGGGATCCTCAGGAAAGGCCACCATGCGCCAATAATAACGATAGCCACATACAACCAGGTCCAGATGACTATGCAACAACGGATACGATCTCCCAATGGGATCCACGTTTGCATACTGCCAGAGGGGGTTGCCTCCAATGGTTAGGGTGGCCATCTACACACGCGTTTCGACTGAAGACCAGGCTAGAGAAGGCTATTCGTTGGAGGCTCAGAAAGAGCGTCTGCTCGCCTATTGTGAGGCCCAAGGTTGGGAGTTGGCCGAGTTCTATGAGGAGAACGGTCATTCGGGTCGAAATACACGCAGGCCAGCATATCAGAAGATGATGGAGGAGAAGGCGAGATGGGACGTCATTCTGGTCATGAAGATGGACCGTATCCACCGCAATAGTAAGAACTTCATGATCATGATGGAGAACTTGGAGAAATGGGGCAAGAAGTTCACCAGCATGAATGAATCGCTGGACACATCGACGGCGGTGGGTCGCTTCGTTGTCGATATTATTCAAAGAATTGCGCAGCTGGAGAGCGAGCAGATCGGCGAACGAACCTATATGGGTATGGCGCACAAGGCAGAGAACTCCCCTGGCCTGCTCGGCTTCAATCCGCCCTTCGGTTATTGCATCCAGGAGAATGATCTCGCCATAGTTCCCGAGGAGGCGATCACTGTTCGTCAGATATTCGCTCGCTATTCGGCAGGGGAAAGGATGACCGATATCGCCAGATCATTGAACGGAACCGAGATCCTAACACGCCGGGGCTGCTTATGGACCAAATGGTCCATCGGTCACCTGCTTCATAACCCGGCATATGCTGGCTTCAGGCGTTGGGATGGATTTCTGGTGCCGAGCACACACGAGGCGATCATCTCGTTGGAGCAATTCAATTTAGTGCAGAATATCATCAGCGCACATGTCAAGGATCCGCGCCATCGACACGCCGTAGAATTGGCATCTGGCCCTTCTCAAGTGACTATTCCTGCATGAGACAGCGAGAGCAAATATCTTTGTAATATCTCTCGCAAAGCAGCGTGTTAGCAGAAATTTGATACTTATATATTTGGTAAAAATGTCAGTCCTTCCTCCAATTAATATACTAATCTGGTTGCTACCAATATTATGGTTAATTATGACCATTTGAGGATAAAGCTTATAATAAACAATCAAGGGAATACCTAGATGGGGAACTGCGGGTGCAGTTCGTGAGGCAAGCCGTTATGGCTTAGGAGGGGACACCGAATGAGGGGATGCGATAACGAACTTAGACTGGGTGCGATGATTCACCAAGCCAGTCCAAGAAATCCTCAGCTCATTCTTTCCGAGTGTCCACTGAAATAGGAGAGATAATAATGGCTGAAGAAAGAAATACACACGTAAAAATGGCGATGGCAGAGGTTCTAGGCCTCTACATGATCGCGTTCGTCGGTGCCCTAGTAGGATCCTACGGGTTAAAGATATTCGACGGATTGGGCGTGATTGTTGCCGTCAGCTTGTATCTGGGAATAGGATTGCTGATTTGCACTGTAATTGCCTTCTGGAACGAAAACTTGCTGCTAACAGGCATATTCGGTGTATTGGGAATATTCCTGGTGAGCTTTGGACCAATGGTAAGTGGAACGCTGGGTCTCGGTGCCTTCCCGACAAATGTGTTTGGTGGGGACTTTGCATCAGCTATGGTTTACATGATCGCTGTTGGAGTACTCCTCCTGGTCATGGCGCTGATTTCCTGGATGCAGCCAGTCAAGTTGCTGCCGATCCTACTTATTGTCGGCGGTCTGGCTTTCATCGTCCTTGGCCTCTGGTGGAACGACTTCGGTGCGGGCCACGGAGATAACCTCCGCATGGCTGTCGGGGCGCTTTGGATTCTGACCGGTTTGATTGCAACCTATTTGGCTGCAGCGATTACCATGCTGGTCATGAAGGGCAAGCCAGTCCTACCATTGTTGATATCGAAGTAAGTATAATATCAACAATCAAACCCTTTCATTTCCTATCTTTTTCTTTGATTCTGATCATTTGAATCATGTCAATTGCTGAATCAGGGCCGATGACATCGAGCGCTTTTTCTAATGGCTGTTTCAATATTGAATCATGGATCCGACCGATCGTTGGGCATTATCCGATTGGCAAAGCGCGAGGCACTGGACCAAAGCTCGCAATGATAAAGGTATTAAAGTGACCCTCGACATCCTCGGGGAATCCTCCAGAAAGAAAGAGGAGGTCCTAGAGGCGGTCAACCATTACAAGGAAATGATAAGTGGTATTGCATCTGACCGACTTGATGCTGCAATCACTATTAAAATAACATCTCTAGGATATTTTCTGGACAGAGAAGTATGCCTTAGGAACGTATTAGATATTTGCCGCTCCGCCGATCGGGCAAAGGTCGGCTTCGAGATCGATATGGAAGGAAGGTCTTTAGTCGATTTCTCATTGAAGGCTGCTATCAGTTGCTCGGAAGATGGGCTGAAGGTAACCATAGCCCTGCAAGCTTATCTTGATCGCACTGCGAAGGATATTGAATCAATGATCAAGAACGGAGTGAGGATCAGACTCGTGAAGGGAGCCTATGTTGGCGACACGAGAGATTTTCATGTGATTCAGGGTCGCATCCTCGGGTTTGCAAAAATGCTCTCGGAAACCAGAGTTGCGTTCGCATTGGGAACGCATGACCCCGATGTCATTTCTTGGGTGAAGGAAGAAACTGATCTGTCCTATAATCGGCTCGAGCTCGGGATGCTCAAAGGACTTTCTGATGAAACCAAACTTGAATTCGCTAGAAATAATTGGAGGGTCGCGGAATATGTCCCGTTCGGGTTAAATTCAATAGCGTACATACAAAGAAGGTTGGATTATCTGCAACAACTCAAGATCCTCGGTCGATTACCTGCCCCATAGGGATGAATTCGATAGAGCATCTCTTGAAATCACAATTCTTGATTGTTTCTCCAAGAGTTTTGGCCCTTTTATCTCTATTCCAAGTTGATATTCGGGAGACCGTCGTTGACTTGGATGCATAGTTTTATACACATTGCAAATAGAATTAGTTATGATATTGTAAGACCTAATAGAAATAATTACAATACTATTAATGCTATCATTGTAGCAAATAAATATAATATAATTATGTGTATTATGATTTAACATAATACATATAGTTAGGTCACAAAGGTGAATTCGATGAAAGATGAGAAGACAACGATTCAAGTCTCGTCTGTGACGAGGGACCGATTATATAAATTGAAGTTCAGAAGAACTTATGATCAATTCCTGAATGAACTGTGCGATCTATATGAATCACAGCATCAAGAGTAGATTTCTCAAACTAGCACAGTGCGGTTTCGTCTCACGATTAATCTTGATAATATATTTGTATAACTAGTATCGATACTGTGATTAATAGTATCTTAAGTAATTAAACAAAGCACTTAGAACACAAATTGGAAAATCCGCTCCAACCGAATGCCAAGATTCCTTTAGGTTTCATGGAGACCATAGGATCATCTTTGAAAAATTGCAAAACCTTGGGAAGATAGATTGATGATCATTAACGATTCCAATCAACAGTAATAGCGGCTAATTGTATAATCTGGATATTTCGCATCAAGTGCATATATATTAAGGGTAATTTTGTTATCCTAATTTTTTATTAGATCTTTAGATTAGTATCTATATTAAAATATATAATCATAGAATGACTTTATAATAAATATACAAGTAAATTGCTGAATATGATTTATTAATAAATGTAGTACGGAATGATTCCAATGGTACTCAATATCGATAGGACGTCTTCTGAATCTAGTTCCAACAAGAAGAGAACTGGACCTCATAATCCGATTAAGCCAGTGAATTGTTTAAATATAACTCTGGCCAATACTCGTATCACTCAGTAAGAATACTGGGGGGCAGAAGAGATGGGAAATAAACTTAAAGCTCTAGTCTTAGCTTGGGCTGTATTGCTTCCAGCCATTTTGATGGTTGTACTTTCAAGCAGTCCCGCTCAAGGTGCCGTCCTCCCCTCACCGATTGTTTCGGGATGGTTCACTGGCACAATTGACGGCTCGACGAATGTCGCAACTTACGATTCCATCGCGGTGGATTCGATGGGATACGTCCACATCAGCTATCAGGATTCGACCAATCATGATCTGAAATATGCGACTAATCGCGGTGGACAATGGACTGCGATAACCGTCGATGGTTTGGGAGTAACTGGCGATTATAGCTCTATTGCGGTCGATGCAAAAGGGTTTGTTCATATCAGCTATTATGATAGCACCAATGAGAACCTCAAATATGCAACGAATGCGGGAGGCTCATGGGTCAACAGCACAATTGATGGAGCGGGATCTCATGTCGGAGAATTTTCTGCATTAGGGGTTGATTCCAATGGGAAGACTCACATAGCATACTATGACACAACGAACCAAGCAATCAAATATGCGACAAATGAAGCGGGTTCATGGGTCAACATAACCATCGATGCAACGACTAATGACGGCTATTCCTCCGTGCATCTTGCAGTTGACAGAAGCAATAAGGTCCACATCGACTACTTCGACATCGAAGGTTCAAAGATCAAGTATGCAAGCAATGCCTCAGGGAATTGGATAAATGAGACAGTAGTTGCAGGCGACACGACCAAGTTCACCTCAATAGACACTGATTCGTTATCGAGGCCTTATATCGCATACCGAAGTCTTGGAGTATCCGGCGTTCTGAAAGTTGCGATGAATGGCGGTAATGGCTGGTCCTTTTTGACGATCGATGCATCGACGTTAATGGCCGGGCAGCTCTCGCTGGCTATCGACTCTCACGACAAATTGCATATTGCATATTATGATGCAAATACAAATGACTTAAGGTATGCAAGCAACGCGTCGGGGGGTTGGTCATATCCAGTCGTTGACCACCTCAACGACGTTGGCACCTATAACGCGATTACTGTCGATTTGAATGATAAAGCATTCATCGCTTACATCGATCCGGCGCAAAGCCATTTAAAGGTCGCCACAAACGCGGGCGCAAGATGGATTCTTCAGGAAGCCGACAACGGCCCTGGAACAGGGGTCTGGAATGACATTGCAGTGGATATGAATGGCGTCGTCCATATCGCGTACTATAACCTTACGACAAGCACTTTGATGCACGCATACAAGGCTTCAGAGCGGACTGGTTGGCAGACCGAGGTTATCGATACCACAATGAATTCGGGTCTTCCNNTCGAATGCTCAGGCGCTGAAATACGCGAATAACGTCAATGGTGTATGGGTCAATTCGACGGTTGATGGGACCAATAACGTTGGACTATGGAATGCAATAGCGGTCGATAAGCATGACAAAGTCCACATTGCATATGTCGATTCGAGCACTCACAAATTGAAGTACGCCAACAACACTATCGGTGGTTTCGCTACCTCATACGTGAATGTACCAGGGGACGTGAAGAGTTCCGGTGTCTCGATCGCCCTCAATAGCTCTGGTGTCGTTCAAATCGCATATATCACTGCTGCCAGCGACCTGATGTTGGCGACGAAGACGGGACCTTTGGACTGGAATACTACAGTCGTGGATGGTGTGCCGGAGATTCTGGGATTCTGGAACTCGATGGCAATTGATTCTCATGATCGAGTCCACATCACCTATTATGA
>PMBU01000060.1 GCA_003153895.1 Methanomassiliicoccaceae archaeon | reverse complement strand
CTAACTACCTTTCTCCTTTTTGGAGCGATGAAGAGAATGAAGGGCGTCAGATATCTTAGGTTCCTAGCCTTAGCGATGACTTTGTTGCCATTCTCGGCTCGATAGGCTGCGAGGAAAGATTCGGCGACGAGCTTCATTCCTTCCGCTTCCTTCGCGATCTTCGCCGAATAATAAAGGAATTCCGCGAGATCCCAGGCTTTGTCCCCTCCTTCCACAGCCTGCTCAAGGTCTAGGAGGTCGATTCCATCTTTGCCAACAAGCACGTTCTGCGGCTTTGTATCCCCATAAACAAGACCGGATTTGTGAAGCTTGGCCAGCACCTGTGCATAATTCTGAATGTCGCTGGTGTCGGTGCTCTTCCCGGTGGTTATCTCCTTGACCGACTTGTCGAGCGAGACCCCCTCAGAGTATTCGGTGACCAGTGTCCTTTCGTCCAAGATGATCCCAGTTATGCGATGAGTCTTGACCCCTAGACCGTGAAGTCGCCTGACCGCCTCCACCTCTCTATTGAGCCTCGACAGAGGGCTCATATTGAATCTCTTGGCGGCGACGGACCAAAGGTTCAGGAGGACCCATTTGACGGACTTCAGCTCAGGGAAATGCTTCAGGATGAATTTCTCGCGCTTTGTACTGTCCCAGATCTCGAGCTCTTTGCTTGAGTTGATGGCGCTTCCTTTTTTCTTCTCTTTGGATTCGTAGGGGGAATTGAACCCAGATAGCTTCGCAATCTCTTCGATCACTTTGCTGGCATCATCAAAGATGATCCCTTCTTCCAGCCTCAATAGTTTGTTGGGTCGGTCGAGTTCGATGGTTGACTCGACCTTCTCGATGACCTTGAGCTTGGGAAGCGGTGTGGTCTTGGATTCGACCCCCAACCCACTGGCGAACGAATGAAATGCGAATTTGATCGCACCCTTGGTCGTCAGCGGATACATTTTATAGAGCATGGAAAGCGCGTTCTTTCGCTTCTTTTTCCCCCGAAAGATCCTGACGGAATCATCATCCTTCACGATTATCCCTTGAGTGGCTAACAATTCCGCCGCTTCGCGAAACCCTCGAAGTGAGAACGCCAGGTTCTCGCTCTTTTGTACACCCTTGTAGGTGTTGGCATAACTTTCGATCGTCTCAGGATATTCAAGAGCCCTTTTGTGCAGCCGATCGAAGAGGAAGTATTCGTAAGGAAGGATAAGGTTGGAAGAAAAGTCGTTGTAATCCGACTGGATCTCCATCAGCTCTTCAGCGATAATCCGTTTCTTGTATTCTAGTTCAACCTCATGCAAGAACTCTGGGTTGATCAAGGGTTCGTAAATATTCAGGAATCTCCCAATGACAAACTCACCGGGTGTTGGCCGTTGTGCTGCACTAAGCAGTGCCTCCTTATCGACTATTATCGACGATGACTTCTTCGGAGCCTGGTCGGATGCTTCCGGAGCTTTTTCCTTGAAATCTTTCGTTACAATGATTAGGTCATAGTCGGAACCTTCCCTTTCATAACCCCCAACCCTTGAACCGTAGGCGCAGAGGGAGTGAATCTGCTCTTTCGGTACCAGAGACCCAGCTTGCGCGAGAAGCTTGGACCTCTCCTGATCATTAAGCCTGCTCAACGTTTCATCTCATCGCATATGTGGTGAGCGGATAGTATTTAGACTTGAACCAAACCCTTGGATTTGAGAAACGTCATTGCTTAGATGAATCATTGGCTGCTTTCGCAATGGGAAATTGACATTCCTGGAATCCATGAAGATGACCGCGCTCCTTCGTTTGGATGAGAGCTCGAATGGCGCGATTGGAATACGAGCAAGCGTGATAAGACTGGAGTTCGCAGGGGAACACCATGGCTGGAATGGAAAAACAATCGTCGCTGTCATTGTCGTGGTCGTCTTGATCGCTGCTGCTGTGGGAGTCTATGCGCTGCAGCAACCAGCAACCGGGACTATATCGATATATGTCAAAGATGACGTCATCGCTTGGAAGCATGTCAATATCACCTTTTCTGAGGTTAAGGTCCATCAGGCATCAGATAATAACAACAGTGGATGGCAATCGATATTGATCAAAAATGGTGGTTCGATCGATTTGGCATCCTTGACCAATGTATCGGAACTTCTGGCCTCCTCGGCCATACGAGCAGGGAAATACATACAGATATGAATCGTTGTGAACTCCGCGACCGGCATGATGATCGACGGAACGCCTGTGACCTTCACCGTACAGTCCGGCGAGTTGAAGATGACCCATCCATTCGCTCTGGCCGCGGGGGGGGCACGAAGAAGTTCACATTGGAGATCGACCTCTAGCGCTCCATCGTTCACAACGGCTCAGGATGGATCTTCACACCGGTCCTTGGTGCGGTCTCAGAGGTATGACCCGCGTCCCACCTAGCTTCACACTCGAGAAACCATCATCTGCCGATGAATTGAAGTTTCATCGCGAAAGAACAGCCTTCCAGTCCTAGTTGCCATCCGACAGAAATCCGATCTACCGGTAAATCGAAACCGACGCCACAGCCTACTTTGTCCTTAATCTCGTGGAAGCAGCGGGGAAGCTATACCTACTGAGGGGCCAACTCCTAAACTGATGATTGAACACATGCCTCGTTTCGACCTTGATCTCTTCTCCTTGGAGAGCGATCCATATTTCTCACCTTTCCTTGATTATCTTAAAGAAAATGATGAGCTGAAATGTTCTGTCCTAACGGCAGTTCAATTCGAGAACCACGACATATGCAATCTGATAAAGAGGATGTCGAGCGATGGGTTGGTCGAAATGCCGTCTAGAGAAAAGGACCTCGGATCCTTCTCGCTATGCCTCACTGAGAAAGGCAAGAACCTTGTTTCTGAGCTTACAAATGGCAGTGGATTGATCACAAATCTCGTTCCTGGTCTATTCTAGGAGGGTAATGAAAATGGCTGAATCTGAAGAAGTACCGGATGATGTGAAGAAGATACTCGGCCCTAACGAAAAGGTCGAGATGTATATCAAGGAAAAGATCTACCATCCAAAGATGAACATCGATTCGATGGTTGTAACGAACGAAAGGGTAATTCTGCGGCACCCTCATGCTGCCAATCTGAAGAAGGACTACACCGATTACAGTTATTCCGACATTGCTGGCGTGGAAATGGAGAAGGGAGTGCTGCGATCAAAACTCAGGCTCAAGCTCAAAGGAAGCGAGGAAGCACTGGATCTGGACAAACTGCCGACCGATCATGCCCAAAAAGGATATGGACTCATCAGAGAAAATGTGGGCAGATTCCAGGCGCCGCTCTCGACTGGCTATGCCAACGCTCCTAAGAACGAAAAGGAACCCAAAGAAGTCAAATGACCAGTATAATGGGATCGATGGTCGAGCGGGAGGGTTAGAATGGGTTTGGTCGACGAAGTGATCAACTTCGTAGTCAACGGGAGCATCGGCGGGCTTCCACCCCTAGCCGTGATGATCCTTCCGCTCGTCATCGGACTGATCTTCGGTTTCTTGGTGAACAAGGCTCTGAAGATCGCGGTCATCGCCATCATCGTGTTGGCGGTGGCCATCTACTTTGGGCTTTATTCTCTCGATATCCCTACGCTGCAGCAGCTTGCACAACAATATGGGCCAGGAGCTGTGCAACTCGGCGTTCTCATTGTCGGAGTGCTGCCTTTGAGCATTGGCTTCATCATCGGCGCGATCATCGGGTTCATACTCGGCTAATCGACCGATTATATCCGAACCATCTTGTTACCAAATCAATAGAATCCGGCTCTGAAATAGATTCGATGCTATGCTTTGTCCGTATCATCCGATTGGACTCTAATCCTTGAGAACATGGCATTATTCATCACCGCCTGCTTCATTTTCTCCGGACCGATGCCAATCTCCCTGAGCAGGCAGAGTTCCAACAACAGCCTGAGACGGGTAGTTGCTAGTGCGAGGTCTTTCCCTTCGAGGACCATGCTGTCGCCCTCCAAATGGGTCATCTGATTCCTGGTCTTGATTACCTGATGAACGAACCGCTTCTTATCCTCGACGAATTCGTCCATGATGTCGCTCAGGTCTCGATAGACCTCCTTCAGTCGCTGGCCGTGAGAGGGCTCGTTGCTATGCTCCAGCCCGTCTCGCATCCACTCCCGATATTGCTCGGGTATGCTGGCAATGATCACTGCCAGTCGTTCGGCGTGCTCCTTCGGGTCTAACTCGAAGTTCCGGTAGCGGAGGCGGTGGTACGCCTCCAGCGCTTGCACGTACATGAGGAAACGCGTCTCGGGGAAGAGCTCGGCGCTATGCGAAGCAGCGAAGTAGAGGTCGAGGACCTGGGCCATGGTCTCGTTTGCCGAGAACCATTTGGCGACGATGCTGCCCAATTCCTCCCGGATGTTGCATAAAGGCAGTAGCATGTCCTCCGGCTCCAGCGGGCTAGCACTCCGATCCTGCGCGAAGGAGGGGTAGAAGATGTCCACCATCATACCCGATTGGATATTGTCGGCTCCGCCTCCCACGGCGCCTCTCACCCTCAACACCTGTACGGACCGATGCATCAACAGCGACATCAGATTGCGCAGTTGGCGAACCAATTCGATCCCTTTGTCCAGGTCGACCGCTCCCCCGAACCTTAGGACTAGATGACAGGAATTGCCATCCCCAGGCTCGATGATCAGCTTCCCCAATTGACCGATATCATGGGGAGGCGCGACCGCAGTTGACTGATGCTGATCGGTGCATCTTGGGTTATTGAGACCTACCCAGTCCGACAGATGAGATAGGTCGATGTCGAATCCTTGGAAATCGATCTCCTTCGGGGAGAGATAGTGCCTTCCTACCAGAAGCACGTTCGCGCACAGGGAGGAGCAGGCAGGCATGTCCGACTCACCAGCATCTGCCGCTCGATACGGTCGAGTCAGCCAGATGCCGTTCGAACCGATCATCGTGACCGCGATTCCGTTCTCGGTATCTCCGAGCACGATCTCGAATGGCATCGCGCACGTCTCGCTTTCATCGAGCAATCCGCTGAGCTTCAAGATGGCTCCCTTCGACGGGTCGAACGTCATCTCTCCTTCAGTGACGTGGTGCGGCGTTGCCGGTGTCCACCACTTCCCATTGAGAACGAAGACTTCCCTCATATTGAACGCCCGCACGATTGACTGATGAAGGGGAGCGTATGGCTATAACTTACTTTCCCTGCTAGCCAGCCTGGTCGATGATCTTTCCACCTGCGATTGAAAACAGCCCAGCAATTGCTTGATGATGGTTTTGGATGACGTGATCCCACTGGAGAATGAATATTGATATGCGAAATCCAGACAGCCAAACTCTTATAGTCGTTGGTACCAAGGTAACGTTTGGACATAGCGGGACAATCGATAGAGCCCGGCCGTCGAGGTGAATGGCATGAAGGAGAGGGAGAAAAGCGATGTTGGTGAAGAAATCAAGGAAGAGCACTTCAGGAAGGGAGCCAAAGACGGCGTCAAATCCATTCAGAACAACGAAGGGCACGTTGGGAAGGAGATCGATAGGGAAGTGAAAAATGACCAAAGGAAGGTCCAAAAAGGCATTCAATAGGGCAGATCAAGGACGATGGCCATTCCCACAAACCTGTTAAGACCATGAAGAAGAGAAGAATTCGCTGCACCGGAAATCTGGAGCATAAAAAGAATGATAGAAAAGACCTATAAGAAGAATCTATTGGGAGCTTTGAAGCACAAGCTCCCCAAGACCTACCAACATAGCGAAAGAATGGCGACCATGTGCGATAGATTGGACCTAAATTCCCAATCGTTTTGCGATTGCAAGATCAACGGCACCTGCCTTGATTACAGAATCATCCACGAGGCTTGCCTATTGCACGATGTCGGAAAGTTGTTGTATCCAGCTGAACCCTGGGAGAACTGCAAGGATGGAAAGCCTCCAAAGGGGTTCAAGAATCATGTCGAATACTCCTATGAGCTAATCCGTGATGAGGACGACATCCTATCCCAAGTCCTTCTCTACCATCATTGCTTCCAGAAAGACCCATATCCACATAATTTCTCGATGGCAAAACTGGATTCGGTGATGCTATCGTCCATATCCGTTTCGACGTTCTGTCAGATCAGAGTGATGTCGTTCATCCTTTCTTGTCTAGATTATCTCGATGNNAATAAGCCCTTGACGAAGAAAGCGATAGACGCAATGATATCATACAAATCTCATTTTGAACCGGCCAGTGATATCTTCTTGGCGAGGGAGTTGTTCGAAGGACTGAACAAGTGATGAGATCTGGATGAGTTTTGATTTATCGCTTTATAGGCCTCTCTTTCATCTACTGAATTTCTTTCATGGCCCTTCCGACAACCTTATCATATCCCGAGGCTAGTACTCGCCGGTGGCCCAACGAGACCCCTTGTCATATTGTTTGCCATTTGCATCTTGATGGCCGCTTTGCCATTGATCAGCGAGCAGGCCGAGGCGGTTTCCTCTCATTCACAAGATATCGCTCCAAATGGCTACCTTGTGCTCCAAATGCTAGGCAGTTCGGATGCCCTCACGTCGTTTGATGTCACAGTGATGAGTGGTCCCAACGTAGACGTGATCCTGACTGATGAGACTGGCTACATCGATTACATGAATGGAGGATTGAGCAATGCCTCCTATTCGGTCCTTGGGACGTTCCTTGATACCAGACGTGCCGCCTTCTATGGCGAAATTGGCAATGGCACCAATTATCTGATAATCGACAATACTTTCCAGGGAAGCGCCCAGCCCAATGGCCAAACAGCTCAGGTCACCTACGATGCAAGAAGCATCATCGTTGGGATTCAAACTAGTTCGGAAGCTTCCATTTCGATTAGCGGAATATTGTTCATGGCCGGAATTGTCATCCTTTTTGCGATCGCGGCGTTTGTCTCATTGGTGGCAATTGACAGGATGAGGCAATCTCGATTGCCGTTCTATCAAAGGCATGATCGCCATCCGTCCCGCCTCCAACCATTCACTCGGGGCTCCGTAAGTCAAAAACCTCATCGCATTTATCTTCAAGCAAATACTGCGGTCCAACCTATCCTTGTCCATGCTATAGGGCGATGCCCCAATTGCAATGGGATAATTGCCAACGAATGGACGCAATGCACAAAATGTGGTTGGATAGTAGATCTTTCGGGATTGCGCCCGTTCGAGCAGAAGTCTGCCAATAATAAAGAATAGAAAGGGAGGGGGCAAATGCCCTTTCTAAGAGGTTTTATGATCGATCAGCGACGCGGGCTCTCCTGCATCCACTAGGCCTTCTTCTTTTTCCTTTTCCAGACCAGGAAGAGGACGAACATCGCCACCACGAAGACCACGCCCACCAGGGCAACGATCACCTCGATCCCCAGTCCACCGGAATCCACCGTCTCCGCGGTGGAGGTGACGGTGATGATTGCAGTAGCGGTGTTGTTGGCCGCATCCTTGGCGGTAATGGTGATCACGTTGCTGCCTTCCTGCAACGGTATTGTTGTTACAGACCACGATTCACCGCTGATCGTCGCCATTCCCGAGCCGCCCCTGGAGTTCGACCAAGTAATGTTCACCACATCGACATTGTCCGAGCTGCTGCCTGACATGGTCAAAGTGCTGGAGCCAGTGTTAAATGTCGCTCCAGGAGGAGAGGTGATGGATATTATCGGGTCGGTCACGTCCGGCGCATTGTATGTCACCGTCAGGACATGGATGCCAGAGTTCCCTCCCGCGTCGTGCGCCGTGACCATTATGACGTTATCCCCGGAGACGAGCAATATGTCCGAGATGCTCCAGCTGGCGGTACCGATGGCTGTGCCTGACGCCTGGGTTCCTACGTTGGACCAGGTGACCGATGTCACCCCTACGTTATCTGATGCTATCCCAGACAGGCTGACCGTGGAGGAATTGGTGGCATAGGTCGAACCTGTCGTCGGGGAGGTGATCGACGCCGTCGGATCGACGACGTCCATCGACACCGTGTAGTTCACCGCGATGGAAGTACTTGCTGCGTTGTCGGCGGCATCGTGCGCGGTCACTGTGATCGAGTTATTGCCCGCATTAAGTGAGATGTTCAATCTCCAACTAGTAGTCCCAATGGCCGAGCCGGAACCGCCCGTTTCGGCGTTTGCCCAGGTGACTATCGTGACTCCAACGTCGTCCGAAGCGATGCCGGAGATGACAACATAGTTCTGGCCTGTGGCATAGTAGCCGGTATCCGCAGGCGAGTATATCTGGATGGTTGGGTCGACGAGGTCCGGAGTATAGGTAACGGTGATGGTGTCGGTGGCGTTGTTGCCAGCTGCGTCGAAAGCCGTGACGGCTATCAGGTTGTCACCCGAGGCCAAAGCAATGCCGGAGATGCTCCAGGATGTGGTGCCACTGGCAAAGCCGGACCCACCAGTCGCCGGATTGGACCAGGAAACGCTTGTTACTCCGACATCATCGGTCGCGCTGCCTGAAAGGGTCAGCATACCGCTAGTGGTTGCATACGTGGATGACGAGGTCGGTGCGGTGATTTCCACGGTCGGATCCTGCGTGTCCACGACCGGGGCATTTGTAGAATATTTCTGCGCGGTAGAATGCCATGCCATGTACGCTATGTAAACGTAGCCGTCCTGGTCTAACAGGATCGAGGTCTGGTATCGACCATCATCGTCGACCCACACCTTATCCCATGCCCCCCCAGCATTGGTGGCGTACCTTATCCCTTGACTTCCGACCAGGTAGCTGATGTGCGCGTATCCCTGAGGGTCCAGCGCCAAAGAGCAGTAATCCCCGACGTTGTTCGACGAGTCATCAACGGTCGAGTTGATCCAGCTTCCTGCAGTATTATTGACATACTTCAGGATGTGAGGGGCAGACGGCGCGTCGAAATGGTTGTAGGCGATGTGAACGTTGTTATCGGCATCGATTGCGATCGAGCTTAGAGTCCCTACTCCATACGGACCATCCAGAGTATCGATGCTCCAGTACCCTGCCGCGTTGCTCGCATGGTGCAGGTATCCAGCTCCATAGTAGCTGATGTGCACATTGTCATTAGAATCAATGGCGATGGACGAGTCCGACCCATGGCTGCCATTGGGGTCAACCGTCTCGAGGCTCCAATCGCCGGCCGTGTTGGTTGCATAGCCTAGGTGACCACCGAGGTTGGTATCGGCCCAATAGCTGATATGCGAGAAGCCTTGCGAATCCAAGGAGATGGAAGTCGATGGGCCGACATTGCCGCCTCCGTCGACGGTAACGATATTCCAGCTCCCTCCCTCATTGGTGGCGTAGTTGAGGTTGTTAACGCTCCAGTTGTAATAGCTGATGTGGGCCCAGCCCTGTTGATCGATCGCAATAGAGCAGCCAGGACCCGTATCTCCAATGCTTTCTACGGTTTGAGTGACCCATATGCCACTCGTATTGTTGGCGTACTTCAGATCGTGGTTTGTCTGATCGAAGTAGACCATATGCAAGTGCCCCCACGAATCGTTCGCCATCGATGAAGAGAAACCTCCATTGCTATCGACGACAAAGGTCTGCCATCCTGCTTCTGCCGCCCTCGATGTGCTCGAGAGTGGGACAAAAGCGCTAGATAGCAGGACCGTTGTGGCAATCATCATTGTTAGCTTCGCTGCAAATCCTCTCATTAGAAGACTCCCCCTTGATTCCTCAGTACAAAGCTGGCGCTGATTTAAACTTGTGGAATTGGAAGATGAAGACCCTGCTGGATGTCTTCATCCACGAATTCATCGAAAAAGTTGAGCCTGAGGGATGGCCACGATCGGGATGGAACGAATCTGTGAACCGTCAAACCCTACATTTATTTCTTTGAACTCGGATAGATGAATGGTGTTGAAGCTGGAAAGGGATGCCGCGCTCGATCTGGTCGGGAAATATGTCTCGAAGGAGAACAACATCAGGCATATGATCGCCGTCGGTGCGATCATGCGCGTCATTGCTATCAGGTTGAACGAGGATGCGGGCAAATGGGAGCTGGTAGGCATCCTGCATGACATCGACTACGAGGTCTGCGCCGGTCCTGCCGATCACACCATCAAAGCGATGGAGTTGCTCAAAGGCGTCGTCGAAGACGACGTCATCGAGGCGATAATGGCCCACAATTACGAGAATACCCAGGTCCCGATCGATTCCCCTTTGAAGATAGGACTAGTGGCGTGCGATGCCGTCTCAGGTCTGGTGCTGGCTTGCTCCTTGGTGATGCCGTCGAAGAAGATCGCCGACGTCAAGCTCGAATCGCTGGTCAAGAAGTTCAAATCCAAGGACTTCGCCAAGGGCGTCTCAAGGGAAAGGATATCGCGCTGCACGGAACTGGGGCTCAGCCTGGATGAATTCCTATGGCTGGCGCTCAGCGGCATGAACAACATCTCGGTCAAACTGGGCTTCTGAGACGCTCTTCCAACCTTTGGCCGATCCGAAGCTCATCGTTGGTCGATCGGGACGAACTTCCTCCCGAATTCCCCAACGTATTTTGATGAGGGACGAAGCAAGATGGCGTCCTCGTACTGCTCGATCACATGGGCGACCCAGCCAGATATCCTGCTCGAGGCGAAGAACGGTGTGAAGAACTCCTTGGAGACATCCAAGGCATCCATAGCCACCGCCGAGTAGAAGTCCAAATTGGGATAGATCTTCTTCCGGTCATGGACGATCTTCTCTATCTTGATGCATTTGTTGCACAGGCTATTGGTCCTGTCGCGATAGCAAAGATTCCTGACTATGCCCCGGAGATGCTTCGTCCTCGGGTCCTCCGCCTTATAGACCCGGTGGCCGAAACCCATGATCTTCTTGTTCTCGTCCAGCAATCCCTTGATGTATTCTTCAACGTGCTCTTCCAATCCGATGTCGTCGAGCATCTCCATTACTTTCTCGCCCGCTCCCCCATGCAGCGGCCCCTTGAGCGTTCCGATGGCGGAGGTCACAGCTGAATACATGTCCGAATTTGTGCTCGCGGTCACTCGCGCAGCGAAGGTGGAAGCGTTGAACCCGTGGTCGGCTTGGAGTATCATGAGGCGATGGAGCACGTCTGTCTCGGCCACCTCCGGAGGAGACCCTTTGAACATGTAGAGGAAGTTCTCGGTGAAGCTGAAATCTGCCTTTGGTACTAGAATTGGCTTATCGAGGCGGACCCTGTGGATGGTGGCCACAATGGTGGGAACTCGGGCAATTAGCCTTGTCGCCCTCCTCAGGTTCGCTGCCTCTGACAGATCATTGTCCTCGGGATCACATTCCCCAAGTTGGGAGACTTCGGTCCGCAAAACGTCCATCGGATGGCAGCGTTTGGGGGTGGATCGAATGCTCTCGACTATCCTGTCGGGCAATTTCATCTCGGAAATGAGGTCGGCGTTGAAATCATCCAGCTCCCGCTGGTTGGGCAGCCTCTTGTGGATCAGGAGGAAGGCCACCTCTGGATAGACGACCTTCCCCACCAGATCATCGATATTGTAGCCAAGGTAGTAGAGAGCGCCCTTGGGCTCCACGAAGCTTATCCTGGTCTCAGCCGCAGCAACGTCCTTCAGTCCGCGGACGACGGCCCTTTCGCCCTTCTTGTTCATTCCTTCCTCTTGATCTGGGGACAGCCTCAGTATGATCGTCTATTACTGGCCTGAACCCCTCACAGGAGCTAGTAAACCGAACGACAGTACTTATTCCTTCTGTTTGTCAAGTTGCTGCCAGCACACTGATAGCTGCAGTCAACATGAATTTCAATCCGCGGTCTCGAATGGTCTCAAGGAAGATTCGCATCATGTTCAATTCCTGGGCAGGAATACTCCGTCTATCCCACATCATCGCCTTGGCCCAAATTCAGTAATCGCAATGGTACATGCCTCTTTATGTGCGAATCGGGTCAAGCTCGATTATCTTACTATCAGCCTTTCATGTTCTTCAAGGCCATCTCCGCAGCATTTACTAGCGGGTAGGCGATAGGTGAAGAGGTTACAGCGGGATGCGTTCCTATTTGGAAGGTAGCGATATCATTGGCATTCATCCGGCTTTGAATGCATGCGCTGATGCCATTGATGAGCTCTCCAGCACTTGGACCGCCCCTGACCACTCCTCCGACCAGTTCTCCGTTGGCCTTGTTGAAAATAAGCTTGACCCACATCTTGGACTCGCCTGGCATTCCGCCCGGATGCCTGTCCGATGCTTCTGCCTCCCCAGCTACCACATCGAACCCGCTCTTCTTCGCGGCTGATTCGCTCATCCCGGCGATGGCAACGGTCAGGTTCCCCATAGCGGTTGAAAAGACCCCGATCACACCGGGGTTCTTGCGTTTGATCTCGAACAGGTTCGCACCGGCGATGCGCGCCTCGGTCGTTGCTATCGACGCAAGCCTTACGGCTGAAGGCTGACCGGTGAAGAACGAGAACTTGCTGGCGCAGTCTCCACAAGCAAAGATGTTCGGATCAGATGTCCGCATGGTGGTATCGACCGTTATCGCTCCATTGCTAATTGCCAAGCCGGCCTCCTTTGCGAGCCCGATATTAGGACTTACTCCAACGCTGACGATCAACGCGTCCGCGGGAATCTCCTTGCCGTTGGATAACTTCACTGCCGTCACGGATTCATCGCCAATGATCTTCTCTATGCTCGCACCTGTGATGATGGTCACACCTTTCTTGGTAAGGTAGTCCTCGACCTCCAGGCTGCATCTGCACGTCCCCTCACCATAGGCGATCTGCAGGCAATGCTCGAGGGCTTCCACGACTGTCACGTTGATGTCGCGGTTCTTTTTGCACTCATCAGCGAACTCAACACCGATGAACCCCCCGCCCAGGATTACCAGGTTCTTGGTCGTCTTTAATGCTTCCAATAGGGTCTGCAGATAGGGGATGTCCTTCCTGATCGCATAAACGTTCTTCTTTTCGATCCCCGGTATGGGCAGTAAGATAGGAGATGAGCCAGTCGCCAGTATCAGCCTGTCATATGATACCGATTCTCCACTGGCTAGGATCACTTTCTTTTCAGAGGGCTTCAATTCCTTCGCTTCATCTACGATGATCTCTACCTTGTTGCTTTGCAGCCCGCCATCTGGTATCAGGTTCTTATCTGGCGCTCCAACCGTGCCATATATGTATGGGATGCCACAAGGTATCAGGACTTGTTTTTCGCTCCTTATTAGAATAACGCTCTTTTCTGGGTAATGCCTTCTCGCTGTCAACGCCGCTGGAATTCCAGCCGCGCTGCCCCCTATTACGACAACATCGGCTTGTTTCATAGAACCCCTTCTATATGGCGTTAACATCGTTACGATACTAATAACCTATCGAATAATGCCACAAAATACCATAGAGGTCTTCTATGAGCGCTTGTGCAAAAGTGTTAAATCGTGCCAAGCTTTGAGAAGCGCGGCAATGCCCTTCCAAGACTCCAAGGCAGAAGCAGGCCCCCGTATCCTCCTGTTCGGCTATAACGGTGCAAACAACACGGGCTCCGAAGCTCGTCTGATCTCGATCATTGAGGACGTGCGCCGCGTGTTCGGTCCAGAGGCGATCGTCACGGTCCCGACGCTCAATGAGGCGAACCTGCGCCGCTATTTGAACGAGGACCAGCATCTGCAGATCGCTCCTATACCTTCGATCTTCTTCCTCTCCCTACGCCGCTTGGTGAAGCGCAGCGACCTCATCATGCTGGTCGAGGGCAGCTGCTACATGGACACCTGGGCGGGGGCACTGCTCCTGGCCTTCCTCTCCGCCTCCAAGTACTCCGAGAGCTACCACGTGCCGATGATCGCATATGCTGTCGACTCGGGCCAACTGAGCGATAAATGGAAGCCCAAGGTCCGTCGGGAAGCCAGCAAGACCGACCTCCTGATCACCCGCACCAGGCTCTCCGCCGACCGCCTCCGCAAATGGGGCGTGACCGCTCCGATCGAGGTCACGGACGACACCGGTTTCACGTTCGATGCCGGGAAGGAGGACGGAACGCTGAGGCGCCTCTGGCCTGAGGCCAGGAACGTCGCCGGAATGGCAGTGGTGGACTTCAATATCTGGCCGGTGGTGATCCGCCCCTTCGGCCGGAGGCGCGACTGCTATCGCTGGCCCTACTACTTCTCGCGCTCCAGGAAGCGTCGGAAGGCGAGCGAGCAGCTGGCCCGCAATCTGGCGGAGGAGGCGGACCGCTTGATCGAGAAATATGACAAGCACATCGCGCTCATCTCCATGGAGGCGGTGGACGAGCATCTGGCGAGAAGGGTGCGCGAGCTCATGAAAGACAAGGAGAAGACGAAGGTGTTCTCCTCGAACGAGTATGATGCGGCGACGATGACGCGCATCCTGCGCTCGCTTGACCTCCTCGTCACCTCACGCTATCACGCCGCCGTGCTTTCCATGGCCGGTGGCGTCCCACAAGTGGCCCTCGGCCACGATCTGAGGCTGCGCGACATCTATCAGGAGAGCGGCCTGAGGGACGAGTTCTTCATCCCCCGCAGGGCGGAGGACGCGTGGGAGAGACTGAGTCAGATCGACGACCGGCTGGTGAGCGAACGGGAAACGATCCACGAGCGCATCCTGTCCATCAATGCGCAGCATGTGGAGAAGGCGAAGCGCAACGTTGAGCTGCTCCGCCGTTTCGCCCTTGATAACGGATTGCCGGTGGTCGAATGAGCTTCCAGGTGCTGATCACGGGCGCTACCGGCTTCATCGGTACCCAGGTGGCACATCGTCTCATGGGCGAGGATTGCGGCATGGTAGCGCTGGTACGCGCAAGATCCAATGAGGAGGCGGAGCTGCGCCTGCGGAGGGCTTGGTGGGACTTCCCCGAACTGAGGAAGCTCATAGGGACCCGGGTTCGGGCGGTGGCCGGAGACGTCAAAGAGAACGATCTGGCACTGGATGAGACGACGTACAATTCACTGGTCGCGACGATCACCTATATCGTGCATTCGGCGGCGGACCTGCGACTGAACGCTTCGCTGGAGGAGCTGAACCGAACGAACGTGGAGGGCACGCTGAACGTTCTGCGGTTCGCAGAGAAGGTCCATTCCGACCATGGATTGCGGCGTTTCGCGCACGTCTCCACTGCCTACGTCGCCGGCAACAAGGAAGGGGTGGTGTACGAGGACTTGCTCGGCGAGTTCGAGGCGCTCGACAACAACTACGAGCGAAGCAAGCACCTAGGCGAGAAGGCTGTGCGCGATCATATGAACAAGCTTCCGATGAGCATCTTCCGCCCGGGGATGGTGGTCGGGGATTCCTCCACCGGCCGGGTCAAGACGTTCAATGTTATCTACTATCCGTTGCGGCTGTACCTCACTGGCCGCATCCAATTCTTCCCGATATCGCCTCGCGCCAAGGTCAACCTGATGCCGGTCGATCTTGTCGCTGACTCTCTGGTCCGCCTGATGCTAGAGCCCATGGCGCAGGGCATGACGTTCAACCTCACCGCTCCGGCTGAATGCTGCCCGGAAGTGGGCGAGCTGGTGGAGCAGGCAAGGGAATGGGCAAGCAAGAACCTCCAGATCAAGCTGGCGAGACCGTTGTTCCTGCCAATGCCCCGCGGGGCGGTCAATGCATTGCTCAAGGTCGGCGCCAAGGGGGAGGCTTCGAACCTCACCCAGCTTGCCCCATATTTCACTGAGAGGAGGGAGTTCTCACGCGCCAATGCCGAGAAGCTGATCGGCAAGATTAACGTTGAATGGAGGAAAATCCTCCCCATCCTGCTGGACTACGCTGCGTATACCGGCTTTATGCATCGCAGCGGACGCACCGTGCACGAGCAGGTGCTCTTCCGCCTGGGCCAAGAGAAACGTAGGGTCGCGATCCACGACATCGTGGACGGGAAGGTGGTGGATGTGGACACCGCCGCGCTCCGCCGCGACATCCTTTGCGCCACGTCGGCTCTGGGCGCACTCGGGGTTCACAAGGGCGACCGGGTGGCCGTAGTTGGCTGGAACAGCAGCCGCTACATGACCATCGAGATGGCGATCGGCCTGGCCGGTGCGGTGAGCGTCCAGCTCTATTACACCTCGCCTCAGGCGGACATCGCGGAACTGGTAAGAGCATCAGAAGCGAAGGTCCTGTTCGTTGGGACGAGCGAGCTTCTAAGGCGAGCGGACGGGATCGAGCTCTCCGCCAAAGCGGTCTCGTTCTGTCGCAGGTCCGATGGAAAGCCCGCAGAGGTCCTCGGTTGGCAGGAGTTCCTGGCGCTCGGGCAGGAGCGCGAGATAGCGCTTGCGAACGTTGTTCCAGAGGACCTGACAACGATACGCTACACTTCCAGCACCACCGGGATGGCCAAGGGGGTCCGGTTCACTCACGAGCACCTTGCCTTCATGGCGGAATCGATGGCTTCCCTGCCGCCTTGGGAGGCGCGGAACCGCCCCTTCCGCTATCTCTCATACCTGCCGATGAACCATGTGGTCGAGGGCATTCTTACCACGTATGGACCATACTACGCCCCGACCTCGGTGGACATCTACTTCCTGGAGGATTTCAAGTCATTGCGCGATTCCCTACCCCTGGTCCGGCCTACGGTATTCTTCTCCGTCCCTCGGTTCTATGAGAAGCTCTGGGGAACGATCAATGAGNNTCGAGCCCGATGGGAAACGAGATAATCGCCGACCTGGAGAGGTTGGGCATCGTGGTGCACAACGCCTATGGACTCACCGAGGCGCCGCTGGTGACCCTCAACCGCAAGGGTCGCAACCACGTGGGAAGCGTGGGCGAGCCATTGCCTTCGACCGAGGTGGCGATCGCAGAGGACGGCGAGGTGCTGGTTCGCGGTCCACAGGTCACCACCGGTTATCACAATTATAAAGGACAGCAGCCTTTTCGCGACGGCTGGCTGCTGACCGGGGACTTGGGCAGTTTCGATGGCGGCTACCTGTACCTCAAGGGTCGGAAGAAGGACCTCATCAAGACCTCGTATGGCAAGTTCGTCAGCCCGATGCGCGCGGAATCGATGCTGCGCGATTCACCCCTGCTATCCGAAGCGCTGATCGTGGGGGAGGGGAAGCCCTATTGCATCGCGCTGCTCTGGCCTGAGGGCCCAGGGTGGAATGCCGAGATGGCATCCAAGGTAGATGAAACTGTGAGGGAAGCGAATGCAAAGCTCTCGCAGCCGGAAAGGCCGCGCCGTTGGGCGGTCTTGAAAGGCAGTTTGTCGGTGGAGAGCGGAGCGCTCACCGCTAACCTGAAGCTCCGACGTCCGAGAGTGGAGGCTAGGTACGCGGAGCTGATCTCCGCGCTTTACGAGGGTGCCGCTTCGCACCCGGAGGCGTTGCACGTCGGTGGTGAGGAGAGATGAGCCTCCGTCTGGCGATCGCGAGCGCCTACCTTCCCAAGCGCACGATCAGGAAGGAGCTGTTTCATGTGGAGCAAGTGACGAACTCCGCCCTCGATGAGGCGATCCGGGCCAACGTCCCTGGGCATGCGCCTCGAGGCCTTTCCGGGAACGATATGGGGCTGGAAGGGCTACGAGATCGGATGGCGCGGGGGCACGTGGAGCGCGTCGCAATCATGATGGAAGCGTTGGGAAGGGAGAAGGCACTCGAAGTGGCACGACTCGCCTTGTACCAGGCTGGCATCCAGCTGGGAAAAGAAGCGAGGGGGAAGCTGGGCGTCCGG
Organism: Methanomassiliicoccaceae archaeon; assembly: GCA_003153895.1. GTDB lineage: Archaea > Thermoplasmatota > Thermoplasmata > Methanomassiliicoccales > UBA472 > FEN-33. The sequence continues at coordinate 6,764 of PMBU01000060.1, read as the reverse complement.
GACGTGCCAAGCGACCTGCAGAAGGCCGCAAAGGTGCTGTATCGAGTGCTTGGCATCGAATTCACGATGAGCTATGAGGACGGTCGGGGAGAGATGCGCGTGCATCGCTGTGCGCTCGCAAAAGAGTATGACTCGAGCACCTGCGCGGTGCTTTGCGCGACCGATGAGGGCGTGGTGCATGGCCTGAGCGAGCGGGCGGAACTCAAATTCGCTCAACATCTCACCTCTGGCAAGCCTGAATGCGTGGCCGAGTTCCGGTTCAGGAAGGAGGAGGGAAAGTGAGGGCGATCGTCGTCGGATCGGGAGCCGGAGGCAGCCTGGCGGCCAGGGAGCTGACGAAGACCGGCATGGACGTCGTCGTCCTCGAAGCCGGGTCCGAGTTCAAACCGATGTCCCGTCGGGTGACGATGACCGAACCGCTCCGACGGGTTGGAGTGATGGGCACGGAGCGAACCATACGCAGGCTCTTCCCAGCGATGTGGACGGCTAGGAGCAGCGACGAGCTGGTGCTGGTCCGCGGCATCACCACCGGCGGGACGACGACCATCGCCTGCGGCAACCTGGTGAGGGCGATCGGCGGCCTGGACGAGATCGGCCTCGATCTCACCAAGGAGTTCGAGGAGCTGGAGGCGGAGCTGCGTCCGATCACCTTCCCCAGGGAGCGCTGGAGGCCGACGACGGAGGCGATGTTCCAGGTGGCGGAGCGGTCGGGGTACAATCCCTCCCCGACGCCGAAGGCGGTGAACGCCGTTCGATGCATCGCCTGCGGCCTGTGCGAGATCGGCTGCGCCAATGGCGCCAAGTGGGACGCTCGCAGGTGGCTGAACCAAGCGAGGCTCGGGGGAGCGGAGGTGCGCCTGGAGACGCCGGTGGAGCGCGTGCTGGTCGAGCACGGTCGGGCGTCCGGCGTCCTAGTGCGCGCCGCGCAGGGAGTTGAGACGATGAACGCTGACATCGTTGTGCTCGCAGCCGGCGGTATTGGCACTGCCCAGATCCTCCGCGCATCCTCGCTTCCCGTTCAGGACAAGCTCTGGGCGGACATCGTGCTCACACTCGGCGGAAGGAAGGAGGACGCGGAGATGCTCTTGGAGCCGCCGATGGTCTGGTACACCAAGCATGACCGCTTCATCCTCTCACCCTATCTGGACATACTCTCGCACTGGTTCCACAAGCCTTGGAGGAACGTCGGGCTGAGGGACAGGGTCGGGGTGATGGTTAAAATGGGGGAGGAAGCGAACGGGGTGGTGGAAGCGGACGGAACGGTGCGCAAGGACCTGACGTCGGCGGACCATGACAAGCTGGCTGCCGCCTCGGAGCTCGCCAAGAATGTCATGCTCGATGCGGGAGTGGAGGGCCCGTTCGTCCCGGGCATGATCAATGGCGGGCACCTCGGGGGCACGGTGCCGCTGCGAAAGGAGGATGTCGGGTCAATGCATCCGAACTATCTGCCTGAGGGCCTATACGTCGCCGACCTGTCGCTGCTTCCCAGATCGCAGGGACTCCCGACAATGCTGACCGCGAGCGCCCTGGCGATGCGGGTGGTTAGGACGATCGCGGATGGCCTGCAAGGACCATGGCATGTGAAGGACTAGTTTCATATCATGCAATGATTTGAGCATTAGGCGATGTTCAATACATTGGAGTGAATGAAACGATTCATCATTTCATTCCCAACTTCTCCTTATTCCTTAAGAGCTTCCTGGCTTCTTCCAATCGACGTTCTCTTGTCTCCGGTCTCTTGGCACTCGAGATCCATCGGATGTAATTTCTCCTGTGACTCGGAGCCAGGCTAATGAGATAGCCCCAAGCCAAGGAATCCTTTTCTAGAGCAGACCTAATGAAATCAGGGATCGCATCTGGAAATGTTCCGGGCCGAGGCGATGCCTCCACCTCGAGGCAAAGCCCGAGCTTCGCAGTCCCGGCAGCAGTCATCCTTCCTTGGTCGATCAATTTTCTTGCTGCCTTCTTATTCGCCTCCGACCATTTGCTTCCCTGTCTTCTGGGAGTGAACTTGAAGGCGAACCTCTCTTCATCGATGCGTCTCACGAGGCTGTCGACCCAACCGAAGCAGAGCGCCTCTTCGAGGGCCTCTTCATGGGTCAGGGTTCTGCTGCCAGTCCCTTTCTTGAGGAAGACAAGCCAAATTCCACTTTCTTGTTTGTGATTGTCCTCCAGCCAATGATGCCACTCAGCTCGCGATGAGAATTGCAGCTCTTCCAAATGCTCTCTCGCCATGAACCGCTCCGCGCCGTTGCCCGTCATCGCATTCCGGCTCCAATAATTCTTCCTGTTCGCTGCGAAGGAGCGAACTATTAATGCATCACGTTCCCAAATCTATTGGCAAGAGTGGAGATTCAGAACGACCACTAATTCTTCATATGAGGTGAGATTACGAACTGGATAGACGATTTCGTTGCTGTGGGAGGATTTGAGGACGCCTTTTCCGTCAGTGATCTGAAGGAGGGCGATATCGACCTGATCATCGATGCCCGCCGGCTTTTCGATGGTGTCTCTGGAATGCATGTGGAGCCGATTGTGAACAAGGTCTTGAAGGCAGGGGATATGCTCGTGGCGCTCACTCAGTTCGACCCTAAGGTCCTAATCCATTGCTTATTGGGGATTGACAGGACGCCTTTCCTGGCTATGGTCTATGTCAGTAAGAAGTACAACATGCCCTACAAGGAAGCCTATGAACTCGTGCAGAAGAAGAACCCCTATACCGTTTTTCATTGGGATTGGGTGGAGATGCTGGGTCCCAGGGAACAAGCTCCGTGACAAGGGGGATAGGATTGGCATCCAGAATTACAAGCAATTTGTACAGGGGAACGACCAGTTGGAAAGGGTCGACGCATTGAAGATTCTTGATACATCTTCAATTGGTGAGTTCGGACCTTGAGTTCCAATTGGTTCAATAAAAAAGAACAGAGATCGGACCTCATGAATGAATTTTCTCGATCTTTGTCGAGCAACTGATGCAGTTGAAAATGAAACTCAAAATTGATTCTCTAATTGGATAGTTTATACCGATAAAACCAAGATTCTTTTGAAAATGACCGTTTGTGGGGTGTGCTTGTAGATGAAAAGGCTCGCAAACAATGCAGTGGGGTTCTCCGCATTGATAGCGACGCTGATGACGATCTTCGTTCTGCTCGTCCTAGGTAGCGTCATGTACTTCATGGTGGTCGGTGTGACGCCTGGTGGCATGCCAGCAATGGGTTCAATGACGAGCACTAGGAATGACTCTGGGAATTACACGGTAACGGTCATGGCGCTCACAAATCATGGGATCGACCGCGATGAAGTCTCGATAATGGTCTACCCCGATAACTCCACCATCTACGCTGGCAAGATCGTTGGGACCGGAGATTGCTTGAGCCTGGGCGACAGCTTTACGGTAGGCAACCTGCATCCAGGCACCACCTATCTCATTCTCATAAAGTACCAGACTACCGAATCGGTCATCGCTTCGCTTCAGATCTCGGCCTATTGAATGGGCTTTCATCCGGGTCCGGAGCTCTATTATCCTGACCAGTTCTATGATGATGAATATAACGAACGTACGGATGGCGCCGCAAAGCCGGCTTGATCGAGATGAGCCAACATCAGATAAGATGTCTTTATAGCCGATATTCCTTAGTAAGAGCGAACATAGAATGGCCATAGGTTATCCCGGTCCACGATATACCCCGCCACGAAAGAACGATTCAGGGCTGATCGTCGCCGCCATTTTGATCGTGGCAATGATCTTGATCGCCGCATATGTGGTCGTGACCCTTCCCAAGACGTCTGACCAGAATACCCCAGGCATCGTGGCATGGCCAACCGATACCGATGGGGACCTCTATCCTGACAGCATGGACGTTTTCCCTGCGGACCGGTCAGAATGGGCGGACGCGAACCACAATGGCATCGGCGACAATTCCGAATCCTATGCCCCGGACAATGACAGCGACGGGTTCAACGACCTGGTGGACCTCCAGGACAGTTTCGATGCCGGTATCCTGATCGAGCTGAGGACGGTGAAGATCATCGACGATGTCGATTTCCTGACCGGGGTGGGGGACGTCTACTTCAACATAAGCGTGAATGGAAGACAGGAGTCCAGGATCGACGACTCGGGCTACCCGTACATCTTCCAGGTCGGTACCACCTATAGCATCGCAAAGTCCCTCCGCTTCAACGTCGATGACAATAGTCGATTCACAAGGATCTCAATTTCCATGGTCGACGAGGACTTCTTCTCCAAGAAGGATCCTGTGGACATAGACGGGGTGAACTTGGCTGACAAGACCCTGGATATCATGTTCGACATGGTGAATGACACCTGGTACGGGGATAACATCAATGGCCTGGCGGACGGCTCGTTGGACGGAACGCAGTCCTCCGACGATGATGATGGGGCATTCGGCAATGATGTCAGCGTTGTCCCGATCTCGGGGCTGAAGACCTATGCATGGATCTATGGCGGCGATGGATACGATCTGCAGCTGAACCTCTCCGCCAAGCAGTACTACCAATACAAATACAACGGGGTGGACCGCTCGCCTGAAACTTATGAGGAGGAGAGGGGCTTCGTAACGGTCAACGACCCATCCGTGGTTGAGGTAGCGAACGAACTGGAGAGCATCGCCCTTACCAGAGGGTTCTCGCAGATAGAGAGGGCGAACTTCGTCCTGTCCTTCGTCCAGAGCATCGATTATTCCTACGACAATGTCAGCGCTGGTCAGAACGAGTATTGACGGTATCCCTTGGAGACCCTGTACGACCAGACGGGAGATTGTGAGGACACATCGATCCTCTATTCCGCGATCATGGAGGCCTTGGACAACGATGCCGTCCTTCTGCTGCTCCCCGGCCATATGGCCACCGGGTTATCCTGTCTAGGGGCGAGCGGCGGTCACGTCTCCTTCGAATCGAAGAACTACTACTACTGCGAGTCCACTGGCTCGGGATGGGAGGTGGGAGACGTTCCTCCTGAGATGGAAAATGTTGAAGTCGATCGCATTCAGGTCCCATGAGGATGAGGACCGATTCTTTCCCAAGGAATTCGAGAATGGGAGCGGCACCAGGCAATAGCCATCAGCTAGTGTCTGCGATTTCTGCCTCAAGAAAAGGCGATATAGCATCGATTCAATAATTCAAATCCAGATACGAATCGCCAAAAGATCAGAACGACCAAGAAGAGTGATGGGAATGGCTAGGAACAAGAAGCTGCAAATAATCGAGTGCATACCAAGGTCTGAGAAATTCAACGAGAGCCTGGTACTATCAAGTTTTCTCAGGATGACTGAGCCAGATGCCATCCATGCCTATGCGATCAGGTCCAAGTCCCAGATGTTGAAATACCTTGGGAGCAAACGAGACCTCCAGAAGTTCGATTTCGTGCATATTTCAGCACATGGAGGGGATGATAGCGAATCGATCAACTTGCCCCAGGGGAGCTTACGCCCAGAGGAACTGCCCGAAGGATGCTTCTCTCGCCAAACGGTAACTTTGTCGGCATGCGGCATGAGTCGGACGAACTTCGTCAGCGAGTTCATGGAGACGACTGGAGCATCGCACGTCATCGCACCAGTGCATGATGTAGAATTCATTGACTCGGCTGTCTGGTTCATTAATTTCTACTACCTTGTTCTGCACCAAAATTACACTCCGAAAGGAGCGTTCGATAGGACGAATTCGATCCTGAAAGGCAAGGCGAAAGGCGGTTTTCAATTCTGGACGTAGGAATTCGGGGCTCCTTGATGAGCCCGAACTATTGGATAAAAAGAATGAGAGCGGAAAGGATTGATTTGCTTTTTGCAGCAATCTGATCAAATCGATATCAAAGCCTGTTAAGGATCTGCTTTCTTTTATCGTCGTACTCTTGCTTGGAAATCAGTCCTTTCTGCGCCAGCTCATCAAGCTCCCTGAGCCTGTCCTGAGTGCTAGATGAAACAACCGACGGAGTCGGCTGATTGACTATCATGACCGGTGTCGCCCCAGGATGTATTATGGCGCTGGCCACTTTGACCACCTCGAAAGGCTTGGATACATTCTCCCACGAAACCGCCCCGCCAGTCATAAGTTTGATGCCTGGCGACTCGTAGTCGATGCCTCCCTTCTCACCAGCAGTCGCGAAATATATATCACCAAAACCTAGGATCCTCTCGTACCAGGGCTCCATCACCGTAACGTTCTGGATCTTATCCACCCCGATATCGGCGTAATGCAACGTGAAGATGCCATAGCGAGTGAGGACCCTACGGTCTGTGATGACGAACATCACCCGGCTCAGATAGATGTAGTTCAGGAGCAAAGCCAATATCGCAAACAGCAACGGGTATCAGGAACCAGTACCACCCGATCCCACTCTGGTCCAGGACCGCCCAGATAGCGATGGCGATGCCGACCAGACCGCTTATAAGACCAAGGCGCCTCTCCGTCACCATCATGACGATGCACGCAAGGATGGAGATGCCGACCGCCAGCAAGTTCGAGTGATCAGCATCGAAGAAGGCCATGCAAACAAAATATACCAGAGAAAAAGTGGTCAGCAGAAGGCCTCTTCCCAATATGTAAATTGCTGCTGGTTTGCCCTGCCATTTTACTACCTCGCCACCAGTCAGATAGTCCGATGGAGGCGATCCACTAAGCATTCGCGAAGTCACCGAGCCGCCTTTTGATTTCGCCATATTCATCGACCTCACGCATTGTCGTTGGCATCGACAAGGAATCGACGGCCTTGTCGATATTATGAGCAGGGATGGCGTGACCATGCTATT
>PMBU01000045.1 GCA_003153895.1 Methanomassiliicoccaceae archaeon | reverse complement strand
GAGTGGATCCTCGTAGTGATGACGATTGGAGATTCTTGTATTTCTAAAGATTTCTCTGTTCAGTACTGGGATGTCAGTAGTTCGAGAATTTGGGATCTATTCAGCAAATATAGCGGACTAGTTAAATGGACCGGGCTGAACTTATTTCAAATGGCGACCAATCCGAATGATGATCAAGATGCTATACTCAAAAAGGCATATGAAGATCTCAAGTCGGAAAGAAACATGGTGAACAACATGGATGAAAAAAACAAGAAGGCTACCGACAAAGATGTCGAGGATATTCAGAAAGGAGTCAGGGGTGGAGTAAAGGATGTTCCGANNAGGGATGATGTTGGCAGAGGCATCGACAAGGAAGTAAAGAAAGTACAAAAGAAATAGAAATTGGCCAATCTTATGGAGAATAGCTCTGTTCCTCCCTGATTAGAACTGCTTAAGCGATCTTTCAAAGAAAGATCGCATTTCATTTCTTTTAGCAATCCCAATTAAATGAGATCGACCCAATTTCGCAATAGACGCTCCGAAAGAAGTTAGAGAAATGAATGCCTATGAAAAAGAAGGATGCTGGCCCAGGGGGATAGATAGGGCCAGTTCCGAAGCACCGAGCCTGGAAGCCTTGAACAGATATCACGCATGATAATTTGTTCATTCCATTGTAAATAGTGCAGCAACAATGAGATGGTGTTGATCGGTGCCTTCCAAGTGACGTTGCTAAAGAAAGCAGGAGATCGGGTTTAGAATGATGGAAGCTGAGGATTCTCAATCAATTGCTAAAGAGGAGCACTTCCGAGATATCCTACATCGAATCCATCTCATCATGTCAGAACAATATGGCTTGAGGGACATCTCTATCAGACCTGTCGGAGCCGGCGGCTCCAGACTATCTATCCCAGTTAAAATAAAAGGGAAGAACAAGCGAGGAGAAGAGATTTATTATTTTGGCAAAATAATCGGCAATAGTGTAATAGTCAGTGAGAAAACCATCCAATTTTTCAAGAATCTATATCTTGCGACGGACGATAGCGAATCGATATTCGGCGCACGATCATCTCCAGAGGAGATGGCCAAATATCAATTCCAAATCCTACAATCGATTTATAATTTGGGGATTCCGACTGCAAAGCCACTGGGCTTCCATTCGATAGATGGAAATGCCTTTTTGCTGGTTATGGAGTTCCTAAATGCCAAACCGATCTCCTCGGTGAAAGAGGTAAATCCAGAGATATTGGAGACTGCTTTTGGCTACCTGAAGAAGATGCACAAACAGGGAATCTATCATGGGGATATCAAACCCGAGAACATCATGATTGGAGATCGAATCTATATTATTGACATTGGCAGTCTTTCAGAAACCGCTTCTCGAAAGAGAAAGCAAGCTTATGATCTCGCATGTCTGATCGCCTCCTTTGTTGGACATTGCTCGCTTGAAAATATCGTCAGCAGCGCTCGTCGGTATTATAGCAGAAATGAGTTGAAGGCGGCTGCACAGTTCTTGAACCTGGTTCAGAAACGCCCGGACATCGATCTTCCAGATGAGACGAAGAACCAATTGCTTAGCTTAATTGGCTATTGATGAACCTGCTGCAAGGATGTGGGATTAGCCCTCAGCTGAATTGAATGTCACCTCTGTTTCGCCACCTTGACATGTCCAGATTACTCTTTATTTCTGCGAAAAATGCACTTATTGATTCTTCCGGTGAAACACTTTATTTTTATTATTTACCGGGATGCGGTGAGGCTAGGGCTCTGAGAGGACGAGGTTCTTGACGACCTTGTTCTTGGCTTATCCAGTAGTAAATAAAGTGAGTTCAATCAAAAGGAATTGACCGGAGCACAAACCCTTTACCCTTTCTTATTTCATAAATCATCGCCCTTATATATTGGCCGTTATCTAGTTTGATAATACTAAAGAGGAGATCCTAATGAGTGTTAGTCCTTCGGTCTTCGCCTTATGTCTCGCAACCTTAATCATTGGACTAATTGCGCTTATCCCCACTCTTTGGTTAATTCTGCTGAAAAAGCAACGTTATCGTAAACATATTTTACCCCATAGGGAAATAAGTGACTCCAAGAGGATTTGAATGTAATGCCCAGAATATGGAAGCGAGATGAAGAAGGGAGTCGTCAGCTCTAGCGGATGGTCGATTGCTTGGAGCGAAGGGGCCATCTTCTCATTATTGCAAGGAGAACGGCTCAGAAAGAATTTTTGAGCTGGCACCCTAGCTCACATCGATGGTCATGGATGCACTAGCTTGCAAGCTGATCGTCGCACGATATGAAAAGGAATAGGTGAGGTCGTGCTCTTTATCTGCGCACTGACTGGCTAAGAAGATTAAGATGTAATCCAAGTATTGTACACATCTATATCTCGACCTTGCAAGGTGATTCTCTCCTTATGGTCAGCTAGATTACGACGAGCGCATTAAGCGAGCAACGTTTGGTAGAGCGGTTTCAACGGATATTTTTAGGCTCAAAAGCTTCTTCGATTCGACAATCGAGGATTTTCAAGACTCTCCAAAGAAGACCATTTGCTGATCATCGAATCCTCGAGAGGGGAGGTTCGCAGCCCGGTCCTATCGTTCGATCGAGAGCTAAAGCGTGTACAGAGGGTAATCGTAACTGGGATGCGGTGAGGTTCGGGCTCATGAGCTTTTCACGTTATCATTGATGAGAGCCGCCACAGCGGACTATAAAGGCAGGAAGGCGATAAATTGAATCAAGCGAGGAAATAAATGATATTCAAATGCCAATCCTGCGGTAAGCTGTATCCAATAGTCGAGGCAGAGCCCTATTACGTCCGGGATATTGAGGATCTAATTTGCCGCAAATGCTACGCGAAGCGCAGCGGAACTGATTGCATGGTCAATGTCTTGACCTTCATCGATGTCGCAGATTAGTGAGTTGAAAGATTGACAGCATCGGGATGCGGTGAGGTTCGGGCTCTAATCCTTGGAAAATGAATCAATTCTCTAGAGGTCGAACTCCAATGACCCGCCCAGAATCTTACGGTTGACCTCGACTTCCCATGGAGTGATCACTCCACGAAACCTTTCTGGCCTTCTCCCAAGCTCTATGATGGCCGTTTCAAGATCAGATATGGATTGGAAGAGGTGGATTCTTCTCCTAAGATCTTGGTAGCGGCCTATGAGAACATCCTGCACTTTTCGGTGAACGTCCCTTGACTCGAAGACGAAGATGCGATCGTCAAGTTCTCCTTGACTTGCCCCACATATCAGATAATCGTATTCCAACCAGGGAACACGCCAATCCAGGGCCATCCAACCATAGGTCAGGATGGATAAAGGCGCAAGTTCGTTCTTCAGGGAAGAACATCTTATATGAACGACTTTCCTTGCCCAATTCACGCCATTCCGTGTTCCCGAGATTATCCGATAAGTGGGTGAGTGACCAGGAATTTTCTTGTATTCCATTCCAAGTTCGTCCAGCACATTTAACACGGTGGCATGGTACTTACTAGTCAATTCCCATCTTTTGTAAGGCGGTTCGGTCATCTCCGATTTCTTTATCTTATGTTCCTTCAACTAACTTCCCCTAAGAACGGTATATATGCAGAACCTAGATTTAATTTATTCAATGTAACTTATATTATTATCTATTTTGATAATACTAAAATCTAATCGAATTTCATTCGTGATGCGGAGCTGGCTCGATGCTTTTGGTTGAGGCCGAGAACTTACTAGGATGTGGTGAGGTTCGGGCTATGAGAGATGGCACTCTTATCTAACCGCATCGTGTTAACTGGCTTTATGGCCATTTGGCCCTGGCTCGGAACCCATTTGGGAATGGTACGCTTTTTTAAAATTGACTCATTAGCTTTAACATCCTGGTATTACCATCCTTTACCGATAGCTATGAGCGCGATGAAAAGGAAGAAAAAAGGGGCAGACGATCCGCCCGAGAACAATAATCGGTCAGACCATAGAAGCTCGAGAACCCCATCCACCATTGCAGACGCGGACAACAAATCAAACCAGAAGAAGGGATCGAAGGGGAAGAAATAATTAAACCATTGAGAGAGATATGAAGGCTTAATAGCCCAGCGAAATAAGATAGACTCTCTTCGCGATCCCCTTTTTAACCAGTTCCTGTTTCCGATATATCAATCAGCGGGAAATTGCACTAAGCCCTTTCCTTTTTTCATTTTTATCAGCGGTTCGAGGTCTAGGCAGATGATCGAGGACGCCCCACGAGGTAAACAATAGCTTCCTTGATATTGGAACTCCTTCTAAGGCAGCTGCCTTCGCTCGCGGTGAATGCCCCGCTTCGCGCTTTCAAGCATATCCGGTCATGCCTCCATTTTTCTCAATTTTAAGGGTTTTGCATCTGGATGGTTGATTCCCACCCTTGCACATTGCCCGATAAGCTCGCAGGGACTCGTTTAATTTTCTCGAGCATTCCAACGAAATAGCAGCCCGACTAATTCCTCCCCTTGCGCTTTTGCAGGACAAAGGCCAATGCTACTAACGCCACCCCGATCGCGACCAATGCCGCCACCATGATCCAGATCATAGGTGAGTCCGGTACGATGGTGGAGAAAGGACCGCCTAGGGCGCCTTCTCCCGCCGCATTCACGGCACTGACCTGATACCAATAGGTTTTGCCGCTGGTCACATTTGAATCCTTGAAGGTCAATCCCGAAAGCGTGGCGATCAGGACGTATGTTCCGTTCTCGCTATCGCTGCGATAGAGCTTGTAGCCAATGATGGCATTGCCCCCGTCGCCATTGGGGCTCCAGGTCAGAGTGATCTGAGATGAATCAACTGACGTTGAATTGAACGTCGGAGCATTCGGAATGGTGAATGGTGATGCCATTATGGAAGTGCTGTTACTGCTATTGCCACCGATATTATGCGCAACAACGGTGAAGTTGTACTCTTGGCCATTGACCAGGTCCATGATGAGTATTGTCGCCTGAATAGGATGGTTCGGCAGAGCGACCCCGTTCTTGTAAACAATGTAATAGTCGATGGGCCGACCGCCGTCGAAAGCGGGGGAGGTCCAATTCAATGTTATCTGCATATTGCCTACGACCGTCACTAGGCCAGTCGGTGAACCTGGAACGGTGAATGGGATCGAGGAGATAGGAGAGGTGAGTACTCCCTCTCCAATGGTATTGACAGTGCTTACCTCATACCAGTAGCTCTGGCCGTTGACCAAACTGTTGTCTGTGAATGAAGGTCCAGCCGGAGAGGCGATCAAGGAATATGTCCCGCCTATGGCTGTCGAACGGTAGACATTATAGTGTGTCAGGGTACCGCTGCCGTTGTCGATCGGAGCGGCCCAGGATAAATCGACATGTGCATTGCCTGGTGTGGCAGTGACATTCCGCGGAGAGCTGGGCAAAGGATTGGTGATCAGGCTTTCGATCATCGTATCGAACGTTTGGTCGTAAAGCGACGACCATTGCTGGCTATCCGTACCTGTGATGGTCCAGTAAACGGAATGCGCGGCGTCGATGATCAATGCTGCTTCCTCGTGCATATCCAGGCCCAAAAGCGTGAAATTTACTCCGAATATCACGGCCAGATTGTCTGATATCGTCAAATAACGCGGAGCAGGGTATATCACTACGTTCGTCGCCTCTGACTGCTCCAAAGCATTGACGGCGATCTGCACAGATTGGCTAAGATAGGTTTCTGTGCCCAATATGGAATGATCAATTCCGGTCACCACGATAACATTAGTTCTAACCCCACCGCTTGTCGGACCGAATATTAACGTGTTTATGATAATGCCAGATATATCCACGTTGTCCTGCACCGTCCAGTTTTCGGGGACCATGATAGAATAGCCCATGCTGGTGTTGTGCCGGATGAAATCTGGTGCAATATATACAGCTAAGTTGAATGACCAATCGATTGTCTGGACTTCACCATTGGTCATCATAGTGGCTGTGATATTATGTTGGCCATTCGCGATGTTCGCAGGGACTTCACCGGACGCCGTGTCGTTGATAATGGTGACGTTGAGCATGGTTCCGTCCAAAGTGATGTTCACCGCAGTGATATTCATCGGAGGACTGCCGAGGTTCAACTTTACTGATATGNNTAACGTGGAATTTGGAAGTGGGAATAATGCCTCCAAAGAAGATAGTATCGAAACATTGGCAGTTGCCAGCCCGATCTGATAGTGATATGTTGAACCCGTTCCAGAATACCACATCCAGAGGCTGTTGCCCACCTGGAGCACAGATGAGAAGCTGAGGGATCCGCTATCCCAGCTTCCCGGAGGCCCGACATCGACGACTGGTTGTGCAGATAGCTGCCATGAGATGCCATCTGTCGATGTTGCCACTCCCACTCTTTGAACCTGTATGTTTGAACCAAAGAACCACATGACCAATCCGGATGGCGTTTCCAGAACGCTCAATGCGAAGACCCTTACTGACCTCCATTCGATTGAAGGGTCGAAGGTTAGGACCGGGTTCCCCGAATACTTCGTCCAATTGATACCATCCTGGGAGACTGCTAATCCAACAGACCAAGTGTATCCATCCAAGGTGGCGGAATACCACATCGAGTAACCCGTGGAATTGTGAAGAATCGGACCTGCCCGAATTGTCTCTGAGTCCCAGGCAGAAGGACCAGCAGACAGAACAGGTCCATTCCAACCCTGTTGCCATCCGCTGCCATCAGTTGATACGACATACCGAACTGACCATGGATAGACCGAGCTGTCGGTGTACCACGCCTTGAACAACCCGTTCTCATGGATCACAAGGAATTCATGAGCGTTCACGATTATCGGGTTTGCCTGATCCTTGACCCAGTGGATTCCATCTGAGGAAGTCGCATGACCTATGCTCCATAACTGACTGTCTGAACTTCCAGTATAGTATAGATGATAGACATCGTTCACACTCAACACAGAATTGGCCACGACATGCAAACTGTCCCAAGAGCCAGCTGGCCCTGTTTCGACAATGGGCGAGGTTCCATACTTAGTCCACGTTTCATTTTGGTAATCTATCGGATGGCCGACTTCCTTCAACCATCCTATGTTGGTTTCTGCAAGGGTCTGGACGACGTAATTGCCATCGGTGTCGTTCCCATAGTATTTGAAGAAAATCGAGCAGCCTATTGGGACGTAGTAGGTCCTGAGCGCATTGCTATATGGGCCTGGTTGCCAATAGCTGAATATTGAAATGTTCTTCAGGCCATAAGCTGTCAGCAACATTGCGTCTCCAATCTTAGTGGCGTCTGTAAATTGTCCGGTCAGATCAGCAATGATTATCTGGCCGTTTTCGTAACTGTAATTAATGGAGTGAGTGAAAGAACCGAAATACCAAATGGTGGATGTGACCTGCACTTCGACCATCGAATCGCTTACATTAACAAAATCGTACCTGCGTGTGCCGAAATCCCCGTTGACAGTTACATTATAAGTGACATAATCACCGCTCTCGATTATCTGGGAAGACGTCTGGACCGAGGGAGCGGCAGTATTGGCTCCATTTGCCGTAATGGACTGCAACGGGACAAAAACCAAACCGCTAGCGAGAAGCATCCCCATCAAGACGAACGACAAGCATTTCATCCGAAGAACCGCTATTAGAGATCGCATTTTGACACCTTATTGCATCAAATGAGCGTTATTCAACGCCATAAGTACGGTGTTGATTATTTAATACGGAGTTAGAAGTAACAAATGATTTTTCGCAGGATAGCACTCATTATTTCATACCCTGAATAGGTGAAAACGAAACCGGTTTTTATGCACAAATGCGCTTAATTGTGAGCTGCAACCCCTCTGCATTCTGTTCTCCAATTGAGCAAAGAATTATGAGGCGGGGCCATCGTAATTACCCCGTTCGTTGCCTCAAAAATAGTAATTGAGCCGACTTTGAAGGCAATCACCAATCTCTTCGCAAAACGGAGGATGATTTCGAATGAAAACCGGAAAATTGATGCTATTCATGAGCGTCGCGGTCGTTGTCGCCATGTTGCTTTCGGGCCTGGCAGTAACATCCGCGAAGGTGGGGGCAAGTCCCTCCGCCCTATCGCTAACAGAGACAAATCTTGCTGCCGGAGCCGTCCCTGGGGCTCCGCAGAACCTAGTCGCGGACCATGGGCCAGGGTTCGTTTGGTTGTGGTGGGATCACCCTGCGACCAATGGAGACCAATTGATCAAGACCTATGATATATTCAGAGGCACCACGTCTGGCGGCGAGACGCTGCTGGACACGATCTATGTAGGCGCAACCCACTACTCCGATCCCTTGACCTTCGAGAGCCTTTGGCTGAACGGTAACAACTTCTACAATGATTCTACCGCAGCTGTGGGCGCGACCTACTTCTACGAGATCAGGGCGCACAGCGATGCTGGCAACAGCACCTTCTCCAACGAGGTCTCGGCCACTCCCAGCCTTACGGGCGATGCACCGAATGCGCCAAGCGCCACCGGGACCGGGATGGCATACTCGGCCCAATTGAACTGGACGACTGCCTCTGTGGCCGGAGGAAGCCCGCCGGCGAGGTTTTTCTACCTTTACCGCGAGGACTACTTCCTGCCCTTCCCGCTCACCGCCACTTTCGGAGCGGGAGGCTATCTTGACGAGGCTGGTTTATTAGGACCAGTGGTAGGGGCAACCTCCAATTATACCGTGAGGGCGGCCAACACCTACGGATTAGGTCAGGATACAATCCTTCACGAATTCGTCGGTGGCACCGGGCTTACGCCAAGCGTGCCTTTGAACTTCACCGCCTTCGGCCTCAACAACAGCGTGTACCTCTTCTGGGACCGACCATCGAACCCGTCAGCGAATGGGTTCGATACATACCAAATCATACGTGCCCCTACCGATTCCGGACCGAATACAATATTGGCGAATGTCAGTACTGGTGGCTTTTTCGGTTATGATGGATTCTATCTCGATACAGCGGTAACGAATGGTGTGACGTACTACTATGGGGTTAAAGCGCTAAACAACGAGACCAGCAATTCTGGCCCGTTCACGATTCCGCTCGTAAGCGCCACTCCGCATGCATCACCGATCATTCCGTTCCAGGTTAGCACTCTTACTGCATATCCTGGGAATAGCAAGATCTTGTTGGAGTGGAGCGATGCCTTCAATGCCACTGGATACCAGATATGGAGAGGAGGGACAGCCAATGGGGAGGTGTTCCTGACCACCGTCGGAACTGACAACTTCTATTTCGATAACAGCGCTGTCAACGGCAATACCTACTACTACAAGGTGAAGCCAGTCCACTTGAGCACGATCGGTCCATTCTCGCCAGAGGCGAGCGCGGCCGCGAGCACGGGGAGTGTACCTAGTGCACCATTGCTCGTGTGCACGCCCACCTCTGGTGGCGTACTGCTCTATTCCCCGCCAGTGCCAGTAACGTCACCTATCATCAGATGGGAGGCGTTCAGGGGCGATGCCTCGGGAGCTGAGTCCCCCGTGGCTGTTGGCAATTCGACCGACATTTCGTTCACCACCGGCTTGGACTTGGTGGACACAGTGGTCGCATCAGACCAGAATTACTTCTATTACGTAACGGCGGAGAACATGTTCGGGGTGAGCGCCCACTCAAATGAGGCCAGCTCGTTCGGCAGCCCAACAGGTGACGTGCCTGACCCGGTCACCAGCATAGCTGCTCAAGGGCATGCTGGAAGCATCAATGTGTCCTGGGACAGTCCCACCTATGAGGGCACGGCCATCTTGATCCACTATGAGCTGCAGCGCAACGACAGCCTGGGCGATTGGACAACTATTAGAACCGATATCACTGACCTGAAGGGCACAACAACATTCACGGACCATTTCGTGATTCCGGGAGTGACCTACCACTACCGGGTGCTCGCGTCCAACCAATACGGTGACGCCTCGGCCTTCTCGCCAACAGCGTCGGCGAGCGCTAGCTCACCGGGCACCTTGCCCACTGCGCCTCAGAATCTGCTGGCATCCGTCGGACCGGGATATGTCTTCCTGACCTGGACCGCACCAGCGAATGCCGGAACGCCTAGCTTCACTACGTACGATATCTACCGCTCCACGACCGCGGGCGTCTATGCAGCCCCGATCGCTTCGGTGGACGAGGTCACTATAACATATAACGATACCTCGGTCGTGGCTGGGACCCCCTACCACTACGTCGTGAAGGCAGTGAACACCGTCGGTTCGAGCCCCGCCTCCAATGAGGTCGCCGGCACGCCGACGGCAGTACCGAGCGCGCCGGGCGCGCCGACAGAACTGGTAGCGGAAGCAGGAGCAGGATTCAACCTGCTCAATTGGACCGCACCGACCAACGTTGGCACACCGAGCTTCACGCGCTATGATATCTACCGCAGTACCACCTCTGGCTCCTATGGTACGCCAATCGACAACGTGCTCGCTGGAACGCTGGTGTTCAACGACACGACGCCGATTGCCGGCACGCCCTACTTCTACGTGGTCAGGGCGGTGAACACGGCAGGTTCTAGCCCGAACTCCAATGAAGTAACGGCCACATCCACGCCGGGACCGCAGATCCCGACCGCGCCGCGGGAACTCGATTTGGTCAATGGTAACAACTATGTCCGGCTGGAATGGGTCGCGCCGGCGAACCCGGGCAATCCCGAGCTCACCAGGTACGACTTATTCCGTGGGACGACGCTAGGCTCGGTCGTCTACCTGGCCAACGTGACGGTAGGAACGCTGACCTACAATGACACAACGGCCATCAACGGCAATACCTACGTCTACGTCGTGAAGGCTGTGAACACCGTGGGTGCCAGCCCAGCCTCGAATTCCGTGACAGGCAGCCCAGGCGTACCACCTGGACCACCTACCAGCTTCACGGCGACGGGGCACCGTAACCAAATCACTCTGAACTGGACCGCACCGGTTGGTGGTGGGGTGAGCAACTATCTAGTGTACCGCGGAACGGCCACGGGCGGCGAAGCAGCGACCCCGATCGCTATTGTCACTGGCACAACCTATCAGGACGATAACGTCGTAGCGGGAACGCCATACTTCTACAAGGTCAAGGCCAACAACAGCCACGGGCTGAGCGCCTTCACCGATGAGAAGAATGCGACGGCCACACCAAGTACTGCGCCGTCGGCCCCCTTGAGCCTCGTCGCGACGCCTGGTAACGATAAGGTGACTTTGACCTGGACCGCGCCGGCAGATAACGGCGGCTCTCCCGTCACAGGCTACCAGATCTGGCGGAGCACTGGCAGTAGCGCGGCCACGCAACTGGCCACAGTTGGCGGGAGCACCCTCACATACGTGGACTCTTCCGGAACGGAAGGAACGAACTATACGTACACTGTGAAGGCCGTGAACGCTGTCGGCGCAAGCGCACAGTCGAACGCGCAGACGGCGGCTCCTGAGAAAGCCGCCGTTACCGATAACACCCTTCTGCTCGTCGGAATCGGAGTGGTGGTGATCGTCGTCATCATACTCCTGGCCTTCATGATGATGCGCAGAGCAAGGAAGCCATAGTCGCCTAGGCAAACCCTTTCCCATTTTCTTCTTTTTCATTTCTGGAACAAGCTTTTCTTCTTGACAAAACCATCGATCTCCGACCTATCTGCCTTCCCAAACATTAAGTCCGCCAAGCTAAGTCATTCAACTAAAGTATGATATATGGAACAATCTCAACCTCCCGCAGCCAGCAAACAATAATCCAATAAGAAAACATGGTCAGAATTGCTGGTCGCGACAATGGTCACAATAGTAGGGATCGGGGCGTTCTTAATTCTCAACCATGGAGGCTCGAATGAGACCCCCCCCGCCGACAGGTGCGTTCGTAGGAACTCCATAATACCGGCAAGGATATCAATTGACATTCGGGGTAATCTCGCCTACAATAAAATTCGCCGATTGCAATGTTTGTTCTAGGAATTAATGGAACTTATCAATCCGTTCAGGCAATAAACGTGACCAACGGTAACACGTTCAACGCTAACAACATCATGTGGACGGATCTCGCCAATGGAATAATCGGCTATAGTGACAGTCTCACGGTCAGTAATACTGTTAAAAATGTAATATACGAATTGGTCATTATCTTTGCGCCAGCTGGTGGCACGATTTGCGCTCAATCGTGGACTATTCCTTGAAGTCAGTATGGGAACTTCGGATATCGGATTAAGCATCGATTGCCGGATAACATCACCATTCAATTGGAAGAAGGCAACCGAGTGATTGTAAGATGGCCATTCAGTAGTCTTGGCACTTTCGCGAGCAATTCGTTCTAGCTATTATCTGAGTCCTCATTCCTTCTTGTCATCTGGCGGGTCGGGAATATGGACCTCTGTTGTTGTTCTCTTTCCTTTGCCTTCGAAAGAGATCTTCCATTGCTCGTTTGGACCTTGAACTATCTTGAGCTTTTCCTTTGTCTCTTGCCCCTTTTTCTTTTTCGATTTAATATGATCAATTACGTCCTCGTCCAGCACGTAGCGCAAACGAAGTCCGACAAGATACACCGGGAAATGGCCGAAGATGTCGTGCCCAATGACATCGTAGATCGCAATCGTATAGAACCTCCTCTTCAGCTCCTCCAGCTTGGACTCCTTTTTTTCACTTTCGCGCACCGCATCAAGCTCATCGAGCTTGGCCAGGACATCCGCTTTTAGCTCCCTTGTCTTCTTCATTACCAGCTTCACGGCCATCCATCGGCTCAGCACCATCTGGAAGTGCCTCATTATCACCAGTTGGCAGACAAAGACCAGGAAGATCATGGGTAGGTCGATGATGGAGAATAGTTTCAGGTCCTCGAAAAGCGTCGACAGAAGGAAACCAGGAAGCAGCATCGCCCCTATGGCAAGTACGGCCACTATGGAGACTACTCCGATCATGGTCAATACCACGATGATAAAAGCCCCCTGCCCTTTTGACCTGGCCGCATTAAGCTTCTTCTTGAACGACCTCGCTATTTTGGTGAATCCCTGGTCTTGAGGCTCTATTATCAGCATCATGATGTAAAACATTATGACCAGGGCAATCTGGACAACGATATAGATCGTTGTCTCGTCGGCGATGATATGCGAAAAGAATCCAAAGTACAGGGCGAAGAACATCCCGACGCCGAATATTATGGAGAAGCTCAGTGCCAGCGGAACGATCCCTCCCAGCAGAACCGTTAGGCCGATCTCGATCGCCAGTTTTCGGTTCTTCAGCAATAGGCGCACAGCGAACCATTTGCGCTCCTTGATGATCGTTGGTGCAACATCCTTGTCATCAGGACGGATGATCCCCGTCGTCGTGGGGATTAATAAAATGAAGAAATTATATGAATAGAGTAATATCGCAATGATGAGCCAGAGTATGAAAACTGAGTATTGTTGGAAGATCAGATAAATCATGAGGGAGATAAGGCCAATAGATACGAGGTAGCCCATCGCATCCCCGGACTTGTTCTCATCGATTCTGCGAAGCATTTTTTCCCTGCTCGTAATCTCATTCGCCACCTCCTTTCTGAAGGAGGAGAGATCTTCGCCAAGATTCGCGGGTTTGCCCAGTAGTCTCATTCAGGTCCTCGCAGAAGCAAAGATTGGAGCTTCTAGTATTTTAATAAAAATGCAGGCTCAACGGAATATATCCGGTGGTTCAGCATGCACCTGATGGCCTAGGAACCAATGGGTTGAGTGTATCCTCTTTCAAATATTCTTTCAGCCTTGCTGACAAAGTGACGCTCCTATGTGAGTATTCATCGACACCGGCTATACCATCGGGTACTAATACATGTGGATATGTCGAATCAATCGAAGAGAGATAAATCCAACTCCACTATTTTTAGGTGGGATCAAGATGGCCAACGAAATCGAAAAGGGCACTTCGCAAACCCGAATAGATACTTCGAATCAAAACCAATTGCCTCGTAAGAAGAGCAACACAAAAATCCTGGTTGGAGTGGTCATCATCGTCGTGATTGTAATTCTTGCGATACTATTCTTGTCAATGAGCGGCCAGCTCAGTGCGAACAGATATAAGGCAACGATATACGTTCATGTCACGAGCGCGCACATCGCGAACGTCATCGACATAGACCTATATGCCAATGGTAACCTGTTCAAATCCGATTCTATGACTGCGTTGAGCTCCCAGGTCTATCAATATGATGCATGGTTGACTGGAACAACCGGGAGCATTACCATTTCTGGCACAGGGCACGGTGGGGGTCTGGGAGACAGTTCAGACTCATCTACGATAGCGGTCGCAGACGGTGAAACATATAATGTCTATTTGACTCTTTGAGGACAAATGGACTATTCATTCATTTTTATTTTCCCGGGTGCGATCACATGCACATTGCCCGGTCCATTCTCACATTGATCTCTCTTCTTGTCTTAGTTCCAACGAAATGCCCGAACCCCTATAGGATCGAAACGAAATTGCTGAGATGATATCTGAACTCCGAAGGGTCCCGTTCCTCGATCGTCTTCTCGAAGGCGAGCCTTAAGTGGCGGTGGAGCAGGCCAGTATAATCAACGACCGCTTGATAAGGTGTGATGCGGCCGCTTCGACCGAGGTTCAATATTCCAGCCGCGTTCCAGGAGTCTTTGGACGAGAGGTCTTCGGCTCGATGGATATGGGTCGGAATAGATCTTGACCACCGACCATTGCTTCCGGAACAGAGGACCTTCTGAGTGATTACCCAATCCTCCCAGGAGTTCATATCGGAGATGTCGAGGTCCGCGATGAGGTCGCGACGGATCAAAGTGGCGTTGGTGCAACCCCGGTCCGCAGTATGCAAAGCGTAGAAATCCTTTCAAATTTGCGTTCAAGGATGGCCAAGAAGTCGGTATGGAAAGGTTCGACCACATTGATGCAAGGCGACCAGATCGCTCCTGTATCGTCGTCCATGAACCTCTCCATCTTTGTGATGAAGTCGCTCGGCACGACGATGTCGTCATCGATGAAGACGATCCACTCAGTATCGCTTTCCTGAATGCCCTTCATGCGAGCCGAGCCCGGCGATACCATGTCCTACAACACGACGCAGCCAGTTTAGCGGGCAATCTCCAAAGTGCCGTCCTCAGAAGCGCGGTCAACGATGATGATCCTCGAGGGATGAATTCCAAGCTGAACAGACTCCAAAGCTCGTTGAGCGTGCGAGCGCTATTCCACGGGGGGATCACGACGCCCACCCTACGGGTCGTCTTCGCTCCAATGCCTTGGTCGGTCATCCTTGCTCAGCTCAGATGAACCATCCGGTCTGGCGGTATAATCCTTTACTCGCCAAGGCCCGAATGCGGGATGATATTTCGGCTAACGCTTTATATCGCAAGACGTTTTTAGGCAAATTGGTGGCCNNAGAGGTTCGAGAGAGCGATCGATGACCTTTTGGTCCGATTGAAGCAAACGCGGACCTATTCGAACCATATAGGAGATAAGGAGCGGCCGACCGAATCTCATTTCAGCGTAACAAGTCCGATCGACGATACGATCATCCTAGGAAGGTATCCCAAGGGGACTTCCAAAGATGTCTCGGATGCCTTGACGGCGGCAGAAGACGCCTTCCACACCTGGCGCAAGACGGACCTGTCTGTGCGTATAAGGATATTCAGGAAAGCAGCGGAGATCGCCAGGACGGAGAAGTTCGAACTCGCCGCTCTCCTAACCATCGGCAACGGCAAGAACCGCAGGGAGGCAATGGGCGAGGTCGATATGGGCATCGACTATATGGAATACTACTCCGACCAGATGGTGCGGAGCAATGGCTACGATGGTGAGGTGAGGAGCCCCACCCCCGGTGAAGGGGCGAAGAACGTGATGCTACCCTATGGGCCATGGGCCGTAATCTGCCCATTCAACTTCCCCTTCGGGATTGCTCTCGGAATGACGACCGGGGTCCTCATCACAGGCAACACGGCGGTGGTCAAGCCAGCATCGCCTTCGCCAACGGCTGTCTATGCCTTGTATGGTCTTCTTGTTCGAGCGGGGGTCCCGCCCGGAGTTCTGAACCTGGTAAGCGGGTCAGGGGCGGAGGTCGGCGAACCGCTGGTGACCCATCCGAAGGTCGAGGGCATCGTTTTCACTGGCTCCCTTGAGATAGGCCAGAGCATTCTCAGAAGCACCAAAGAACGCAAATACCAGATACCGGTCATCTTGGAACTCGGAGGAAAGAACGCCGCCATCGTGAGCGATAAGGCAGACCTGACTAGGGCGGCAAGAGGCGTGGTCTCGTCAGCCTTTGGTTATAGCGGCCAGAAGTGCGTCGCCTGTTCGAGAGTGTACGTCCATAACGCGGTCAAGGAGGAATTCCTGAAGCTGCTGGTCAGCATGACCAAGGAGTTCAAGGTGATGGACCCGAGGAAGCGGGACTGCCGCACTGGTCCGGTCATTCATTCCCAGGCATTGCATGACTACGAGAAGGCTGTCTCGGTGGCGAAGCGCGATGGAAAAGTGATCTTCGGTGGAGCGAGACTAATGAATGATGGCATGGAAAGGGGGAACTACGTCGCACCGACCATTGTGACCGGCCTCCCGGAATCGCATCCGATGGTTAAGAACGAATTGTTCCTCCCGATTCTGGTCGTTCAGGGATACAACGACCTGAAACAGGCAGTCGATAACGCGAACGATGTGGTCTATGGCCTGACGGCCGGCATTTGCAGCGAGGATCAGCAGGAGACAGATTACTTCTTGGACAACATCCGTTGCGGAACAGTGTTCGTCAACGGCGTCAGAGGCGCCACCAACGGCGCGATCACCGGAATACATGCTTTCGGAGGGTGGAAGGCGAGCGGCTCAACCGGCCGCGGGTCGGGGGACATCTATTACCTAATGCAATTCCTAAAGCAGCAGAGCCGGGCCTTCCCGATGAAAAAGGTGCCCTAAATCAGAAAAAACACGCTTATTAGCCGTCATTTACACCCAAATGAGTGATGGCAGCGCTATCCCGCCTTGGATATTAGACTGGGACGTGCGCCAACAACGCCTATAGAACCTTCGCCTTCTGCATCTGGCACATCGAGCAGGAAGTTACCGGACTTTCCCGCAGATTCTCAAGATAACATCCCATCCTTTACTTCGTTAATACGGTGAAAATAGGAGTTTTTCCACGTTGTCCAAGCATTTAAGTACGCACCTTCCGGTTCGGGGTCCATGAACCAAACTGCCACTGCACCAGCCCCTCCTGCGGCTGACAAGAAACTCGAGCCCAAGCCCGATCCCAAGCCCGAGATATCCGAGATGATGGAGCGCGCTCGCAACGCCATGAAAGCCATTGAGCANNGAGCACTACGACCAAGCCCAGGCCGACATGCTGGTCATGGCAATCGGGTGGGCCGTTGTAAAGGAGAAGGAAGCCCTCGCCAAGCTCGCTGTCGAAGAGGGTGGTTTTGGAACAGTCCCCGACAAGATCCAGAAGATCCGCCTGCGAATCACTGGAACGATNNGCAGCGATCATCCCGTCCACCGGACCGGATGCGACTCCGCCCATGAAGGCATTATGCGCCTTGAAGGGAAAGAACGCAATCATCGTTGCCGCCCACCCGAAGACCCAAAAGTCCTCAGAGCTGGCAGTCAACCTTATGCGCCAGGGCTGCAAGGCCATCGGGGTCCCGGAGGACCTGATNNCTCGTCGTCGCTACTGGTGGTGTCGACATGGTCAGGTCCGCTTACAGCTCGGGAACACCCGCCTATGGTGTCGGTGTTGGGAACAGCGTGCACGTGGTCGATGAGACCGCAGACCTGGATGACGCTGCGCTCATGATCTCCCGCGGTAAGACGTTCGACCTGGCGACAAGCTGCCTTGCCGACAATTCCGTGGTCGCCCATGACTCAATCTACGACTCGCTCGTGGAGAAGATGGTGAAGAACGGAGCGTACATATGCAGCGATGAGGAGAAGGCCCTACTGCAGAAGATCATGTGGCCAGTTCCCGCGCCGGTTCCGAGCCTTGCCGTCATCGCCAAATCCGCCGAGCACATCGCTGGGCTTGCTGGCATCAAACTGCCGCCAGGCCGTACATACCTTGTTGTCAAGGAAACTGGCACCGGGCCAGATCACCCGTTCTCGGGTGAGAAACTTTGCGTTGTCCTAACGTTATACAAATACCACGGAGCGATTGGCAACGCGGTCGATCTAACGAACAAGATCACTGGATACCAGGGATTGGGCCATACATGCGGAATCCACACCAAGAACGACAAGCACGTGGACGCATTGGCGTTCGGCACGAAGACTGGTCGTGTGATGGTGAACCAGAACATGAACGAGGGTGCAGGCGGCCCCAGAAATGGCATGCCCTTCACTCTCTCGCTCTCGTGCGGTACCTGGGGACGCAACATCACCACAGAGAACGTCAACGCCAGGATGTTCGTGAATCTAACCTGGGTTTCACGCCTCCTCCCGACTCCGAAGGCGATCCCGACCGATGAAGCGCTCTTCGCGGAGTACTGGGCCAAGTACGGCAAGTGAGCCGATTGCGAATCGGATTCTTCTAAACCCCTTACCATCTCCCTTTCTTTTCTTAAGATACGTCCAATTGCCGCCCCCTTGCTTCACCGTTATGCAATGCTGCGGTCGAGTTCGACGATGTTTCAGATTGGCTTGGAAAGTTGAGAGCGAACGAATCGACAGACCGGTTCACTGAACTTCTTGAGAACAAGAGCCGACATTCCCGCCAAGGTCGAACAGAAGCACGAATTTCAAAAATTCTACCCCAAAGTTTGATTATGGATGCCTTGCGTTCATAATGAGCGAGAGCTAGATAATGGCAAGCTATTGCAGGGGTTGAAAGAAGTTGGAAGGAATTACAGTCAACTTGACCAGGATGGGAAGAAAGCCCCCACTCCTTCTGACTGGAGGTAGATGGAAATGATCGGGTCCGAGTCGATTCGTGTCCTTTTGGTGGATGACAATCCGGCAGATGCGATGCTCGCCAAGGAATTGATAATGGAGACCAAGGTCCCCGCCGAGATTTCGATAGTGACAGACGGGGAGCTCGCGATCGATTTGATCGAGGGAATGATTGAATCAAAAGGAGAAATGCCAGAATTGGTCCTGCTGGATCTGAACATGCCGAAGCGAGGAGGTCACGAGGTGTTGAGATTGCTCAGGGGCATGCCAGATATCGTTACGATGCTGATCGTTATCTACACCGGTTCGCGCTCGCCTGCAGACCTCGAGGCCGCAAGGGCAGGTGGAGCAAGTGGCTATATCGTCAAACCGATCGATGCCATCGAGATCGATGAAACGATAGTGGCTTTCAGGGAACTCCTTCAACTATTGGGCGAGATGAAATCGAGTACCAATTGCTGAAAGTTAGCGTCTTGAAATCCTTTTAATGATCGAGCGTTCCCTTTTCCGAAAACCTGGTCAAGGATCCTCAATTCAAATGGCCAGATCTCTGGACCTAGGATGAATTTGGCATCAACCGGCGAAATCTCAGCCAAGACTATTAATGCGTATGCCAACACGAAGTTGGCCAGTGAAGAAATATGGCTGACGCGTTTTCTTATCTTTCGATCCTGACATCAATCGTTCTAGCCTGTGGCATAACCAGGGTGCTCACTGGAATAGGCACGCTATTGGAAGCACGCAATCACGTGTGATTGTATTCAGCCCATCTGCCATGGTCGCTCAACATTTTTCTATTCCTCGTATTGAATTTGTTGATCCTATGTCGATAGGAAAGTCAGCAGGGATGGAACTTCTTCCTTATTGCCTTCCTCCTTCTTGTCATCACGATCACATTCCTTCTATCGGTTATCATATTTCCAGATCGAATGGATGAGAGAATGGACCTGAAGCAGCACCATTACTCCAATCATCGCTGGTTCTTCGCAATTGGACGGTGCTCCCAGCCCTGGATTTCATCGATACCCTCCTAAAGGGCTATTCTCATTTCGTTGCCAAGGACCAATATTTATAGTCACTATAATCCTACTAACCGTTCTGAGCATCGTCTCAGCAATCACCAAGAATGATAAATATCGCAAGTTTTTACTCAGTCTATTTCCTGCTTTACTTATGGCGTTAATAAGCAACAATCCCCGGGTTTGACATAAGGTTAAACTCATCCTTGCATAGCGGGGAACCGATAATATTCGGCTAATCAGTTCTGGCCACTTCTGATGGCATCATAAGGGTCTAGTCGGCTGGCCCGAATCGCCGGATACAGCGAAGCCAATCCACCTATCGCGACCGCCGCGATGCCAACTAGTCCGATATCCAAAGTAAGCTGGAGCAAGGATGGCCACAGGAAAGGTATCCCTAGGCTCACCATGATCAGGTTCTGGAATGCAGCGATGAGGATTGCAGTGACTACCGCCCCAATCAATGCTCCTAGCCCCGCTAGGATCAACGCCTCTATCAGCACGATAGAGAATACGAACCGCTTGTTCGCCCCCATGGCCCTGAGCAACCCAATCTCTCTCTTGCGTTCGTTGGCGACCATGCTGGAGACCGTGGCCACCAACGGCACAGATACGATTGTGACCGCCCCTGCCATAAGGTACAACGATCCAATCGTACCGGAAAGTTGATCACTTACCTCCCTCGCCAGATAAGCTGAGGTCACGACATGGGCGTTCGGAATGGTCGTTTGTATGTCGGACGCTACCTGTTCTGCATTTGCTCCGGGAGCAAGTTTGATTAATACCCCCGAAATCTCGCCCTCCTTAAGGTCGAGAGGCTTTACTGCAAGTTTTACTGAGTCCTTGGCCATCTGTATGGCATCCGTGTCTTGGATGAAAATCGATTGATCAACCCCTGTTCCTGTGGGGTCCAGGACACCGGCTATCACGAAATCATGGCCATAAAAGATCAAATGGAAGCCAGGAGCTGCTCCAATGATCTGGCTCCCACAGATGATTTCATTTCTTACAAGCGGACGGCCAAGCTCTTCCCTGAGCCACGGTTGGATGGTAAAATCGTTCGTCGAGTTGAAACCTATTAACTGGGTCGGGAATGAACAGCATCCGAAGTTGAGAGTGGCGATATACGTCTGGGGTGCGATTCTATCAACGCCCGATACATTGGCCACTCCGGACAGCACTGTGCTGTTGAAGAAGAATGTAGAAGTACGACCCGAGAGAAGAATAGCGTCCACATCTGCTCCATATTCTCCTGGGACAACAAGCATATCCGCACCCAGGCGGCTCATTCCTGCTTGTGTGCTGTTCTCAGCTCCCCCGATTAGGAAATATGTAGAAAGGAGACTACCAGTTACCACTGCAAATGTCAGGATAGTGACCACATTTCTGAAAGTCCTTCGCTTCACTCCTTTGAATATGAACTGGCGGAAGCGAAGGGAATCCACATGATCACCGAGCCTTTAGTAGAACATATGCCGAAGATAACATTACGACCCCCCCTAGTATTACAAGGGACGGTCTGGTCGATAATACGCAATTGTGAGTAGCATTAGAACAGACCCCGATCAACGAGGTTGGTAGCAAGAGCGCTAATGCGCCGAGGCCTAAACCCATGTATCCAAGACCGCGACGGGTACCTGGCGTTCTGGCCATCATCAGGCCGAGGCCTCCCATTACTATGAGAGATCCAACGCCAATCTCAGCCCTAGCGGTATATCCGCAGGGCATGGACAGATTCTTGCCAGTAATAGTTTGAGTATATAACGGAGGGTTTCCCGCCTCACAGACCGGGACCACTGTCCATGGTCCGACGGCGGCGAAGACTCCTGCCGCCACAAGGATTATCCCCACGATAGCAATCGATGTGACTTTCATATGTTAAATAAACCAGCCCCAGATATTTCAATGTTTTCGATTTCCTTTCGGTTTTTCGATGGTCGAATCAAATTGCCAGTGGTCCCGTTTCAATTTTCAATTTCCCCTTCGCCATCCGGAACACCCTCGATGCATATGTCGAAAGGTCAGGATTGTGAGTGACCATGATCACCGTCTTTCCCTTCTTGTTGATCTCCCGAAATAGTTCCATGATCTCTATCTCGGTGTCTGCATCTAGGTCCCCTGTCGGCTCATCGGCGAGGATGATGCTTGGATCATTGAGCAGGGCTCTTGCAATGGCCGCTCGCTTCAATTCTCCACCAGAGAGCTGATGCGGGTATGACGCGAGCTTGTCCCCCAAACCTAGAGATACGAGCAGTTCTTCAGCACGCTTCGCCACATCCGTCTTTTTCTCACAGAACATTGCAGGTAGCATCACATTCTCAAGGGTGTTGAGCGTAGGCATAAGGCCGGGGAACTGGAATACGAAACCGATCTCACCACTCCTCACCTTGGATAATTCGGCATCATCCATCTTCCAAATGTCCCGACCATTAAGCTCTACCTTTCCTTCGGATGGTCGAGTGAGGCCACCAAGCACACTTAGCAAGGTGGACTTGCCGCTGCCCGACCTACCAACAATGAGGACGAACTCCTTTTCTTCAATTATAGCACTGGCTTCGTCTAGCGCTTTAACTGTGCAGCTCGGTGTAACATATATCTTAGTAATTCCTGAGATAACAATCAATTCTG
>PMBU01000110.1 GCA_003153895.1 Methanomassiliicoccaceae archaeon | reverse complement strand
TTGAAGGACATCACCCACGAGCTCGTGATAAGATACACTCAGATCGATTATGACAGGGAGATGGCGATCGTTGCTATAGTCAATGAGGGTGGCAAGGAGAAAATGGCCGGGGTCGTCAGGTTCATCGCCGATCCCTATAATGAATCCGCAGAGTTCGCTATCCTCGTGGCCGATGCATGGCAGAACCGGGGGCTCGGCAACAAATTGACCGACTACGTCCTTGAAATTGCCAAGAACAAGGGAGTAAAGAGGGTATACGCGGAGATAGTGTACTCCAATGGTGTAATGACTCACCTGCTGGAGACAAGGGGTTTCAGCATTACCAAGGATGAGGATAACGTCCATGCGGAGAAGATACTCAAGTCCGACTGTCGCGCGGAGAGGGTCGCCAAAAAGACGAGTTGATCCAAAGAGCATCTTTTCACCCCGATATAGCTAAAATTAGAGAAACCAGGCTGATTCAAATCCGTCTGAAGTCTGATCAAGCAAGAAAGCTATGAGCGCTCAGATTGAGGATACAATTTTTTTCGCAGTCTCAACGAAGAGAGATCGTAACGGTTTTTATTACTCATTCACAATATGCTCTCGTGGCATACCCCGAGAGCGAGTCCTGGGAGGAAGTAAGAGCTCGCGTAAAAGCCAGGTGCATCGGATGCCCTCGGGATCAGTCGAAAATTCCCCTGATTTTTGCTAGGTCCAAGTCGCAGGCCCTGGTGGATTTCCTCATCCTTTCTCAGGAACCGGGATATTGGCTCCGGTCGATGGCAACTCCTCAGTCGGCGGAACAAAGACTTGCCTTGCTTTGCAAGCAGGCTCAGCCAAATAGCGAAGAGTGCAGGAAAGCCAACCCGTTGACCAAGGTNNAGAATGCCAACCCGTTGACAAAGGTTATCCAAATATTCGGAAACTTCGATCCGTCCGGCGACCGAGTCTACCTGACACATGCCTTGAAATGCATCCCATCTGCCGGCGACAAGGATATCAACAAAGAATGGCGGAGAGCAGCAACGAAATGCGAGGAGCATTTCATCGCTGAGTTGCGATATCTAGGGAAAGCTGAAATCAACATTCTTGCCTTCGGCAAATTCGCCTTGGAAATGTGCCTTCATGTTTTCGAGGGGCAGGATATCGATCAAGACATTAGCATAAGTGAGTTCATGCAATCGTCTAGATTGCCGCTCGCGTACAGATACAAGTTCAAGGATGGAACGGTGAAGAGCATCAACCTATTCGTTTTCACAAACCCATCCAGCGAGATAGTGAAGATTAGAAAGGCGGGCGGCAGGATGACAGTAGAAGAAATCCAAGAACTGGAGACAAATCGCATCCTTGAGATAATAAATGGCAGACAGCCAAAACAATAACGATTCTGGTGTGACTCATTCTCTATGAAGTCCTTCTGATCAAATATGTGCGGTTTGTGAAGAAATCATGGTGCAGGGGGTGCGATTTGAACGCACGGACCACTAAGGATAGGATCCTAAGTCCTACGCCGTTGGCCAAGCTTGGCTACCCCTGCCTAAGCGGCTGATATCCCCCGGTCTAATTAAAACTTGACGCCTCCTGCGGTTTCGCCCTCTCAATGAGAAGAGAAATTATAGTTTCCTTTGCTCTCAAGCTTGAATGCGCTGAAGAAAGAATCATGATAGGGATTTCGGCATTATTTCGAAAGCCGGTCATCAAGGTAATCGACAAGCACCTTCATGGCATTCTCTCGATTGTTAGGGTAAGCCTTCACTTTGCCCTTGACGGCAATCACGTCGTCTTGAGTCGTCAGGACTATCCTCTCTTCGAATGCGGCCTGCTTATCCAGCCGGAAGAAGAAATTGCCGTCGTCGTCCAACCTCGATCCAAGTGTGTCCCTCAATTCTTGGAGTTGCTGGTGGTCCAGGTTCTGGAAGACCGAATCGATTCGCTTCTTCGATTTCACTTCCGTTTCGAGGACCAATATTGGGTTTCCGTGAAAGCCCTGAGATCTCGTGACTGAGATGTCCTCGGACCCCGTAACGAATTCAATCGCCGAAATGACCTTCTTCTCGTCCTCGGTGGCTTGGCAGAAAGCCCGGAATAAAAGGTAGTGAAAGGTCATCCTCCACCTACAGGGGTTGTGCTCTTATGCCTTTTCCGTGAAGAGCGGGTCAAATCGCGACGGAATATGGCGCCGCCATTTCCTCTTCGGCAAACGAATCCAGAGGATGCAGTCGCCAAGATTAAGAGGTCCAATATCATCAGGGGACCTAGTTCATCCACACGCCGAGCGCATGTGATTCGATGGTCGATCGGCATTCGAATGCCGATCTTGCGCTTCGCGAAGTTGATAAATCAGCAAGGGGGCATCTCATCCAAGCCGAATCTGTCCGAGAAGAGAAACGGTTGATGTTGGGGAACGAGGCGATCGCACAGGCTTGTCTGGAAGCTGGAGTATCAGTCGCCTCCACTTATCCAGGTACGCCGTCGTCTGAAATCGGGGCAGTGCTCGAGGCCAGAAAGCACGAAACTGGGCTCTATTTCGAGATCTCCACCAACGAGAAGGTCGCCTTGGAGGTGGCAGCCGCAGCAGCAGTCTCCGGGCTCCGCTCTCTGGTCTTCTTCAAGCACGTCGGTCTCAACGTTGCTAGCGACCCCTTCGTCAGCCTGGGATATAACGGTGTGCGGGCGGGTATGGTCGTCCTGACCGCGGATGATCCTTCGCTACACAGCAGCCAGAACGAACAGGATTCAAGATACTATGTTCGGTTGGCATTGCTACCGATGTTCGAGCCGTCGACACCGGCTGAAGCTCATTCGATGCTGATCCAAGCTTACGAACTGTCGGAGAAGTTGGAAGTGCCAGTCGTTGTCCGTACCTCTACTAGGGTGAACCATGCCCGAGGGATCGTGGCGATAGGGAATGTAAAGCAAGCCAAGTCCATCGGCAGCTTCGAGAAGAACCCATCTCGTTTCGTCCTAGTTCCGGCGAACGCTCGAAGGGAGCGTCTGCAGCAGCTCGACCGGATGAAGGTCACTGCCGCGATCGCAGAGGAGAGCCCTTTGAACATAGTCAGCGGCGAAGGCAAGGTGGGAGTGATCACATCTGGAGTAGCTTATACTTACGTGCGTGAGCATTTGAAAGGCGTTAAATTGCTCAAGCTTGGGTTCAGCTACCCACTCCCCGAGCGAAAGATCGAGCTATTCATCGCGGGACTCGAGACGGTGATAGTCGCTGAGGAACTGAGCCCCATTCTGGAACAGGACATCATTCGGCTCGCAAAGGCCGTCAATCCTAAGCTGAAGGTCATAGGCAAATTATCTGGGCATCTCCCGTTCGCATTCGAATATTCGCCGGACACCCTACGTGGTCTCAAAGGGGTGGTGGAGACAGATCTTCCAGAGAAGACGATCGAGATCGCCGAGGTCAAGCTGCCGCCTCGTCCTCCAGTATTGTGCGCCGGGTGCCCCCATCGCGCCACCTTCTATGCCGTTCGCAAAGCGCTTGGCAAGCGAAGGGCGGTCTTCAGCACTGACATAGGCTGCTATACTCTTGGAGTGAACCCCCCAATGAGCATGGCGGACTATCTGCTCTGCATGGGGTCGAGCGTCGGCGCAGCATCTGGGTTCTCTCAATCGATCGAGGATAAGGTCGTCGCGTACATCGGCGATTCGACTTTGTTCCATTCCGGGATTCCAGGCATAGTGAACGCGGTCTTCAACGATCACCGCTTCCTCCTGGTGATATTGGACAACGGGACGACAGCGATGACCGGGCATCAGCCGACCCCTGGGATCGGCAGGTCAAAGGAGATTGCCTGCAAATGCATAGATATCGAAGCCGTGGTCAGGGGATGTGGGGTGGAGGACGTTCATACTGTCGACCCGTATGACATCAAGGAAACTTCGGAGGTATTCTCGAAAGTCCTGGGATCGGACACACTGTCTGTCGTCATCTCCAGGCATGTTTGCCCCTTGGCGAACAAGAAGAAAGGCGCGAGCAAACCGATGACTTTCCAGGTCCAGGCGGAGAAGTGTGTGGGATGCAAGACCTGCATCGTGCAGTTCACATGTCCTGCTCTCGCCCTCGACGGCAAGAAGGTCCGGATATTGGCCGAGGCCTGCTCTGGATGTGGCTGCTGTGCCCAAGTTTGCCCGAAACAGGCCATCGGGGTGATTGGATGAAGTGCAACGTCCTTCTGGTCGGGGTGGGGGGCCAGGGCGTCCTGCTCGCGGCGCGTGTGATCGGAGAATGCGCCCTATGTCAAGGGCATGACGTTGTGATGTCCGAGGTGCATGGGATGGCCCAAAGAGGAGGCTCCGTCTCGGCAATCGTCCGATTCGGGGATGATGTCTTGAGCCCGCTCATCCCGCTGGGAGGGGCTGACGTGATAATAGCATTCGAGCCAGTGGAAATGTATCGGTCCTTACCGTTCGCCAAGATCTCCACGAAGATCATCAGCGACACGTCGAGCGTCGTGCCGATGTCGGTCACATCTGGTGGAGTGGAATACCCATCCACCGATGAACTAATCGGTAATGCCAGAAAAGCTGGCTTGAGCGTTCTAGCTTTCGATGCCACATCGTTGGCGAAGAGTGTCGGCAGTTCCTTGGCAGGCAACTCCGTGCTTTTAGGTGCGGTTGCCGAAGTCGGCGTGCTCTCATTGAGCAAGG
>PMBU01000067.1 GCA_003153895.1 Methanomassiliicoccaceae archaeon | reverse complement strand
GGTTAGACTGGGATTCGCTATAATTGCGGACTTACTGGCTGAGAATATCCTAGTATTATCCAATTAGATAATGATGCCAGCTTATTATCTAAAGAGATATTGTCGATTTTTTTGAAAGAGAAGCATCTAAATTATTATATTCTACTTCGTGAAATGAGAATAATAGCTCCCCTTGACTTGAGCTCTTGGAACAGAGGCTCCTGCAAGGGGACCGACCCATTCTCTCACTTTCCTTTTTTGGATGAGATGCGGTGAGGTTCGGACGGGGTTAATTGGGCCATTCCTTTTTCTCTGATTCAGAGCGATACGAAATTTGACTTAGGTCATATTCTCAAAGGTCAATTATGAAGTTCTATTTGTGACTGTTCCACATCTCCTCAGATACCTCATCATAAACTGCCGAGTTGTCGTCCTTCCTCAGCTGGACCTCTTCTTCGCGTTGTGCCATTCGCAAGATCTGGCCTTTTTTCAGGATCCAATAATGGACTCGCCACAATTCACCTTTGGTAAGGTGGGCTTCCTCT
Source organism: Methanomassiliicoccaceae archaeon (assembly GCA_003153895.1). Classification (GTDB taxonomy): domain Archaea; phylum Thermoplasmatota; class Thermoplasmata; order Methanomassiliicoccales; family UBA472; genus FEN-33. The sequence continues at coordinate 9,444 of PMBU01000067.1, read as the reverse complement.
TGGTAGTTAGTGAGAAAGCCTTCTTCCTCAAGCATATAACTNNTAAAAGACATCCCTATCAGCCATTGTTAAAAGATTATCAATGACCTCATCGGAATAACCGAAAAAGCTCATCAAATATTCAGCCAATCTCTCGTTGTCCTCCCTGGTCATGCCCTTCCTACCCAAGGTGTTATTCAGGGCTGATACGACCTCCTCAATGCTGACAACGGTCAAGAGTTTCGCCTGGCATTATGATATTCTGATGCTATAAATATGCAACCTTAATAAGGAATTAGTCATTATTTCATTGGCTGGCAAACCCGATTATCGGCTTATTGTCCAGATTATNNCTATAAGGCTCGCCGAATGGCCAGAGTGCTGAAGCAGATTCGTTCTACTCTTCCTTCGAGCGTGAGTTCTTGATGAAGAATGCGAGGATTAAGCCGACGATGGTTACTGCAACAAGAACCATCATCGTTTCCTGGAACCCACTCACCTCGGCGTTGACGAGCTGCGATTGAACAGCAGCTGGCAGTGTCGAGAGAAGCGAACCACCCTGTCCGACGGAATTGATTGGGACGGTGATTCCGTATTGCTGCAGCACTTCCGTTAGGTGGAACTGCACGCGAAGCTGATAGTACGTCGAAAGCAGTGAGATCCCGACCGTGCCGCCAAGCCTTTGAAAGACGTTGAACAATGTGTTCCCGTCAGGTATCTCCTTCCCGGACAGCCGGCCGATCGTGTCAATTAGCAGCGGCTGTATTGTGAGGCCTAGCGCGAGCCCTCTACCGGTTAGAATTCCGGCGATGACCCAGGCCGAGGTCGAGGCGTTCAGTGCGAGAAGTCCCGCGGTGCTTGCGGTTAGTATTGCCATCCCTAGGATGACTGTAAACCTTATCCCAGTCCTCCGTGAGATTCGGTCGCCGACCACTGTTCCTATGCCCGTCGCCAGACCCTGGGGAAGGAGGGCAAGCCCAGTATCCATAACGGAGATGCCCTGGACAGATTCCATGAACACGGGCAGTAGGAAGAGGACGCTGAAGAGGACCACTGCGGCCAGTATGCTTATGGTCAAGGCGAGCGCGGTCTGCGAGCTCCTAACGAGTTTCAGATTGACGGCTGGGTGTTCCTTTCTGAGCGCCCAAACGACGTATGCGACGATAAGGACCAGACCTGTTACAAGGAAGGGCAGGGTCTGAGACGAGAGCCATCCGACTAGGGGGCCTTCCGATGCAGCATAGATCACCAGCACCAGTCCGACTGATATAAGCAAGGAGCCGATCATGTCGAACCTCGCTGAAGAGTCAGCGGTGGCGTCTCCCAATTCATGGCGGTAGTGGTAGACGAGCAGGACGGAGACGAAGCCGATTGGCACATTGATCAGGAAGATGCTCTGCCAGCCGGCATAAGCGACCAGGTAGCCTCCCAGGGTCGGTCCAAGCGCTGGAGCGAGGAATAGCACGAGCCCGAGCAGGGGCGATATCTGCGTAGGCATCATCGATGCCCCCTCCTTCCGCTCGGCGCTCCCGCCGAAGAGCATGTCCATGGCGATTGGGACCAAAGGGGCGCCCATCGCGCCCTGGGCGAAACGGGTGACGATGAGCGAGTCGAGATTCGAGGACAGGGCGCAGAGCAGGGACGCGAGCGTGAAACCGACTATGCTCAACATATAGACCCTGCCAGCACCGTATCTCTTAGAAAGGAAAGCGCTAGCCGGGAGAACCGCCGCAAGGGCGAGCAGATACCCGCTGAGGATCCATTGCGCGTCCGTCAGAGAGCTGTTGAAGTCGCCGGAGATGAATGGAAGCGCCACGTTCACGACGCTCGAATCCATCATGCTGAGGAATGGGCCGACTATGAGCGCGATTTGGATCAGAGGCTTCAGCCGCCCAGTTCCTCTCACTTCCGACCCGTTCGAATCGTCAGGCATGGGATGTCCCTAATTTCCGAATCCAGCATAAATCTTATACCGCACCTGTCTGGTATCGGGTCGGTGAATATGCAGGAGCTAGCTTTCGAGATTCAGCTTACTGATGACGACATCATACGGTTCCCGACGCGCATCGTCCAGCATGCCCAGGCAGTGCACGTGCTGAAGCTGAACGGCGAACGGTTCGTCTTCCTCTGCAGGATGTCTGAAAAGAATTGGGGAGCTTACAATTCGGAAGCGACACGTAGCAGCCGCTCGGACGGCCTCTCCGTGAAGATGATAAGCGAGGAAAGGTCCGGGGACGTGTTCCTGCGAGTTGCAGGAAGATGGTTGGGAGACGGCGGTGCGACTGGGCCTGAGGAATCCAGGCTCTTTGAATTCATCAGGTCGATGGAAGGGGCTTCAATCGACCTGCTGCAGACGCCGGTGATTGCCGGGAACACCATCCGGTTCGTCATAGTCGCCGAGACGGAAGCCTTCCGCAGGTTATTAGACGGGTTGATGCAGGCGAACATTCGGGTCAAGATTGATCGGCTCAGAAGCGTGAGGGTCGAGAGTGCATCGCCATTGAACGAGCTGACGCTGCAGCAGATGCGCGTGCTCAGGTTGGCTCACGCCATCGGGTACTATGAAATACCACGGAAGGGATCGACCGAAGACATCGCCAAAGCGTTGGAGATGGACAAGACGACGGCTGGAGAGCATCTTAGACGCGCAGAGAAGCATGTGTTCGACACGATCCTAATGCAGAATTAATCGGAAGTCGATTCGGGAATCGAGAATCCCGAGGATCCTGCCCCCAAATTCCAATCGATAAATGACCTAGGCATTGATACTGATTTTTCCCGCTGGGTTGAAAGAAGTTCCGAGCGAATTGTAAGGTCATTGTCCGATGCACCTATATTTGTTATAACTGGTCCAATCGGTGATTTCATTGAATTAATGTTGGATTGGAAGGATGGCGAAGTGCGCTTTGATGTCGGTGAGTTGTTCGATAGCGATAACGAACTTGGGGATGAGGATCGGCAGGCTATGGTATCGAAGATAACCGAAAAGGACATGGGATCATTGTCGAAGAAAATCGGTTTCTCGCTCGATTTCTCCAAGATGATAGTCCGACTTGATTCGGAAAATGCTATAGAGTTGTATACTAAAGGTGTTGATATATTGTCGAAAGCCGTTGCAAACGAACTGGGATTGGATGGCTATTTCCACTCCATTGATCGCGGAAAGAAAGATTGAAAAACCATTACAAATGGAGGCATGGAGAACCAAACATGGCAACCACAATTTATTATTTCTCAGGAACAGGCAACTCACTATACCTCACACGCCAACTGGCGACAAAAATCGGAAATTGCCAAATCAAATCCATGGCTAGACCGCCACCAATCCAACCAGTCGGCGGCTCAGAGGAAAACTTGGGTTTCGTCTTTCCCGTCTATTACCGGGGATTACCAAGAATAGTCATGCAATTCGCTGAAAAACTCAACATACGCCCCGGAACCTACTGTTTCGCAGTAGCAAATTATGGCGGGTCCAAACAAGGCACATTAGCCATGCTTAATGAAGCTCTACAATCCAAAGGCACACAGTTATCTTATACAGAGGGAATAAAGTTGCCTGGCAACTATATCCTCAAATTCGACATGCCGTCAACTGAAGAAACGCACAAAATATTGGAAGAAGCCGACGGCACAATAGAGGAAACAGCCAACGCAATCGCAAAAAAGGAAATTCGGCCCCTCACAAGGTCAGGCATTCACATAAGCAAAATCGGCAGCCGACTTTACTATAGGAGGGCAGCCAAATTCGACGAGAAATTCACGGTGAATGAGAAGTGTACTAGCTGCGGTCTTTGCAGCGAGATCTGCCCAGTTCAAAACATAAAGCTCGTAAACAAAAAGCCCGCTTGGCAGCATCACTGCGAACGATGCCTAGCTTGCGTCCAATGGTGCCCCGCAGAAGCCATACAGTACGGGAAGAAAACTGCCAAACGTAGAAGATACCACAACCCCAACATTAGGGCAAAAGACATCGTTGAAGGAAATAAGGGAACAACAAACGTTTGACAATAAGTTGTTTCTTTGTCTGGCATTTTTCTGTGGCACCAATGAGCGGTAAAAAGCTATCAATGAATTNNAATGAATTAATGTTAAAGCGTTTAAAGTTGTGTGATTCACAGATACCAGAACAACAAAGATTGGAAGATTATTGCCACATAATTCGGATAGAAACCGTAATACAAAATAGCAGGGTCGTTTTCAGGAATTATATACTATACCCCCCACCCTGGTGCGTGGACAGATAATTGAATTTTCAAGGTTGGATTACATTTCCACAGATTTAGGCAAATATACTGACAAGAACAAATTGGTAGCATTTGACTTATTGCAAACCAATTCAAAATAAGGAGTGGAAAGGGTTTGAAGAGCTGGCTCTGCATTATACCTTAAGAATTGAATTTTAATTTTCGTCATCTGGCTAAGCATGTGCGTGGTCTCGGCTGAGCCCAGCATCGTTTCTCCCAGAAGACTATTGCAATTGTCTCGCTATCGATTTAATTCACCTGCAATTAATCTGGCCATGGGATGCAAATAGATGCTGGTAAATTTCTCGACAGATATCATGGATTCTTTCTTCACAGACTCTCAACTTGTGGCTCAAACTCCGATTCGAGCATAATGCATGTCGTCTTGAAGGAATATATCCGTCGGGAAGCGAAGCCATGCTCATCCGGATTAATAATTTTTGGTTTCAATTAAATTGATTTTGCACCGAGGCCTTCGGACGGCGAAACTCTTTCCTTTTCTATCTGTCGAGAAAAGCGGAGAGGTTCGGACCTGTTGCCATTCTGAGTATGTTGAACGAATGGTGGTTGTCGGGTTCCCATCCAGGACTCCACCTCGTCCGATCCGGATATTCGATTGCTCTCATCGCCACAATGGTCATTGGTTCAAATCGAAAGACTTCTTCAGTATTTCTCCAATAGTGCCTTGAAACGTGATCGGATCATGAGCGCTAGAATAATAAGCCTTGAAGGCGGAATCATCTATGAATGCGGCTTACCTTTGATACCTACGTCCATGAGGGCCCTAGGCCAAAATACACTCACTACCATATTTGGAAATGCTATACGCTACTGAAGAATGAGGGGCCGATGGGACGGAGGACCCTCGCCTCCCGCATGAACCTAGGAGAAGGTAGCGTGCGATCGCTGTTGGAGCGAATGACCAAGGAGGGCTGTGTGCAGTTGAGCAAGCGGGGTGCCGTCCTAACCCCAAAAGGTTGTGACAAGTTCGATGAGACCGATGTCAGATCGATCGATCTTCAACTGTTAGGACTTTCGACCGGTATCAATTGCGCCGTACTGGCTAAAGGCACTGCTAAGAAGATAGGGACCGGGATCGAGGAGAGGGATATTGCCGTGAGCGCGGGAGCCAAGAGTGCCTTGGTGCTCGTGGCAAGGAACGGTAAGATCGTCTTCCCCGATGATGATCAGTTTCCTGATCAAGATGCGGTGAAACCCCTGAAGACGCTCTTCAATGTGGAAGATGGGGATGTCATGATCATCGGGAGCGGCTCTAGCCCTGAGGAAGCTGAGAAGGGGGCCGTAACTGCGGCACTAGAGCTGATAGAAGGCCCCGATTACAACAGGCTAAAGGATGGGCGACTATTCTCGGACGACTATGAAGAAGATGATATCAAATGCATTGCTCTGACCATCCATGAGCTTGTGGGCCGACTGCCAGTCACCATGCGAACAAAGAATCATTATGGGGTGAGATGCGAAGATGGCAGGATAATCGAGACCAACTTCACCGGTCCGGTCTTGGAGGAGACGCTAAGGAAGGGCAGGGTCGTTAGGAGGATGTCCAAAGCGGGGAAGTACCGCGGGTGCCCGGTGCTAGCCGTCCCCCTGATACGCAACAATAAGGTCATCGCCGTGGTGGGGGTCTTCGATACTACCCGCGGTTCATACTTCGAATGGTTGGGAAAGATCAGGAAGTAGGCTCCAAGGCACCTTTCTTGGCTTCTTCGTATGATTTCACGATAACGCTCAGGGTGCACTTGACCGTCCCCTTCTCGAAATCGAAGAGGTTCGAAAACTCTTCCACGTGGCGATCGAACTCCCCTTCGTCCCCCAGGCCAGTCTCCATCTTCACAACCTTCTTATAGCCGACGCATTTAAATATGTACCTGGCTCCCTCCACATCGTTCGGGTCCGGCAATATTTGCACCTTGTGGAACAGCTCGCGCCAGTTCGCCGCCCACATCGGCGTGAGGAAGAATGTGCCCGCCGACTTCCGCAGCTGGTTGTAGTACTCATCCGTCCCACCAAGGACGCAGCCAATGCAATCATCCACTATCTGTCCCTTCGCATCACGGAGGATGACAACCGGAATCTGGGAGGCATTAATGTCCCTCTCGATGTGCCTGAAGGCGTTGCCGCAGAGGCCATAGAAGAGGAGGATGGAGTCGCTTATCTCGCCCAATTTGCCCAAGGTGCCCACGACGTCCTCCCTGAGCTTCTCCGGCTTCTGGTGCAAGGCCATCGGCTTCACCCAGACTAGAACGGAGTAGCCTTTTGGTCTCTTGAGTTGAATTATTTGGTCCTCCTTGACGAGGACAATCTTCGCACCCGCTCCCTTTCGGCTCAGCTTCAACCTCAGGTCCTGGGATTCCTGATCGTCGACGACGAGTATCGTCCTCACGTCCTTGTCCTCGTTGAGCAAGTGGACCAGTTCGTCCTCGAACAGGCGACAACCGACTATAGCCAAGGTTCTATCGAAGTTAGATCGTGTCGCCATCTCATCCGTCCTCGGCGATTCTGAGCTTCTCCAACCTCAACACCCTCAACTTACAGGCCCTCTCGCAGCGGCGACAGGCGGTGCCCATGCACTTGTCTGAGGCGATGACCACCCTCCATAGCTCCCCTGCCTTCCCGACGCAGATGGCGTCCTCCGGGCAAGCTTTCACGCAGCGCGCGTCGCCAATGCATCCTTCTGGCTCGCCGATCAGGTCGATTCCGATGTCTTCCACCACGGTGAGCCCTTCCGCCCCTAAATCCTGGATGTCGCGCTGCACCAGCTTGATGACCTCGATGTTACGGTTTAGCGGGGGACGCGGCTCGAGCCCGAAATGCTTCAACATCTTATCCTCGCCCTCGAAGGACATGCCTTGTGTCCACACGCCCAGCTCCACCGCGAAGGCGTTCTCGAAGACCTTGGAATTGGCGAACATGATATGGCGCGCGCGGATCGAGTTGGCGGTGCTTTGTAATACATCGAGCAGCTCTGGGTTTCGGACGAGGTCGCGGGCCATGGCCAAGGAGGTGTTCCCGGCCTGGACCGTCCTCTGCACCGTTCCCGGCACCAGGCCGATCCGGGCGGCCTTGGGCGAGCTCATATAGGTGCCAGAAGCTCCGGACATGTACATGGAGCGGATTTCCTTGAGAGAGATGCCGCACTCCGTGGCCAGCGTGATATGCCCGGCCGTGAAGGCGGCGATGGTCTTCCCCACCTCAACGAGGTCCTCCTCATCGAAGATGATGCCCCCCTGCAGCCGCACCACCTTTTGCGGGGTGAGCATCTTCCCCGGCCTCATCAGCCCTGTGTCCAGCCCGGTAGAGACCAGGGCGATTACACCCGTGCCAGTGATGCCTTTGACCCGGACCGCTCCCGGAGCGACTACGTCCCCGGTCAAGGGGTCGATGCTGTCGGAGGTGTTGGTGATCATGTGGTCGTCCAGCGCAAAGGTGCGCCAGTGCGCCGTACCGGGGATGAGCTCCACATCGGAGATGGCCCCCGGGGCGGCCAGCATTCCTTTCTTGATGTGTTGCCCCTCAATGGCTGGTCCGGCCGCGGCCGAACCGGTGAAGATGTCGTCGCCCACCTTGAGCGCCATCTCGGCGTTGGTGCCATAATCAGTGACCATGGCGATGCCCTCGGTCTTTAGGAAATCGGTCTCGTACATCATGGCCAGTGCGTCCGCACCGATCTCATGCTTGACCGCCGGCGGGACATAGACGTCCGCCTCTGGGTTCAGCGAGAGTCCAAGGCTTCCAGCCTTGATTACGCAGGCATCGCGCCGGACGTTCTCCACGCCCAGCTTCGCCTTGGCCCTATCCCCGGCATAGGCTAGGTCCCGGATTTCCATGTTTTGGAAAAGCGACAGCTGGATGGGGTTGCCACACACCGCCACCCGCTCCACCTTGCGTAGGTCGATGGCGATCTTCGCCAGCAGCTGGTTCAGTGCTCTGATGATCAGCCCGTGCGCAAAATCCTGGCCGACGTCGATGGCGAAGTGCAGATGGTCCATAACGTTCGCGCCCGGCAGGGGGTGTCGGAGGGTGATGGCGGTGGCGATGACCCTCTTGTCCGCTAGGTCGATGCTCTGCGCCCGCAGCCCGCTGGTGCCTATGTCAATGGCGATGCCGTATCTCTCAGCCATGTGATCAGCCCATCTCACGCCCTCTTGCCGTATCTATGCGTCGCTTCCACCATCGCTCTCATATTGGCCAATGGCGTCTCCGGGGCAAATCCGCAGCCAGGGGCCACCGCGTCCGTGCCAGCGTCAATGCAACGCTTGGTCTCCGACACGACGACCTCGGGTTTCTTGAAGAGCAGGGTGGAGGTAGGACTGACGTTCCCGATGGTGGCCACCTTCCCTTTGAGCTGCTGTTTGACCCAGCCGATATCCATCTGCTGGTCCACGGAGATGCCATTGGCACCGCTTTGCATCATGTAAGGCATGTTCTTGGCGGTCTTGCCGCAGATGTGAAGGATGGAATAGCCCTCCGCCTCCCGGATGGCGTCCGTGAGGCGCTTGTGGTACGGCAGGGCGAACTCAGCGTACTGCACCGGACCGAGCACGTCGCCGCTGGAGGTGGCGTCGATGATGGCCACGATGTCAGCTCCCGCCTCGATGGCAGCATGGGCGTAGGCGATGCCGAACTGCGTCGCCTTCTCCAGTATGCCCTTTATGAAATCCGGCTTCATTGCCACGTCCATGATCGCTTCCTGGCTGCCTCGCAATTGCCCCGCTAGCATGAACGGCCCCACAATGGCGCAGATTACCGGCACTTCCTTCATCTCGGACGACAGGATCTTGACCGCTTCCAGAACTACCGGGACTCGGCCCGCCCTCAGCGGATCGGGCACTGCCGCCCTCTCCAACAGCTCAGGAGAGGTGATCGGCGCTTTCAGTATGGCCGGCTGGCGGTCTATGGCTTCCTTTCCCGTCAGTGCGCCAAAAGCGGTGGCGTCGACCGAGACGTCGAACGGGATCCGGACGCTCTCGATCCCGGCGAGGGTATGAGCCGCCTTGGCCAAAGTGGCCATGAGTTTGGGATCGTTGTTCGCATCGGGCCAGTAGGCCCCGCTCGCTTTCATTAGGTCTATGGTGCCGGTCTGCAAAGGGCTGACGCAAGGAATCTGGTCCACCTCCTCCAGGTTCAGCACGCTGAACAGTCTGTCTTTTTGGTTGATCGTCTCAGCCTCCGCCAGTTATCATCCTTCAAAGGTTTGCTT
>PMBU01000137.1 GCA_003153895.1 Methanomassiliicoccaceae archaeon | reverse complement strand
CGTTGGTCGGGAACGTCTTGTCCAGCTGGGCCATCGTTCCCCCGATGCTCGCCTTCTTCTCAAGAAGATATACCTTGAAGCCTGAGTCTCCCAGATCTAATGCGGTTTGGACGCCGGTGATGCCTCCGCCTACGACCATCACTGCGCCTATCTTTTCCGTCATTTCAAGCACCTCCGACCATCGCCTTGTACTTCGGGGTCGTTCCTTCTATGTGGTCCAGGGCGAGCATGTTCTTCGCTCTCAATGCCACCACGTGATCCAATATCTGGTCGGTCGGCTGCCCCATCTCCTTCGCCAGTTCCTTGACCGAACGCGCCTCATGATTGCTCAATGTCAGGATGAGGCTCTTCTGGTACTCGTCCTCGATCGCCCTCTCGATGATGAGGTCGTATTTCTTCGGGTCGAGCACCTCCTCGTACACATTCCCCTTCCCGGTGAGCTTTACCTCTTTGCTGGTCAAGGTCTTCGACCTGAAGCTCTTGGCAGCCTCCACCGCCGCCTCCAGCCTCGTCGCCAGCTTCGGGTCCTTCAGCACAGGCGTTGGTCCAAGATCCTTCACCTGCTTTACGAACGACGTTATCACCTGGGAGTATCTTTCGCCCTCGGCGGCGGACACCCATTCCAGTCTCAGCCTTCCAGGTTCGACGCCCGTGAGCTTCAGCAGTTCCTCGGCGAGCTTCACCCTTCTCTCAGTGAACAAGTTCCCGTTGATGTAGTGGCAATCGCCGATGTGGCAGCCGCTGACCATGACGCCGTCCGCGCCTTCCTTGAAGAGCTCCAGGACGATGTGCGCGCTTATCCGGGTGCTGCACATGACCCGGACCGCCCTGATGTTCGTCGGATATTGGTATCTGCTCACACCGGCCAGGTCCGCTCCGGCATAGGAGCACCAATTGCAGAGGAAGACGATGATCTTCGGCTCGAAATCGCTCATCCCTTCACCTCCTGCAAGGCGGCCTTGGCCTCGGCGAGCAGCTGCTCGTCCGAATAGCAGTTCATGAATATGGCATTCTCCGGGCAGGTGGCGCCACAGTTGCCACAGCCTTTGCAGGCGGCGATCGTGACCTCGGCCTTCCCCTGCTCGTTCTTCCTGATGGCGCTGAACGGGCAAACCTCGATGCAGGTCCCGCAGCCGCTGCAGACGTCGCTGTCGACGTACGCGCTCAGCGCCTCCGGCTGGACATACCCCCGCGCCAGCGGGATGCAAGCCCTGGAGGCTGCCGCGATGCCCTGGGAGACCGCCTCCGTTATGTCCGCCGGCCCTTTGCAGGTCCCGCAGACATATATGCCATCCGTGGCGAAGTCCACCGGCCTCAGCTTGACGTGCGCCTCTAGGAAGAACCCATCCTGCCCGACGGGCACCTTGAGCATCATGGAGATGTCCTTGGCGTCCGCTTGCGCCGTCAATGGCGTTGCAAGGACGATCATGTCCGGGCTCATCTTCCGCTGCATCTGCAGCGTTTCGTGATAATAATCGATGACCAGCTTGCCGTCCTCCACGCTCACTTGAGGAAGGTTCTTGGGAGTGTATCGCACCAGGCGGACCCTCTTCTCCCTGGCCTTGTTATAAGTGAGCTCGTGCTCGATCCCATAGGCCATGATGTCCCGGTTGAAGATCACGATCTCGAGCTTCGGTCCCGCCAAGGTGGTTTCTTCTTCACTCCCTTCCGCTCCTCCTCTCCTTCCCCTGCGACCGCGCCTTCGTTCGCCGCCCTCGGCCGGTGCCTCCATGGGTGTGGCCGCCTCGGTCGCGGCGCCGGCCTCCTCCAGGCCGAGCACGTTCTTGTAGTTCTCCGCCAGGTTCATGGCGTTCTTCAGGGAGACGTTGCAGCAGATCCTGGAGCAGTATGTCTTGTCCTGGCCCCTTGCGCCCACGCATTGGATGAATGCGATGCTGCTCATCTTCGGCAGTTTCCTTGCCTTCACCAGCCCTTCGAACTCGGTGAGGGTGACGATGTTCGGGCTCTGCCCATAGCCATAAAGGCCCTTCGGAATGTATTCCTTCGTCCCCGTGGCCAGAACGATCACGCCGACCTTGTCCTTCCGCTCCTTTCCCTTGGTGTCGATGACGATATCATAGTTGCCGACGAACCCTTCGGCCGCTGTGACCTCCGAGTTCAGGAACAGCTCGATGTTTGGATTGCCCTTCACCCGATCGATAATCGATTTCAGTACCGACCCGGCATCCTTTCTGTCCTGGTAGATCGAGCTTAGCTGTCGGACGAAGCCGCCTAGCTCGCTTTCCTTCTCCACCAAGCGCACCGGGAATCCTTGGTCGGCGATGGATAGTGCTGCGGACATGCCCGCGACGCCGCCTCCGATCACGACCGCCGCCGAAGTGACGCCCACCCTGGCCTCCTCCTGGGGCTGGAGCAGTCTGGCTCTGGCGACGCCCATCCGCAGCAGGTCTTTCGCCTTCTCGGTGGCCTTCTCCTTTTCCTTCATATGTACCCAGGAGCATTGGTCCCTGATATTGACGAAGGTGAAGAGGTATTTGTTCAAACCCGCTTCCTGGCACACCCCTTGGAACAATGGAGCATGAGTACGTGGGGTGCATGCCGCGACCACCACTCGGTTCAGCTTGTGCTCCTTGATCGATTCCCTTATCGAGGTCAGACCGTCGTCCGCGCAGGTATATAGGTTCCGCGTCGCGAAGACCACGTCAGGAAGGGTCTTGACATACTCCGTTACGGCGGGAACATCGACAAAGCCCGCTATGTTCGATCCGCAATGGCAAATGAACACTCCGATCCGCTTCTCATCGTCACTCATTGGGATACCTCCCTCTGTACAACAGCCTCCATCGCCTTGGCGGCTGCGGCAGACCCCATGGCCACAGATTCTGGGATATCCATCGGGCCTGCACAATAGCCAGCCAGATAGACCCCTGGTCGGGACGAGCTGATCGGTTCGAGGGTGCGATCGCTCGACTTGAAGAACTGGAACTCGTCCAGCTCGACGCCCAGCCTCTTCGCCAGCTCCACGTTGCCTTTCGCCGGCACTAATGTCGTTGCGAGGACCACCATGTCGAACTCCTTTTGCTGGGACTTCCCCGCGATGTCAAATGAAACGATAGGATTGCCCTTCTCGGTCTGGCCTTGGACCGTCGCATCGGAGTTGATGTACTCCACGCCGTAGTCCCTCTTGTTCCTCTCCACGTATTCGTTGAACCCTTTGGCGCAGGCCCTCATGTCCTTGTAGAAGATGGTGCTCTTGATGCCCTCGATGTGCTCCCTGGTCAACATCGATTCTTTCGTGGAGTGCATGCAGCAGACGGAGCAGCAATAGGGATGACCGGTCTTCAGATTGCGAGAGCCAACGCACTGGATATAGGCCATCGTCGCCGGTTCGAGCCCGTCCGATCGCCTTTGGATATGGCCGTGCGTAGGACCAGCGGCATTGATGATCCTCTCATACTCCATTGCTGTCACCACGTTCGGGTATTTCCCGTAGCCATATTCCGTGGATGGGGTTGGGTCCCAGACATCGAAGCCTGTAGCAACCACGACCGCCGCTACGTTGAATTCCATTTCGACGTCCTTCATCTCGTAATCGATGGCTTCTCGCTTGCAGACCTTCTTGCAGACCCCGCATTTGCCTTCGAGGAGGAACCTGCAATGCTCCGGATCGATGATCGCGACCCTGGGAACTGCTTGCATGAAGGCCATGTAAACCGCCCTCCTGGTGGTCAGGTTCTGCTCCCAGGCATTGGGGAGGCCCTTTGTGGGGCATTTCTCCAGGCAATCTCCGCAGCCGGTGCATTTGTTCTCGTCCACGTACCTTGCCTTCTTCAGGACCTTGGCCTTGAAATTGCCTCGCGACCCTTCAAGTCCTACGACCTCCGACATCGTCCAGACATTGATGTTCGGATGTCCGTAGCAATCGGCCATCTTGGGCGCCAGGATGCAGATAGAGCAGTCGTTGGTCGGGAAGGTCTTGTCCAGCTGGGCCATTCTTCCGCCGATGCTTGGCTCCTTCTCCACCAGATGCACGATCACTCCTTTATCGGCGAGGTCCAAGGAAGCCTGAATTCCTGCCACACCGCCGCCGATCACTAATACTGAGCTCTCGTTCTTTTCCATCTATAGGCTCCCCTTCAAGTTCTCCGCGATGAAATTGCTGAAATCTCTGACATTGATATCAGCCTTCTCGAGTTCCGCCGGTTTCTTCTCCATCTTTAGGAGGCAATTGTAGTGAATGAGGCATTTCGGGCAGAAGGTCAACATGGCGCTGGTATCAGTGCCCTTGGCCTCTAACAACCTATCCAATTGCATCTTCCTCGAGACCTCGTTGCAATTCGCGAAGGCGTTGACGCCGCAGCATATCGCCTTCTCCTCGATGTTCGGCATCTCCACCAGCTCCACGTTCATCGCCTTCAGTATCTCGCGGGGCTGATCGTAGACGCCCATATGCCTTCCTAGTCTGCAGGAATCGTGATAGGTTACTTTGACATTGGAATCCTTGAACTGCAACTTTCCCTGTTTTATGAGATCCAGCAGATATTCTGAGATATGCTTGATCTCGAAGTCCAGGTCCCCCAGGAAATCCTGATAATCGATGCTGAAGGTCCGGTAGCCCTCGGCGCATGAGAACACCACGGTCTTGGCCCCGCTGGCCTTTATCGTGGCGACATTCTTCTTCATCAACTCCTTGAATGCTGCCTCGTTCCCCGACCAGATCAGGTCATGGCCGCAGCAGACCTCATCATTGCTCACCACCGGCTCGATGCCAGCAGCATTCAGTATCTTCACGACGCTCGCTGGGACGCGCTTGAGCTCCTCCGCCTTGTCCTTGAACAGTATCCCAAGCTGGTATGCGCAACCAGTGAAGAAGAAGACGTCTCCCTTGTCCTTCACCTTCAGATCGTCGGTCAGCCAGACCAACCGGTTCTGCTTCTGCCCTTTTCCGGTAAGGCGCTGCATGGTATGGATCGCTCCCGCCTCGGAGCAGACCGGAGCATTGCCCATGCCGACCGCTTCGCCCCTCATCCTTTGGATGAACCCGGAGAAGTCCACTTCGTAGGGGCACATGTCATTGCAGATCTCACACGTGACGCATGACCAGATGTCCTTGTCCGCTTTGACCTCGTCCTCCATCCCCGCTTGGGCCTTTACCACGATGAGCCTCGGGGCGAAGTTGGGGTTGATCTTCGCCACTGGGCAAAGACTGGTGCACTTTCCGCATTCCACGCAGTCGAACGCTCCTGCGTCCTCGATGATCTTCTCGATCTTGGTCACTTGACCGCCCCCTTGGCAGGGCTTGGGCCCAGCTCCTTGATCTTATCGACGAAATCCTTCATCGTGTCGGCGAAAATTCGCCCTTCCGAGGCGGAGATCCATTCCAGTCTCAAGCGCCTTTTATCTATCCCTAGCACATCCAGAAGCTCGGCCGTCATGGCAATCTTCTCGACAGCCCTCTCGTTCCCCGAGACGTAGTGGCAATCGCCGATGTGGCATCCAGCGACGAGCACCCCGTCGGCACCGAGCTCGAACGCCCTCAGTATGAACTCCGGTTCCAGTCTGCCGGTGCACATGACCCTGATCACCCTTGCATTGGGAGGATATTGCATCCTGCTCACTCCCGCCAGGTCCGCTCCTGCATAGGAGCACCAGTTGCAGCAGAACGCAACGATCTTTGGATCCCATTCGCTCATTTGGTCGCCTCCTCCAGGCAGGTATCGACCATCGCCAGGATCTGCTTGTTCGTGAAGCTCAGGCAGTTGATCGCCCCGTTGCAGCACGCCACGGCGCAGGCGCCGCAGCCTTTGCACAGAGCGGGGTTGATCGTCGACTTGAAGACTCCAGGGGAGACCTCTTGCACGATCGCGGCCGAGTACTCGCAGACCGCCTCGCATCTGCCGCATCCCCGGCACTTGACCTGGTCCACGATGCTCACGTTCGCGATGCTCTCGGTGAAATCCTTCGAGATGACGGTCATGGCCCTTGCGGCAGCGCCAGAAGCCTGGGCGATGGTCTCGTCCATGAACTTCGGCCAGTGTGCCAGCCCAGCGAGGTAGATGCCGTCCGTCGCGAAGTCCAATGGACGGAGCTTCATGTGCGCCTCAAGGAAATAGCCGTCCTTGCTCAACGGCACCTTCAGGAACTTAGCCAGCTTCTCGTTGTCATTGTTCGGGCGTATACCCGTGCTCAGGACCACTAAGTCGGGTTGAAGCCTGACCGTCTCGCCGAGGATGACGTCATCGACCATGATCGAGAGGTCTTCGCCCTGCTTCTCGACCTTCGGGTCCGCGCCCTCGGTGAAGCGGATGAAATTTACGCCCAGCTCTCCAGCTAGCTTGTAGTGATCCTCGCGGAAACCATAGGTGCGGATGTCCTTGTGCAAAATGTATACTTCAGTGGACGGGGAAGCCTTCTTGATGCTGATGGCGTTCTTGACCGCCTCAGTGCAACATACCCGGCTGCAGTACGGCGCCTCCTGGTTCCTTGACCCAACACATTGGATCATGACCACGTTCTTCGCGCCGATCGGGCTCTTTAGAAGCTTGTCCTCCAGCTCCCACTGGGTGACGACCCTCGCATCCTGGCCATATAGATGCTCCTTGGGTCTGTACTGCTTACCGCCGACCGCCACAACAATGGCACCAGTCTCGATCTCATCGCCCTTGGATGTCTTCACCTTGAATGCTCCGACGAACCCTCTCACATCAGTGATGGAGGTGTCAAGGTGAACTGTGATCCTGTCGTTGTCTCGGATGCGAGAGACAATGCTTTCTAGGTATTGTGACGGCCTGATGCCGCTCTCATCGCAATGGATATTTCTCATGTTGCCACCGAGCTCGCCCTCGCGCTCGATGATGTGTACTGGAAAGCCCTGCGAGGCGATGTCTAATGCTGCCGTCATGCCAGCCAGCCCGCCTCCGATGACAATGCAGGAATGCAGGACGCTCTGCTTGGACTTCTTGAGCGGCTCCAATAGCCGAGACTTTGCCACGGCCATACGCACCAGGTCGATCGATTTCTCGGTCGCCTTCTTCGGCTCGTGCATATGGACCCAGGAGCACTGGTCACGAATGTTCGTCATCTCGAAGAGGTAGGCGTTAAGCCCGGCCTCCTGGATGGTGCTCTGGAACAATGGTTCGTGGGTACGTGGCGTACATGATGCGACCACCACCCGGTTCAGCTTCAGTTCCTTGATCCTCTGCTTGATCTTCTCCTGGAAGTCTGCCGAGCAAGCATATTTTCCTTCCTCGGAGTGAACGACATTCGGAAGGGATCTGGCATATTCAACGACCTTGGGGACGTCGACTGTTCCCCGGATGTTGATGCCGCAATCGCAGACGAAGACACCGATCCTCGGCGCCTCGCCCGCAACTGAAATTTCTGGCACCTCTGCCTTCGCATAGTGGACGCGGTTCTTGTACACCTGTCCCCCAGCTTTGGATGCCGCTCCGCTCGCCTCTGCCACCGATTGAGGGATATCCTTGGGTGCGCTGAAGGCACCAGTGACGTAGATGCCAACCCGGCTCGTTTCCAACGGCTTGAAGACCGAGGTCTCTGCGAAACCATAGTTGTTCAGGTTGAAATCAAGCGCTTTGGACAGCTGGTATGCGCTTGTTGGCGGCTCGAAGCCGACCAATAGGACGACCATGTCGAATTCCTCGGCATTGCTCTCGGCACCATTGCTATACCGGACCAGCAGGTTCTTGGTCTCGGGATCTTCCTCGACTGAGGAGACCCGGGTTCCGCGGTTTATCTTGATTCCATATTCGTCTTCGGCACGGGCGCGATAGTCCTCGAACTCCTTGCCGAAAGCCCTGACGTCCATGAAGAACATGGTGGGCTTCAGGCCTGCCGTATGCTCTCCCGCGATGATGGCCTGCTTTAATCCATACATGCAACAGACTGATGAACAGTAATTATTCCCCACTTTCTCGTCTCTGGACCCGACGCAGGAAAGGAATGCAACCTTGACCGGCGTTCTCTGATCCGAAGGCCGCACGACGTGACCTTGGTACGGGCCAGTGGCCGATAGCACCCTCTCGAATTCCAAAGAGGTCAATACGTTCTTGAATTCGCCATAACCGTATTCCTTCTTGAGCTTGGCATCGAAAACCTCAAACCCGGGCGCGAGGACGATCGCTCCGACGTTTACCTTTTCGACGACCTCTTTCATCTCATAATCGATTGCGTCCGCCGGGCAGACCTTCTGACAATTGCCACAGCGCCTTTTTGTCAAATATAGGCACTTTTCCGCATCGATGGAATACTTCATGGGGACAGCCTGTGCGTAAGGAACGTAAATGGCCTTACGCTGTACCATGTCTAGATCGAACTCATTTCCGACCTTTGAAGGGCACTTCTCAGCGCACAGGCCGCAGCCTACGCATCGGTCTTCGCGCACGTAACGCGGGTGTTGCTTTACCATCACCTCGAAGTTCGGGGCATCGCCATTGACACCGATGACCTCGGACAGGGTCATCATCGTGATCATGGGGTTTCTGGCCGCTTCCACAAGCTTGGGAGAGAGGATGCACATCGAACAATCGTTCGTCGGGAACGTCTTGTCGAGCTGGGACATGAC
>PMBU01000156.1 GCA_003153895.1 Methanomassiliicoccaceae archaeon | reverse complement strand
CGGGCATCGGACTGGCCATTGCGAAAAGGATAGTTGAGAAACATGGTGGAAAGATATGGGTGGTATCTGAGGAAGGTAAGGGTGCAACCTTCTTCTTCACCTTGCCATCCTCAATGTCGATTAGGGAATAAGTTCGAACACTCTTGTAGTATTGAGCCATCTTTCTTTGTTCACATTCTGGAAGCCTGGTCCACTAACGAAATGCAATTCATCCTACCCCAATAATGAGCCTCATCATCAATCAATGGAGGTAATATTCCCAGTACATCGTTCTCGCATGTGTCAAAGCGACTAGATCGAAGCCTGGATATCCGCCCCATTTCTCCCTCATCTGCTCAACAACCTGGCCCGCCACAGCATCCCGATGGCCGTGGAACCAGCTATACATCATCTCATCCTTGATGAAAGGGGCGATTTGCACCTCGGGCATGACAGCCTGGGTATGGGCTCTCAGGTCAGCCAGGTAGTCCAGGACGAACTGCACATCCTCCTTGGCACCGATGTTGCCATGTCCGGCGGTCATTATCTTCCACGGCAAGGTCAGTAGCTCTTTCAAAGCATCCTCATAACCATCAATATAATGACCGACTCCAAAGTTATCGAATTCCAATTGGCCAGGATGGATCATATCTACGTTATGCAAGACACCTTCCCCCCTGATCAGCACCCAGCTATTGTCGGTCGAGTGGCCCTGTTCCGGTGTTCCCATTGCTATCCGTTCGCCCTCGAAGTCGAATGTCCCACTGGGCGTTCCAACGACCTCGGTCGGGAGCGGCACCTTATCCTTGTATTTGTGGATTTCCTTCAAGCAGGCTGAGGTAGCGATTACGCGCAATTGAATTCCTAGATCGCGTGCCGTCTTTGTGAAGACGCTCGCATCTCCGATATGGTCATAATGATAATGGCTGTAGACGACGGCCGTCACTGGAAGTGATGTCACCTCGTCAATCGCCTTCAAGACGTTCTTACCACGGCCATATGACAAGGGGTCGATTACCAAGACGCCCTTTTTTCCGATGAGGAAGGTCGATTGATAAATCTGAGATTCCACCCAATATGCGCGATCAGTAAGTCGCTGGAGGGTGTATGGGCGTTTCGTCCTAGCGTAATTGCTTTCCTTGAGCTTCTGTCCAGGGATCATCGGGACGAGTTTGGACGGGTCGACGAGCTCTTCATTTTGCATGGTCGGTCACAGATCTATTTAGGCAATTTTTACGTTGCATCGCCTATTTCAATCAGTGCCCACACCAACGCCGTTTTCGACCAAATCAATATCATCAGGTTCATCTCATCCATTCCGAGGTGCCATTATGGACATTATTCAACCTTCGATTGACGAGTATTCCACCAATCATTCAACTAAGGTCGACCGGATCTTCGAAGAATTGCGCAAGGAAACCTATGAATCGACCAGCCATCCTGAAATGCAGGTCGGCTCGGTGGAGGGGCGTTTCCTCAGGATGTTGGTGTTGATGACTGGCGCCAGGATCGTGCTAGAGCTCGGAACGTTCACTGGCTATTCCACCCTGATGATGGCCTCAGCATTGCCGGATGATGGTGTGCTCTACACTCTGGACCGAAACGAGGTCACTGATAGGATCGCACAGAAGTATTTCGACAAAGTACCATTCGGCGGAAAGATCCGGCCGATCCTGGGCAACGCCAAGGAGACGATCATGACCGTGCCCGGGCCGATCGATATGGCGTTCATCGATGCGGACAAGACCGCCTACGACCTATATTATGAAGAAGTGCTCAAACGGCTTCGTCCCGGAGGGATCATCGCCTTGGACAACATGCTCTGGAAAGGCGAAGTGCTCGCCCCAGAGGACGACGACGGAAAAGCAATAGATGCTTTGAACCGGAAGATCGCTCGTGACTCGAGGGTGGAAGGCGTCCTGCTCACAGTGCGAGATGGGGTCATGCTCGTTAGGAAGAAATAGCCTCTTAAAGGCTCAAGCCCTCAGTTACCTAGAAAAGGAGGGCGTTCTCTTTTTCTCAGTATGAGCAATGCTATCCGAGGAAATCGGTCCTCTTTGTTCTTCGTAGGACCGAAACAAGTGAAGACGAGGAAGGAACCTCTGCCTTCGCCTGGACGCCACGAGATTCTAGTGCGGACGGAAATCTCGGCCGTGAGCGCCGGAACGGAGATGCTGTTCTATCGTAACCAGGTGGACGAGGGGATCAAATTGGACACGGCGCTCGTCGCCCTGGGCACTCCGTTTCATTACCCTTTCAAATATGGCTACGCTCTGGTCGGGACGGTCGAGAAGCGAGGCAGAGGCGTGCCAAAGGAATGGCAGGGTCGGAAGGTCTTCTGCTTCCATCCCCATGAGAGCCACTTCGTCTCCTCTTTGGCCGATGTCATTCCTGTCCCGAAAGGCATGGATGCCGAGGACGCCGTCTTCCTGCCATTCATGGAGACCGCGCTCTGTTTCGTGATGGACGGCAGACCGGTCGTTGGGGAGAAAGTGGTCGTGCTGGGGCAGGGGGTCATTGGTTTGCTGACTACCGCCATTCTTTCGTCGTTCCCGCTATCTCGTTTGGTTACCCTGGATGCGATAAAGGCGAGGCGGCAGAAGTCGCTGATGATGGGAGCGGACCGCACGTTCGACTCCTCGATAACTGCGGTCGAGCTCCTCAAGCAATCCGATATGGAGGACAGCAAGGCCGATATGGTCTTCGAGGTATCAGGGAACCCCCAGGCGATCGACTTCGCCTTGAGCATCGCTGGTTTCGACGCCAGGATCATATTGGGGTCCTGGTACGGGAACAAGCCTTCGGTTCTCCACCTGGGTAGGGAATTCCATCGGAACCGAGTTCATATGACCAGCAGCCAGGTCTCTTCCGTGGCACCTTCGCTACAGGGGCGATGGAGCAAGGAGAGGAGGATCGAGTTCACATGGAAGCTGATCGATAAGATACGGCCTTCCAAGTTGATCACTCATAGGTATGGTCTCGATGAAGCTTCATTCGCATATCAGTTGATAGATACAAAAAGCGAAGAAGTAGGCCAGCTGGTGTTCGTCTACGATGATGCGAGGTGAATCATGTTCAGCGTTACATTGGGAAGGACTTTGGCGACGAGGCATTTCCTCCCTCATCTAGAGGGCCCAGAGAAAGAGGTTCACGTCCATCGGTATAAGGTGGAGGCGACGGTCATGGGCGATCATCTGGACAAGTGCGGGTTCCTTATCAATGTCGATCTCGTCGCCTTTTCTCTCGAGAAAGCTCTCGAGAGGTTTGAGGGCGCCATCCTCAATGAGATGCCGGAATTCCGAGATGCGGCGCCGTCGATGGAGAACATCGCCCAAGTTATTTGGATGAAACTGGCCGCAGACATAGATCGGTCATGCGTCGAACGTATCAAGATCACGATATGGGAAGCGGATAACGTCAGCGCATCGTACGAGCAATGACCTCTGGACGAATTTTGAGCTCAGCATTTCGAGGGGTCACTTCGCAAGCGCTCTCCTGAACATGGCGGTCGTCGCTGAAAGCGTGATCACCCCGACCACGAATATCATCAGGAATGCCTGCCCGATCAACGTCCAGTCATATCCAGATATGATCAAGCTGCGGACTGCATCGGCGACGTACGATACTGGATTGTACGAAGCGAATGTCTGGACCCAAGGAGCCAGCAGTTGCTTCGGCATGACCGCAGTCGATAGGAAGAGCATCGGGAACACGAACATGATCGAGATGACCAGGGTCGATTCCGAGTTCTTAGTCGCCAAAGCAACGAAGGTCGAGATGCCCGACCAGGCTATACCGAAGAACATCGCTAAAACAAGGATCAACCCGATTCCGGGCAAGCCTGTGGCGATGTTGACGCCGAGAACGTAGCCCAGGATGATGATGATACCGACCTGCAGCACAATGCGGAAACCATCGCTGAAGACCTTCCCCATGAGGATCGATGCCCTCCGGACTGGCGTGACCCTCATCTTGTCCAGGTATCCGGATTCTACATCGTCCACCATGCCCAGGCCGCTCTGCAGTGCTGACGATAGGACCGTCTGCACGATGACCGCCGCGCTGAAGAACGTGAGGTATGAGTCCGTTCCAGTGTATTGCTTGAAGAAGGGTATGTTTGCCACCGCCTGGAATGCCTGGGTGAATAGGAGGAACCAGATGAGCGGCTGTATCATGGAGAAGGTTAGGTTGGTCGGCCGTCTCACCAGCTTCCGCACCCAGCGCGCGAAGATGCCACTGATCTCCATGGGAAATTCCAGCTTCATCATCCTAGCGCCTCCTGGTCCGATATCCCACCTTTGCTGGCATCTTCACTGACTCTGTCCTGAGCTGCTTGCCGGTGAACTTAATGAAAACGTCGTCCAGAGACGGTTTCGAGAGAGTGAGGTTCACTATCTCCAGATGTGCACTGTCCAAAGCCCTGACGATCAATGGCACGAGATTGCTCCCGTTCTCGCTGTACAAGGCAACACCTTCCACACAATCCGCTCCGCCCTTGCTGCAATCCCGTACATCCTTGACCCCTACAATGGACGACACCACATCGATCGCGTTTTTCAGCACGCCAGGGTCCTCATCTCCGATCACGCGGAACTTGATCAGGTCCGCCCCGATCTGAGCCTTGAGCTTGGCAGGCTCGCCTTCGGCCACGATCTTTCCATTGTCGATGATGCAAAGGCGGTGCGCCAGCTGATCCGCCTCCTCCATGTATTGTGTGGTGAGGAAGATCGTCGTTCCTTTGTTGTTCAGTTCCCTGATGTAGTCCCAGATCGCCCTTCGGCTCTGGGGGTCCAACCCGGTGGTCGGCTCATCCAGGAATAATATCTCCGGGTCGGAGACGAGGGCGGTTGCGAGGTCCAATCTCCGCTTCATTCCGCCTGAGTAGGTCCCCGCCCTGCGATTGGCGGCATCCGTCAGGCCGACCATCTTCACCAATTCCGTGGCCTTTATCCTCGCCTTGTCTTTGGGGATGTGGTGGAAGCGGCATTGGAGATAAATGTTCTCCATGCCAGTGAGGTCCGTATCAACGCCGACCTCCTGCGAGGCATAGCCGATGATCCTTCTAATCTCGCGAGCGTCGGACTCAAGGTCGAAGCCCTTAACCTTCACGTCCCCCGAGGTCTTCTTGAGAAGCGTGGTCAAGACCTTGATGGCTGTGCTCTTGCCCGCGCCGTTCGGCCCCAGGAAACCGAAGATCTCGCCCTTATCGACTGCAAAGGAGATGCCATCGACAGCTCGGATGTCCGGGTTGTAGATTTTGACTAGATTATCGACGGTAATGATGCTGGACATAATATCAAGACATTGAATTATTGATGAGCGTTCTAATTCATTCAGTTCGGTATAAAGAAATTGCTCATTGTTTCGGGAAGGTGCTTCGAGAGGGGATCGATTGCATCAATGCTCTCAATCGTTCCGCGGTTCGGTCTAGCTCATCAAGGCCGATCGGCTTGACCAGATAGCCATCGACCCTACTTTCCCACTCCAGCGCGATATCGCTCTGAAGATCGAAGCCGGTGAGCGCGGCGACACGGACAGACGGGTCCTTCTTCCGGATCTGTTCCAATACCTCGCGGGAGTCCCTCTTGGGAATGTTTATGTCCAAAAGCACCAAGTCTGGTCGGTTGGTCTCCGTCCATCTTTCGATGCAGCGGATGGCCTTATCTCCATCTTTGACCAAGGTCATCTTTGTCTCGAGATTCGTTGCCTTGACGATCTCGCGGACGAGCATTTGGTCCCCTGGGTCATCCTCTATCAGTAGAAGCCATGGCAGTGAGGTCGGGTCTATAGCATTACCTGGTTCGGCAACTTCCTCTTGACGTCCGTTCCTGCGAATGGACCTATGCTCGTTCGCTCTCTCTGCCATACTATGACCAAAGCGATCCGTCGGTTTGTATCCCTTTCCCGCTTTTTTCTCACGATATGTTGCTTCGTGCTCCATTGGCAGCGAAATGGGCTGGAATCAAATCCACCGATCCAAATTCGCCGAATCGATCACTGACTTCGTCATCGTACATTGGTGAATTTCGAACTCCTTCCTTAATGCTAACAGGCAGGGCAAGTCTGAAAGCGACATGCGCCAGGCAGGACAACTTATATCTGAACAGGGCAACATTAGACCTCGAACCCATGCCGATCGAACCTCCCCTAGTTGGGCGAGAAGAGGAACTTGCTCGCCTTAGCGCCGTGCTGAAGAAGGTAAACGAAGGGCATGGAGCGGTGTTCTTCGTATCGGGCGAGGGGGGCATCGGAAAGACCCGCCTCGCCTCCGAGTTCGAGAAGAGAGCGCAGTCGGCAGGATGTAAAGTGCTGGTGGGGAACTGCGTTCCCTCATCGCGTATCAATTACATGCCATTCCTGGAGGCAATGAACTGTTTGGTGGAGGAGGTCCCAGAAGAAAAAGTGGGCAAGACCTCCAGATTCTTTTCTTCTGCGAAGAAGGCAGCGCCGGACATCGTCGAGGCGCTACCGATCGTAGGCAATGTGCTAAGGGGCGCGACCGTGCTCTACAAGGAGTACCAGGATGCCGGGCAGGACCCGGAGTCCGATGATAAGCAGATGCTATTCGCCACCTTGGAGCTGCTCAAGGCCGAATGCGCCAAGAGGCCGATCCTGATGCATATCGATGACATGCAATGGGCAGACTCGGCGAGCGTGGGAATGCTCCATTTCCTGGCGCGCAACTGCAAGGATATGCGCCTCCTAATATTGGGTATCTACCGGCCAGAGGACATCCTACTCGATCGGAAGGTGGGGGGTAACCCGTTCCTCGACAGCCTGAGGATCATGAGGCGCGAGGGATTGTGCGACGAGCTCACGCTGAAACCCTTGACCGAGGGGGAGGTGAGCCAGGTCGTCTCCGGAATGCTGGAGAAGCCGGTCAGCGCAGTCATTGTCAACCGCATTT
The DNA here is from genome assembly GCA_003153895.1 of Methanomassiliicoccaceae archaeon. Lineage (GTDB taxonomy): Archaea > Thermoplasmatota > Thermoplasmata > Methanomassiliicoccales > UBA472 > FEN-33. The sequence goes on along the minus strand of PMBU01000156.1, from coordinate 2,470 downwards.
ACAAGGAGAGCGGTGGGAAGCCGTTGTTCGCCGTCGAAACGGTCCGCCAACTGGAAAGCCAGGGTGCTCTGACGTGCAAGAATGGGATCTGGAGCATATCGGGGTCATTGGAAACGGAGATCCCTGTTTCAGTGAAGGAGGTCGTTCTGCGTCGCATCGAAAGGTTATCGAAGGAGGAAAGGCGGACGCTGGAGTACGCCTCCGTTCTTGGGAAGACCTTCAGCACGGAGCTTTTAGCAGATGCGCTGAAGATAGAGCGCCTGGATCTCCTTGAGAGCCTGGAGGCGTTGCACGAGAATCACCAATTGGTCAAGGAGATCGATGAAGGCTATATTTTCGAAGAGGAGAAGGTGCGGCGCGTCACCTACGACAGCATCTCCAAGCTAAGACGCAAGGAGGTGCATAGGGCGATCGGGCTGTTGCTGGAGAAGCAGCTGCCGAACGACGCCCTGCTCGCGGATCTTGCTAAGCACTTCCATTTAGCCGGGGATTACCCAAAGGCCATTCGCTATTCGATATCGGTGGGCCAATTCTGCCTGGACCGACATGTTATGGCCGAGGCATTGCCCTATTTCGAGCTGGTGGTCGAGCTTTCCTCGAAGGATCCCGGCCTCATCGGTGAGAAGCTCAAAGGATTGGAGGGTATGGCCGATTGCTATGTCACGCGGGATATCATCCGCGCCGACGCCATTTATAGCGAGATTCTGGCACAGAACCAGGATTTGAAGGTAGAGGCAAGAGTGCAACGCAAGCAGGCAGAATGCTGGAAACCGAACGCTCTAGGCAAGGGCGATGCAAGCAAGGCCCTGCATTTTCTCGATCGAGCTGAGGGATGTGAAGAGGCAGAACCAAGCGAGCGCGGAGAGATCGAGGCGATCCGGGCTGAGATAGCGTTGATGAGCGGAGACCTGGATGGAACAAGGCTTCACCTCGATGCCGGCAAGGAAATATTCAGGAAAACGGAGAAGAGGAAGCGGGTCGCCGATCTGACGTTCATGGAGATGTACGCTTCGGTCCTGACCTCGGACGTTGGCAATGCGAAGGCGCAGCTGGCGGAGCTGAGGAAGATCAACAGCGGCATCGACAGCAATCTGACAGACGCTGAGGCGATGATGTGCCAAGGGATGCTTCGATGGCTGAGCGGAGCGACCGCGGAGGGCATCGCCGACCTAAATCGGGCGCTGGAGATAGCATGTCCGTTGGGCGATTATAGGTTCCTGAGCAGCATTGTAACCTGGAGAGGCTGTGCCAATTTGGATGCCGGCATGGCCGAGAAGGCCTCCCAAGACTTTGCGGAAGGGAAGGACTACACGCAGGCATTGGACCGGACATTTGAAGAGACACTCCTCGACTACTACTCCGGGCTGGCGAGCCTCAGGCTCGGACGGGGGCAGGAAGCGGGGGAGCGCTTCAAGGCGGTGATGGAACTGTCCCAATCCTATCAAGGGTTCTTGGCCTCCATATTGAAGTGTTATGGGCTTGCAGGCCAGGCGATGATCTTAGCGGAGAAGGGGGACCTTAAGGGAAGCAGCGATATGTTCGCACAGGCGCTCGGGGAATCGGGCGACCTACCCTCGCTCCTCCGGATCCCGGAGAGGGAGTGGCGGTCCCAATATGCCAAGGTTCTACAAACTCTCGAAAGGAAGGAAGATGCCTCGAGGCAGAGGCAGATCGTCGCAAGCATCTTCCAAGCGTTCGGCTACGAATCGATTGCGCAACAGACGAAGCATTGAGCGCTCGAGCTAACTATTATCTGGAGAAGACCGCAATCAATCCCTCGATATCATATGCTGTCCGAGCCTCCGTTAGTGGGGAGAGAAGAGGAACTTGGCCGTTTGAACGAGATATTACAACAGATGACCTCAGGTTCCGGAGGCTTGGTCTTACTCTCCGGCGAGGCTGGGATCGGGAAGACCAGATTGGCCACGGAGTTCGAAAAGAAGGCCGAGGTTTCCGGCTGCAAAGTGCTGTTCGGCAGCTGCCTTCCATCCGCCCGCATCCCTTACCTGGTCTTCTTGGACGCGCTGAACGATCTTTTCGTCAAAGCATCAGAGAAAAAGATCTCTCGCACCTCCAAATTCGTGAGATCGGCAAAGAAGGCCGCCCCAGATTTGATTAGTGCTGTTCCTTTGATCGGGAACACCTTGCAAGCCTCAGCAGTGCTTCTCCAGAAATACAAGGGAGAAGTCGAGGAGCCAAGCAAGGAGCACGTGTTGTTCAGGACGCTAGAGCTGCTTCGGACTGAGTCGGCGAAGAAGCCAATAATCATTCATCTAGATGATATGCAATGGGCGGATTCAATGAGCATTGGGATGCTTCACTTCCTTGCCAGGAACTGCAAGGCGATGAAGGTCCTGTTGCTTGGAACATATCGTTCAGAGGAGGTGCTCAATAAGGATGGTGGCATCCATCCGTTCCTAGAGAGCATCAGGATAATGAAGCGCGAGGGGCTGGTCGAAGAACTGCACCT
>PMBU01000088.1:10504-17590 GCA_003153895.1 Methanomassiliicoccaceae archaeon | reverse complement strand
CAACGTCGTTTCGAACAACTCTTGTGATTTCAATGGCCAGCCAGGAATCCTCCTCAACTCCTTTTGCGACAACAACACCGTTTCGAACAACTCCTGCAGCTATAACGAATACCCCGGCATCGTCTTGACGAGTTCCAACGGCAACAAGCTATCGAACAATACTTGTGACAATAACAAATGGTATGGCATCTACGCGTATTATGCCGTCAGCAACGTCATAAAAGGCAACACCCTCAGCTTCAACAAATTCTACGGCATCTTCCTGAGCTCCCTGACCAATGACAATTTGATCTTTGGTAACGCGTTCGTGGGCAACAACGGCGCTTCCGCGACATATAGTGAGTCACACGTCCAGGCCTGCGATGATACTGGAACGAACCACTGGAACTCCTCCTGGTACGGCAATTCCTGGAGCGATTGGACGTCTCCCGATGCCAAAAACGATGGTTTGATTGATTCTCCATATGTCCTCGGAGGAAACGGCAGCGTCGACCATTACCCCCTTGCCCCTTCGGCGAACTTCGCTTCACCCTCCGCGCCGCAGAATCTGAATGTGATAGCGGGCGATGGATTTTGCCTGCTGGATTGGGCCGCCCCAAGCAATCATGGATTCGGAGACCTGACCTATCACCTCTTCCGCGATGGCCTGTTGATATGGAGCGGCAGCGATGCCATTCATAATGATACTGGAGTGACAAACGGAATCGCATATGAGTATGAGGTGGCTGCAAGCAACTCCATCGGTTGGGGGTCGAATAGCACTACGATCAGCGCGATGCCTTTGCCACCTCCGCGAGCACCGAGTGCGCCAATGGATTTGATGGTGACAATCGGCCTTGGCTTCGTCAACCTGACCTGGTCTCCACCATCCAATGACGGAGGAATGCCGATACTGAACTATACAGTAATGAGGAACATCGCCCCCTCCCCTGCCATTGCCTGGATTATTAATGTCAGCATCGGGGCAACCTGGTATAATGATACCAGCGTCGAGGCTGGAACAAATTATACTTATTATGTCGTCGCCACCAATCAGATCGGAGGGAGTGATGTGAGTTCAGTTACTGCGACCACAGTAGCCGCGCCAACGACTATGAATAGTGATTGGATGATCTATGTGGGTATTGGAGCAATCGTGATCGTCGCTATGGCGGGGGGCGCTTTCGTTGTTCTAAGGAAACGAAAGTGATGCATAAACCACTTCACATTCCCATTATTCACTTATCCTGAGTCGTTCGCAGCGCTGTGAAGTTCGGGGCTATGAGAAATAGTGCGGCGTCGAGATTTGGTCTGATTCTGTTGGAACAAAGTAATTTGATTTCCTCAAATCGGGACCTCAAGAGATACTGGATGAGCGCAGATTCGGTGCTCGCCTGTCCCCTAAACCTTTTATATGACCATCCCTTTCGAGAATTTGCTCTTTTGAGCCGATGATTGATGAAGATGTCATCGTACATCCGAAGGAGGTAAGAAAATGGCAAAATCCATATTTGTGCGCTTCGAAATGCCGAAGGAGCTGCAAGACAAGGCTTACGAGATCGTGGAAGTCGCCCGCGATACCGGAAAGGTGAAGAAGGGGACGAACGAGGTCACCAAGCTCGTCGAGAGAGGCGAGGCGGTCTTCGTCGTCATGGCTGAGGACGTTCAGCCTCCAGAGATCCTGGCGCATATGCCGATGCTCTGCGAGGAGCGCAACATCCCCTACGCCTACGTGGCATCCAAGGCTGAGCTGGGAAACGCCTGCGGATTGGAGAAGCCCACCGCGTCCGTCGCGGTCACCGAAGCCGGAAAGGCAAAGCCACTGATCGACTCCCTGGCCGAGCAGATCAAGAAATTGAAGAAGTGAAGGTAAAGGTGCTCTAAATGGCTGAAGGAGATGACAGCATTCCCTGCGAGCTGGTCGAGATAATCGGCCGCACTGGCATGACCGGAGAGGCAACCCAGGTCAAGGTCAGGGTGCTCGAGGGTAGAGACAAAGGGCGCATCATCACCCGTAACATCATGGGCCCGGTGCGCATGGGCGATATCCTAATGCTCAGAGAGACCTCGCGTGAGGCCAGGAAACTGGCCCTCCGCTAGACAAGGAGGCTGTTCCGATGGTTGAGATGAAAGTCTGCTCGTTCTGCGGTCGCGAGATCGAGCCTGGTACCGGTAGTATGTATGTCAAGAAGGACGGCACGGTCATGCTGTTCTGCACCAACAAGTGCTCGAAGAACATGATCGACATGGGCCGAGTCCCGCGCAAGATCACTTGGACCCGAGCGTATGCTCGAGAGAAGGACGTGCGCATGAAGGGGCCGGAGACCGAGGCAAAGCTGCTGAGGAAGGAAGCGAAGAAGGCGGCAGCGAAGGCTGCGGCCAAGCCGGCAGCGAAGCCAGTGGAGGCACCGGTCGAGGCAGCGGTGGAAGTCCCCGTCACGGCCGAGGTCGAACCTGAGGTCAAGGTCGAGGAGAAGCCCGTCGCCGAGAAGGCCGCCAAGAAGCCCGCCAAGGCCAAGAAGGTAAAGGCTGAGGAGCCGGTCGAGGAAGAGAAGAAACCGGCAAAGGCGAAGAAGCCCAAGGCCGAGAAGCCCGCGAAAGTGAAGAAGGAATAGAGATGATCGAGCGCACCTTCGTGTTGCTGAAGCCCGATGCGGTGCAGCGGGGCCTCATGGGCGAGATTGTCGGCCGGCTGGAGAGCAAGGGCCTGAAGCCGGTCGCCATGAAGTTCATGCGCCTGCCAAAGGAGTTGGCGGAGCGCCACTATGGCGAGCACAAGGGCAAGATCTTCTTCCCCGGTCTAATCGAGTACATTACTTCTGGCCCAGTGCTCTGCATGGTGTGGGAAGGGGAGAACGCCGTCGCGTCCGTGAGGGCGATGATGGGCAAGACCAACCCTCAGGATGCATTGCCTGGAACGATAAGGGGCGATCTTTGCCAACAGACCGGTCGCAACGCGATCCACGGATCGGATTCGGTGGAGAGCGCCAGGCGCGAGATCGGCGTCTTCTTCAATGACTACGAGATCCAGGAATGGAAGCGGTCGGTCGATCCTTGGCTTTTCGAGTAAGCAGTATCTTCCTGCATCCGCAACAATCCTTTTTTTATTTCATTTTTCTAATGCCAGCAAATATGCTAGAATGAGCCATCCTGAAAAGAGTAAGGGTTATAACGGACGTCTCTGATGCCAGTCGCATGTCCATCAGACAGCCGATCGTCAGCGTGCTGGGCCATGTCGACCATGGCAAGACCAGCTTGCTCGATTACATCAGGGGGACGGCTGTCTGGAAGGGGGAAGCGGGGCACATAACTCAGCACATCGGCGCTACCGAGGTCCCCCTGGACCACATCTACGAGGTGTGCGCCCAGCTCATCGGCGCCAAGAAGTTCGACGTTCCCGGGCTGCTGTTCATCGATACGCCCGGTCACCATGCTTTCACTACGCTGCGCGCCAGGGGAGGCTCCCTGGCCGATATCGCCGTTCTGGTCGTCGATATCAATGAGGGGATCAAGCCGCAGACCTTGGAGTCGATGAACATCCTTCGGAAGTACAAGACCCCATTCATAATCGCATTGAACAAGATCGACCTGGTGCAGGGTTGGCATTCGGTGAAGGGAAAGCCGTTCATCCTCAACATGAAGGAGCAGTCCGAGGACGCCACCAACATGTTCGAGGAGAAGATGTACAAGGTGATCTCCCGCTTCGCGCAAGAGGGATATTCCGCCGACCGCTACGACCGCATCGAGGACTTCACCCACAACATTGCCCTCGTTCCGGTTTCTGCCAGGACCGGAGAGGGCGTTCCCGACCTGCTCCTTGTGCTCATCGGCCTGGCTCAGAGGTTCCTTGAGCAGAACCTGCGCACCGAGGAGGGGCCAGCGAGAGGCACTGTCCTTGAGGTCAAGGAAGAGAAAGGTCTCGGGCCGACGATCGATGTAATAGTTTATTCTGGAGCGCTAAGGAAGGGTGACATGCTCGGCCTCGGGACGAACGGACGGCCATTGGTGACGAAGGTCAAGGCGATCCTCAAGCCGAGGCCGCTGGATGAGATCCGCGATCCCAGGGACAAGTTCGATTCCGTGGATGAGGTGACGGCCGCAGCCGGGGTCAAACTGCTTTGCGCGGATCTGGAGGGCGTCGTTGCCGGTGGTCCCCTTAGGGTGATCAAGGGGGACAAGCAGGCCATACTCGACGAGATCGCTGAGGAGACAAAAGTCAGGATCGAGGTGGTCGACGCGGGCGTCTTCATCAAAGCTGATGCACTAGGCTCCCTAGAGGCGCTGGCATTCGAATGCGCTCACTCACAGATCCCCATCCACAAGTACGAGGTCGGGCCGATCTCGAAGCGCGATGTGATCGAGGTGTCGGCCTATAACGACCAATTACACCGTGCCGTACTGGCATTCAATGTTCCAATGCTGCCAGACGCCAAAGATTCCCTGCCGAACCACGACGCCAAGATATTCCTCAACGACGTGGTCTACGGCCTAATAGACGACTACAAGCTCTGGGTGGCAGAAGTTCAAAGGAAGGCAGAGCTGGACAAACGCTCGTTGGTGGCATTCCCCGGCAAGGTAAGGATGTTGCCGAACTGCGTCTTCCGGGTCAGCAAGCCGGCGATCTTCGGCGTCCGCGTCCTTACCGGACGGATCCGAACGGGCCAGAGGATGATCGATTCCACCGGAAACGAGGTGGGAAAGATCCGTTCGATCCGCTCCGGAGAGGATGTCAAGAAGGAAGCGATCCAGGGGGACGAGGTGGCGATATCCATCGATGGGCCGACCGTCGGCAGGCAGATCAACGTCGAGGACATACTTTACGTGGACATACTCGAGTCCGAGGTGAAGGCCATCTCCAGCCATGCCCTTAATCCTGACGAGAAGCTCACATTGGACGAGCTGATCGAGATCAAGCGGAAGAAGGACCGTTTCTGGTCCATGTAGAACTCAGCCTAAGAAAATAGAAAAATGGAACGAGGGACGAGCCCTCAATACCTATTGCCACATTGAGGGCAGAAGGTGAACTCCGCGGGGACCTGCGCCCCGCATTTGGGACACGCCTTCATCCCTGGCTGCTGGAATTGTTGCCCGTATTGCTGCTGCTGTTGCGGTATCTTATTCTTACCCCGCGTTCTCATGAACAGGAACAAAACGACCATCACCACTACCACGACGATCACAATGACCAACAGAATGATTATCAGCCCCATGTCCGTGAGCGGCTGGATGTTCGCAGCCCCAAACTCGAAGAAGACCCCAAGCTCTTGGCCGTCTGGACTGGCTCCACCAACTGGCCGATCGGTGTTATCGATCACTAAGTGGTACTCCATACCTGTCGTCAGCCCTCCAATCCCGGTGTCGTTATAGGCACCATAAATGAGATTCAAACTGGAGAATGGCAGGTAGCTGAATGCGTTGCTGCCTGACTTGTAGATATCGAAGTTCGCCTTGTCCATTAGGAGGATGTCGTAGTTCGGCCCATAGGACTTCCCCACATCATATGACATGCCTGCATCCTCCTGGGCGATGAATCCCTTGACCTCGAAGTATTGTCCCGCTGGTATCTTCCTTGTCCCGCCGTTATAGCTCCATGCCGCCTCTGCTGGAAACGCACAGACCGTCATCATCGCCATGCCCACAGCGAGGGCTATAAGGACCTTGATTGAGATTCCACGCATTCTTTCCCCTCGGCGGTTAATTGACCTCGCCTACCGATATGCTTTTCGCATTAGGGGGCTTGCCGCTTTCGTATGTCAAGAAAAGGATATTCGAGCAATAGTGCCATCGGGCACAATTCCTCCACCCCGCCAGTCCTTGCGTCGAATGACCCCCTCCCATTACCAATAATTATTTAAGACGGACAACCTTAGGGCGCTTTACTCACGAGGTGTTTGGAATGGTAGAGTTCAAGGCCGTTATTAATGACGGAAAGGAAGGTAAGTCCTATCAGGTCCCGGTTACCGGTCATCACGCCAACTCACTTATCGGCAAGAAGATCGGAGACGTCGTNNAGCGACAAGGATGGCTTCCCGATGAGGAAGGACCTGCCGGGCGTGAAGAGGCGGAATCTGCTGCTGACGACTGGCATCGGTTTCGGTACGACCGAGCAGGGCCTAAGGCGCCGCAAATCGGTCCGCGGAAGTTCGATTTCACCGGAAACCTCCCAATTGAACCTTAAGGTGACCCAGGCTGGCTCAAAGCCGCTGGAAGAGCTCATCAAGGTCGAGGAGAAGAAGAAGTAATGTCGGAACGTCAGCCCGAGGTCAACATCGGCATGATCGGGCATGTCGACCATGGAAAGACCACGCTCACCAAAGCGCTGAGCGGAGAATGGACCGACCGCCACTCCGAGGAAGTGAAGCGCGGTATCTCCATCCGATTGGGCTATGCTGACGTAAATTTCTACAAGTGCAAGGAATGCGACGGGACCAAGTCGTATTCCAACCAGCCAAAGTGCCCCCAATGCGGTGGCGAGGCGGAGTTCCTGCGGTCAGTAAGCTTCGTCGATGCACCAGGCCACGAGACGCTAATGGCCACCATGCTCTCCGGCGCGGCTATCATGAACGGCGCGCTGCTCTTGGTCGCCGCGAACGAAAAATGCCCCCAGCCGCAGACCAAGGAGCACCTCATGGCGCTCACCATCATCGGCGTCGAGAAGATCATCATCGTCCAGAACAAAGTGGACATCGTCACCAAGGAAGAGGCGCTGGAGAACTACCGTGAGATAAAGGAGTTCGTAAAAGGCACCATCGCCGAGAACGCCCCCATCATCCCGGTCTCTGCTAATCATAACGTCAACATCGACAAGCTAGTGGAGACGATCGAGAGGGTCATCCCCACCCCCAAGTATGACTTGAAAAAGCCGGCGCGGCTATACGTCGCCAGGAGCTTCGACATCAACAACCCCGGCTCGTCCCCTGAGACCTTAAAGGGCGGTGTCCTGGGCGGCTCGCTGATGCAAGGCAAGCTTGAGGTGGGGAACGAGATCGAGATCGCACCAGGCCGCAAGACCGAGATCGGCAGAGAGGTCATCTGGGAGAAGATCACCACCACCATCGAGTCCTTGCACGCCGGCGAGGCGAGCCTCGATACCGCGAAGCCAGGCGG
>PMBU01000088.1:0-10441 GCA_003153895.1 Methanomassiliicoccaceae archaeon | reverse complement strand
GAGGAGTCCGAGGTCGCCCTGAAGATACCGGTTTGCGCGGAGAAGAACCAGCGGGTGGCCATTTCCAGGAAGATATCCGGCAAATGGCGCCTGATCGGCTATGGGATAATCCAGTAGGGGAACATGCAGACCGTCGTCCTGGANNTATGTCCCCGGGCCGGTGATCGGCGAACTGAAGCGGTCGCGGAGCAAGCATGCCAGGGTCGCGTTGTCATTGGCGAGGAAGTACCCCGTCGCCGAGACGTCGATCCAGGGCGATAACGGAGTAATCGACGTGGCGGAGCGGTTGCAGGCGTTCGTGGTCACGAACGACTTCGTGCTCAGGGCAAAACTGCGCCAGCTTAAGCTTAAGACGATCTTCTTGCGCTCAGGCAACCACCTGACGATAGACGGCGATTATTGATCAGAGCAGTGGCCATGGGGGATCTTCCGTTCCGACCTCGGGCCTCGATCCGATCTGCTTCAGCCGCTCTTCCAGGATCGACTTGCCGAATTCAGAAACCGCGTAGACAGGGACCTTATTTCCAGCCTGAACGACGTCCCTCTTCTTCACCTCCGCCCTGATCCATTTGGCGGCGCATCCTGAGATGATGTCGCAGACGTCGAATAGAACTGCAGCATCCTTTTCGCTGGTGCCAGTGGTATGAACGGCGAAGATCACTACGCGATCTCCGAACGCCTCCCTGATCTTCTTGGCATCGTTAGCGCGGGCGACGGTGACCGCGACTTTCTTATGCCCCTGGTGGAAGGCCATCTTCGCCCCGGCGAACTGGTCTATGGTCGCGTTCTCGGGGTCGAGCACGTTCCCTCGGCCGACCGCCTCGATGACCTCTTCGATCGGCGAGGTCTCGACGATCCCTGAGATCCTGCCACCTATTCCCTGGACAATCTCCGGGTCGGTCACGATCACCGTGCCTGCTCCGTCGGTCACCAAAACAGCGCAATCGAGCATCTTCTTGGTGATGCACATCGCGATCAGCTCCGAAACGCCGAACGAAAGGAAATCACGCATCCGCATCTGCCTAGTCGGGGTGCACATCCCGAAATCGCGCACCCGGAACTCTATGTTCTCTCTCACCACAGCGGAAGTGATCTCCTTGATGCCTCGGTGCTTGGCGAATAGCGGACAATATGTGACCTGGGGTACGCCGACGGAGACGACCTTGCCATCCTCGATTACCACCTCGGTCATCCCCAAAGCTTCCATCACATGCCTGTCTTTACGGACCATCAATCCACAATCCTTCCTCTTGTTCATAAAATGGACGTTCGATTGATTGTGTAAGCAGATCGGATTCGGCCATGGCATCGGCTATTCTTATATGTTAACAAAGGGTTGCAGAAAGGACTTAATAGGCTTCGTTCAGATGTTAAATCGGTATAAGCGATTGTGAATGGCAACGCTGCGACGAGAGGGCTGAAATGGAAGGAGAGATGGATGATAAGCTGGTCTTAGCATTGCGCAAGATCGCCCTGATGGGTGGCATGCATGACTACATCTCCATCTCGTCCCGCGAGCTCGGCGATATGCTGGACATGAGCCAGCAGTCGGCCTCGAAGCGCATCCTTGAGCTACTGAACGAAGGTTGGATCGTGCGCGACCTGGGGGCAAGGAGACAGCGCATCAAGCTCACCGACAAGGGAATGGAATCGCTGCGCCGGGAGTACTCCGAGTACCAGAAGATATTCGAGACGCGCGATCACATCATCATCCATGGCGAGGTCGTTACCGGAATGGGCGAGGGCCAATACTATGTCACCCAGGAAGGGTACCAGGACCAATTCCTCGCCAAGCTGGGATTCAAGCCCTATGAGGGGACGCTCAACCTGCGGCTCGTCCCGCAGGACATCTACAAGCTGGACATACTGCGCCGCAGCTCCGGCACCCTGATCAAGGGGTTCGAGAAGTCGGGGCGGACGTTCGGGGACGTGCTTTGCCACCTGGCAACGATACAGAACATCGAATGCGCCGTCGTCGTCCCGACGCGCTCGCATTACGAGGACGTCGTCGAGATCCTATGCAAGAACCATCTGCGCCGCACCCTGGGATTGGTGGACGGCGACCTGGTGGAAGTGCGTGTCTCCATCGCTTGATTCAGCCTTTTTTTATTACATGGTCCACAGCCGATTGGAATACCACTCTGCCGTCGCCCTCTCCCGATGGATCAAGTCCGCTGCGGGTCCAATCCGGATGGGTTATCCGGTTGACCACCCTTTCCGGATGCGGCATCAGGCCCAGCACGTTGCCGGCGGGATTGCAGATCCCCCCGATGCTGGAGATCGCCCCGTTGGGGGTCCAAGGATATCCGGCGTACGAGCCGTCAGGACCGACGAATCGGAAGACCACTTGGTCATTCTTCTCCAGTAGGTTCAGGTAATCGCGCTCGTGCTCGGACGAGAACATGAGCTTGCCTTCGCCATGCGCGGAGGGGAACATCACCACTTTCCCCTTGGGCAGGTTGCGGGTGAAGACGCATTTGCCGTTGCTCTCGTTCTTCAGCAGCGTAGGGATGCATTCGAACCTCGCCGAATCGTTGGTGTACAGCGCCGCCTGAGGTTCCTTGCTGATCGCCGCCTCGAAGGCAGGAAGCATGCCCAGCTCCACCAATACTTGGAATCCGTTGCAGATGCCGATGATCGGCTTCTCCTTCTCGACGAACGTCTTCAGCTCCTTCGATAGCGCGGACTTCATGCGCGCGGCTAGTATCGCCCCGGCTCGGACATAGTCGCCAGCGGCGAATCCTCCAGGCACCGCGAGGATATGATAGTCCTCCAGGTCGCGGCGCATCTCCTTGGGGCATTGATGGATCAATTGCTTGAGGTGCACCTTCTCCGGGCTCGCCCCGACGATGGCGAAAGCGGCGGCAGTCTCCTCCTCGCAGTTCGTGCCTTCGATCCTGAGCACACACACCTTGATCTCGTTCGGTTTCACTGCCTCACCCCAGCATCTTCCATAGCGGCTCGGACCAAGCCTTCCGCAGAGCGCTTACTTCCACGTCCACGAGCACATCGCTGTCCTCGATGACGAGCATCTTGCCTCCGACCACCCCGATGCGCGCCGCCGGCGCCTTCATGCGCTGGAGGAACTCCTGCTCCCGATTGCGGTCGACCTCCACCAACCAGCGCGAGTTCGATTCGGAGAACATCTTGACCGCCGAGGGGAACTTCCCCATCGGGTCCAGGTTGGCATTCACCCCCATATCGCCGCCGATGCACATCTCCGCCAGGGCGACCGCCGCCCCGCCGTCGGAGAGGTCATGGCAGCTGCGCAGCAACGACCTTTCCATGCATTCGTTCAATGAACTGATCCCCTGGGACAGGAGCGATGTCGTGACACCAGGCACGATGCCCCCTTTGCCGCCGAATCGGCGGAAGAAGGCGCTGCCGGCCATCTCCTGCTTCGTCTCGCCGACGACATAGATCGGGTTGCCCTCCTCCTTCAAGTCCGTGGTGACGCACTTGCGGACGTCCGGCACCAGACCGACGCCCAGCACGGTGGCGGTAGGCAGGCAAGCGCCGATCGACGCCTCGTTATAGAAGCTCACGTTCCCGGATGGAATGGCAAGGGACAGGACGGAGGCTACGTCGCCTATGCCCTTCACCGCGCTGCGGAACTCTCCCAGGCGCTCCGGCTTCTCCGGGTTGCCGAAGTTGAGGCAGTCGGTGAGCGAATGCGGCATCCCTCCCACCGAGGCGATGTTGCGACAGGCCTCGTCCACCGATGTCTGGCCGCCCTTGTAGGGATCAAGCGCAGTGAACCACGGGTTCACGCCGACAGCGATCGCCAGCCCCCGCCAGGAATCCTGCAGAGGCTTGAGGACCGTGGCGTCCCCCGGTCCACGAAGGCCCAGCTTCCCTTGCATCGGTTTGATGACCGTGTTGCCACGGACCTCGTGATCATAATAGCGGACGACCCATTCCTTGGAGGCGATGTTCGGGTCCGCCAGGAGGTTCAACAGCGTGTCGGTGAGGTCGCGCGAAACCTGCGGGAAGACCTCCTCCATCATGGAGGGCGGCTGGTTCTCACAGGAGGGCCGGCAGTACTCCGGTCCTTTGGTGAGGAACTCCAGGTCCATCTCGAAGACCCTCTGCCCCTGGAAGTTGAGCTTGACGACTGTATCCTTAATGACCTTGCCGATGACGGTCGCTGGAACGTCCCAGAGGTCGAAGACTTCCATGATCTTCGCCACGTTGGATTGTGGGGCGGCGAGCATCATTCTCTCCTGCGATTCCGAGACCCAGATCTCCCACGGTGCCAGGCCCGGCTCTTTCGTGGGGACCCGGTCCAGTTCCACTTCCGCGCCGCATCCTCCGGAGAGGGCCATCTCCCCGACAACGCAGGACAAACCGCCTCCGCCCAGATCCTTCATTCCATGGATGAGGCCCTTCGAGTTGACCTCCAGGCAGGCGTGGATCAACGGCTCCTTCATGATAGGGTCGCCAAGCTGGACCGCGCCACGCGATTCCTCCTCCGAGGTGGAGTTGAGAACGGCCGAAGCGAAGGTCACACCATGGATCCCATCGCGCCCGGTCCTGCCGCCCACCAGGATCATCACGTCCCCGGTCCCCTTGACGGCGTTCTTGACCAGATCGCTTCTTTTGACCATGCCGATGCAGCCGACGTTGACCAGGATGTTGCCGACGTAGCCTTCGTCGAAGTACAGCCCTCCGGCGATGCAAGGGATGCCGATGCGGTTGCCGTAGTCGCGGATGCCGGCCACGACGCCCCCAATGAGGTACTTGGGGCTCTTGACGCCAGGGGGAAGCTCCCCCTGGTAATCGATCGGACCGAAGAACAGCGGGTCAATGAGAGCGATCGGCTGTGCCCCCATACAGAGGACGTCGCGGACGATCCCGCCTATCCCGGTGGCCGCGCCACCGTACGGCTCGATCGCCGACGGATGATTGTGAGATTCTATGCGCAGGGCGTAGGCATGCTCGGAATCGAATGCCATGATGCCAGCGTCCCCCTTGGCCAGCACGTCCGGGTGGGAGATATTGAAGATGTGCTCCCGCAGGAACACCTTGGACGATTTGTAACAGCAATGCTCGCTCCACGCCTGCCCTATCGATTGCAGCTCGACGTCGGTCGGATGGCGCATCTTCGATGCGAAGTAGCGCTGGACGCTCTTCATCTCCTCCAGGCTCAGGTTCAGCCCCATGGTGGAGCTGATTTCCTTCAGCTGCGCGTCGCTAGCAGCCAGGATGTCTATCTCGAAAAGCTCGAACCCGAACGGGAGCTTGTGCATCAGCGCAGTGAGGGACATGCGCATCACTTGACCGTGATCTTGAACTTCTGGATCACTGGATTGGCCAGTAGCTTCCGGCACATCTCCTCGCACTGTTTTTTAGCCTCATCGACCGGAGCATCCAGCTCCACCTCGAAGAACCTGATCGACCTTACCCCCTTGATGCCCTTGAAACCGAGCAGCTCGAGAGCCTTCTTGGTGTTTTGGCCCTCGGGGTCGGCGATGCCCGGTTTGAGCTCAATCCTTATCTCAGCGATGACCACGGATGCACCCATTCAGGGATGCTCACTTCACTACTTAACATTTAGGCGACTTTTCACTCACGCCAGTAGACCAGTCTTGATGAATTCGTTGACCGCCTGGAATATACCGCTCATGACGAAGCTCACAGCCACCGCGGCCAACAGCAGGCCCATGATCCTGGAGAAGGCCAATGCTCCGCCCCTCCCCATGCGGTCGAATATTCCCTGCGAATAGGTGAGCAGGACGTACGAGATAAGGGTCGTCGCTATGATGGATACAAAAACGGAGGCGAGGTCGATGACATCGTTGGCCTGGGTCGCATACGAAATATAGATCATGACGGTTGTGATGGCCCCTGGCCCGGCGAAAAGAGGGATGCCGAGCGGCACCACCCCGATATCCTCCTTGTTCATGGCATCCATGTTCTCCTCATCGGACATCTTCGCGCGGGAGCGCTGCCCCTGCATCATGCTGAACGCGACCGAGAAGAGCAGGATCCCCCCGGCGATCTTGAACGCCGGGATGGTGATGCCATAGACGAGGAAGACGTATTGCCCGAAGATGCCGAAACCGGTGAGGACGCCGAAGGTCACCAGGCAGGTCTTGACGATTATCTTACGCTTGAGCTCCGGAGAATAGCCCTCCGTTACCGCGGTGAACAGAGGGATGTTGCCTATCGGGTTCACGATGGCGAAGATTGCCGCGAAGGTGGCGATCGCGAACTCGAGGCTCATGATGCCTCGATGACGCTCTGGAGATACTTATCCTTTCTCTTTCCCCGGGACCGTCCTCCGGCCGAAGGTCAGATAGCCAGTATGGCCGAGCATCTCGAAAGAAGGCCTGATGCCCGACTCATGGACATCCATGCCGCGCTGGATGTTCTCCACCACCTCAATCTCCACGTAGCCGCGCTTGCGCAAGGCCCTCACCGTCGTCTCCACCTGGTTCGTATTGGGAAGGTAGGCGCAGAACCTGCCTCCAGGGCGAAGGAACAACTCCACGTTATCGAGCGCGTCCCAGGGGTTGGGGATGTCCAGGACAATGGCGTCCGCCTCGGTGTCGATCGCGATGCTGATGATGTTGCCCAGCCGCAGGTCCCAGCAATTGGACGATGCCATCCGGGTGATGTTCTTGCGCGCCCGGCTCGCCATGTCCTCGCGCACCTCGACCGAGATGACCTTGCCGTTCGGCGCGACGGAGTTGAGCAGCGCCGTGGTCAACGACCCCGAGCCGACGCCCGCCTCGACGACGACGTCGCCACACTTCAGGTCCAGGCGGAAGAGGATGGTGGCCGCATCCTTGGCAGTGATGACCTGTGCCGCCCTCTCCAAAGATTCCATGAACTCGATCGCGCCGGGTCTGAGGAGCACGAATCTACGATCGGCTATCGTGATCCACTCCCCTTCCCGTTTCCCGATCAATCGGGCGCAGTCGAGGACACCCAGACCGCCAACCTTGGCCATTCCTTCGCTCAGAACGACCCAATGTTTCTTGCCTCGGTCGTCGAGAAGATAGATGAGCTCACCTTGGCGCAACATCATATGCTGATTGGAGAAAGGGTGAGAAAAGATTTGTGGAAGGCGGTTTTGGTCCTAACGCAGCTTCCGGTCGCACTTCGGGCAGTTGAAGTCCCGCTCGCTGATGGCCGCGCCGCAGTTCGGGCATCGCGGGATGCCCTCGATCTGCTTCACGTTGGATTTGACCTCGGTCGATTCAGCCTCGACGTCGTTCTTCTTCGGCGCCTCGACCTTGTCGAACTTGTATGCCGGGACGGAGTACTCCGGCTTGGGCGGGTAGGTCGCATCGATCCGTTTCTTCTTCACCAGGAAGATGTACAGGACCAATCCGACCACGCTGAGAAGGAAGACGATGACCAACCAGGACANNTATCTCTTCGAGCTGCATCCCATCACTGCATGCAAAACGCGCATCTGTTTATTAAAAGGCTGCCCCAATTTCCGACCGCTTGACCTCGCCCTCGTACCATTCCATGGCGCGAATGAACATCTCCAAAGCCTCATCGGAACTCAAGGCAGAAAGCAACACCGTCCGAGTCTTGCTTGCGTACTCATCTGGTATGCTGACGCCTGGTATGGAGCTTAGTCGTCGGATGAATTCCAGTCGTCGCTCTTTCCCATCGAACGGCGCTTTTAGGTATTGGAAATGCAGGTCCACTGCAGCATCCGCCCGCAAGCTGAAAATCCAATTGGCGATGCCTCCATGCTTGAAGTAGGGCGTGACCGTCGTCACCCCTCCGACCTCGCGCCACCAGAGGCGCATCTCCGACTCATCGGCCCAGTCCAGCAGGCTCTTCGCCGCATCAAATTCCTGCGGCGTCCGCGCCTCCATTTGCTTGAAGAAGATGAACCTCATCGACCGGTCGTCCTTTTGTGGCAGGTTCGCTCCGGCAGCGAGGACATCGGGCACGGAGGCTGGCCCGCGATCGATGATCTCCTCCGGGAGGCGATGGTTAGATGATGTCTTCAGGGGCGAATTCGGTGCGACGCTCATCGTCATCTCGTCGCTCTTCTTCGCCTTCGAGAGCTCNNTCCCTCTCCCGGGCGGATCGGGCGGAATGGAAGGTCGCGCCGTCGCACTCTATACCGATCACGTAGCGGGAGTCGTCCTTCGGATCAACGACCGCCAGGTCGATGCGGTAGCCGCTGAAGCCGACCTGGGATTCCACCTGGTAACCGAGCGCTTCCAAGGCTTGTCTTACTTGGGTCTCGAGCGGCGAATCGAACTCGGCGATCGTATCGACGACGGGAGGAGCGGCCACCGTCGCATCGAGCTTCTTCAGCAGCTGTGCGACCTCCTCGCCGCGCATCTCTGCCACCGCCTTTGCATAGAGCAGGTAATCCTTCAAGCGCACCGGTCCAGGGTTCTTTACTCCTTCCACCGGCAGTTGCCCGGGATCGAAGGATGTTACCATGATCACCCTCTCCTTCGCTCGAGTGACCGCGACGTTCAAACGGTTCTCGCCCCCCTCCTGATTGAGCGATCCGAACTGTACCCGGAACTTGCCTTGCCTGTCCGGCGCGTATCCAACGGAGAAGATGATCACGTCCCGCTCGTCCCCCTGGACGTTCTCGATGTTCTTGACGAACGGCCTCTCGTCGAGGTCAAGCTCCGCCCTGCTCGCTCGCGAGTACAATCGATCGAATCCTTCGTCGGCTGTTCTCCTCGCTTCGATGCGATCGTCCACCAGATCGCGCTGCGGTTCGTTGAACGTGATCACGCCGATCGAAGGGGTCTTGCCATGCAGCTCGCCCTCGCTCAGCAGCCAATGGATGATATCGACGACCTTCTCCGCCTCGGCGGAATTGGTCCGCTCATCCCAAACCCCGTCGCATCGGATGAAGTCGATCGGAGACTGCTCGAACTTCCTTTGGACGTTAGCGGCGATCTGCAGATTGCCGTCATAGAACGCGTGGTTCGAGAAGTCGATCAGCTGTTGATAGCGCGACCGATAATGCCAGCTCAGATACCGGGGGCTGAGGACGCGCATCGAGAGCACCAGCAGGCTTTCGGCCTCGGTGACCTCATCCTCCTCTTCTTCGTCGTCTTTGGATTGGAACAGGTCGAACGGGCGCAGCTGCTTCTCGTCCCCAGCTATCAGCGTCCGCTTGCTCCGGTATAACGAGGGGAGGGCGCGCTCCACCGCCAATTGGCTCGATTCGTCGAAGATCACGATATCGAACATGCCCCGGTCCAGCGGGAAGACCTCCGAGGCCGCCTCGGGCGACACCAGCCAGCATGGCGCGATCGTCATCATTTGGAATGGGAACTCCTCCATCAGTCTTCGCACTGGCTTCACGCGGCGTTTCTTCCCGAACTCGCTCAGCAGCCTGTTCCAATCGGTCTCCGGCCGCTTGTTCGGATGATGATCTCCAGGCGGAAGTTGAGGACGCCTCGCCGATTCCAAGACCTGCTGTGCCAAACGGCGCTTGAAGAGCTCACGGCGCTTGTCCAGCAGCGTTGTCAACCGGGACTTGAGTTCCAGGTAGCGGGAGAAAGGGTCCCCGGCCAACTGCCTGTTCTGATACTCTATGCTTGAGATCCATCGGGTGATCACTTCCTGCTCCACGATGCGGGCCCACGAGCCCTCGTTGGCCGCGATGCGCGAAGTGCATAGCTCGAATACCTCCTGACCGGAGGGGTCTAGCGAAGCGACCAGCTTGTCGTATTCCTGCACCTTGTCGAACTCAGAGAGTGCGTTCCGCGCCGCCTCGAGGCGCTGCCTCAACTTTGCAGGATCTGCCTGGATCTTGCGGTACTCATCGATGCCTTCCGGGCTTAGCCACCGTTGCAGCTCCTGCAGCGCGCGCAGCAAAGCCAGCCCTGCGGTCAGGGACTCTCTCATCCGTTCTGTGTCCTCGACTCGAGGATCGCCTTGGAACCGAGAGCGTATCTGGTTGTAAGTGCCGTTCGCCTTCCACCAGCGGGGGGTGACGAACTTGAAGGTCCGGTTTCTCAAGGCGTCATAATCGGAAATTCGCCTAAGCGTCTCCTCCTGTTCACTCACTGTGGTCAAAGGCAGAGCCGAGGGCAACGCCGCGTCTGTCATTCGTGCTATCGAGACATCGATATCGAATTTGGCGTTCGGGTCCATGGCCGCGAAGGAGCGCCTCAGAGCGATCGGAGAATCGGGAGAATCATATTTCCAGTGCCCGATCTGCAGCTCTGGAAGTTTCTGGACGATTGAGGCCAACGAAGATCGGGAGAGCCGGTTCGGCACCGTTCCCATCTCGACCTTGGGCACGTAGCCAGGCGTCGCAGCGGTGTAAAGTCCCTGCAACCTCGCCCCACCGAAGTACTCCGCCCACATCGGCTTCACGATGGAGTTGAGCTCGGAGACGGTGCCGTCGATCGCCTCGGTCGTTTCCGCGAACTCCCTATCCAGCCTGGAATCGATGGCCGGGGGGTCGCCTCCCATCCTCTTCGAGAGT
>PMBU01000034.1:8964-18464 GCA_003153895.1 Methanomassiliicoccaceae archaeon | reverse complement strand
TGTTGACGTCCGTCTCCCTCTCGCTTCCGCCGATTATCTCCCCATAGCCTTCGGGCGCGAGCAGGTCAGCACATTTGACTGTGCGAGGATCGCTCTCATCCTCTTTCATATAAAATGCCTTGATCTCCTTGGGGAAGTTGGTGACGAACATCGGGACCTTTTCGTCTGCTGTCACGGCTCGTTCCTCCACCGCGCCCAGGTCGCAGCCGAACCCGATGTCGTGCCCCTTCGCCTTGAGCTCCGCCAGGACGTCGGAATAACTTCGCCTGATGAAGGGCGGGCGGACCTCCTTGAGGTCGTCGGGATTCCGTCCGAGAAGGACGAGCTCCTCGCGCCGTTCCCGCAGCGCGTTCTCCACCATGGCACTGACCAAGCCTTCCTGGATCTCCATGTTACCCGAGTTATCCACCCATGCCTCTTCCAGCTCCAGATGCCAATATTCGGTCAGATGCCGCGTGGTGCGGGACTTCTCTGCCCGGAAGGAAGGCGTGAGCGAATAGACCCGGTCCAATGAGAATATCAGAGCCTCCAGGTACATCTGCGCGCTCTGACTTAGGAATGCCTCCCGGTCGAAATACTTCAATTTGAACAGGGTCACTCCGCCCTCGCAAGCGTTCTGAGTGAGAATGGGAGGGGTCACCTCCACGAAATCGTTCTGCTTCAGCCATTGCCTGGCGCCGTCCATGATGGAGGCTTTGACCTTCATCACCGCAGTCTGTTCCCTGGATCGGATCCAAAGGTGACGGTTGTCAAGAAGCAGCTCCTCGCTCTGATATTCCGTGATTGGGAACGGGTTCGCCGCCCCGACGACCTGGAATGAGCTGGCTCTCATCTCGAAACCGCTCGGCGCACGTTTGTCCTCGAATATCTTGCCAGTGACGATGACCGATGATTCGATAGCCGCGGATTTCGCGGCTTCCAGGTCCGCATCGGGAAGATTGCCTTTCTTCGCCGTGACCTGGATGATTCCGCTTGAGTCGCGCACCACCGCGAACACTATCGCTCCGCTGCTCCGGGTCCGATAGATCCAACCTCGAATGGTTGCCTCCTCACCGGTGCGGGCCGATGCCAGAACATGCTTGATCGACTTGGGCGCGCTCATGCTCAGTCCAATAACTTACGGATATCTTTCAGTTTCGGTCTCCAGGGGTCCGGTCGAACAATGAACATTGCCACGAAATCGAGGACTGGTATGCTTAAAATGGGGTGCTCACATTATCAATTCGTGCGTTTGCGTCCCGCCATAATGGAAGATCTGGAAGAGATGCTCAATATCGAGCGTTCATCCTTCGGTGATGAAAGCTACCAGAAGGAGCTGATAGAACAACTTCTCTCGGACAAAGAGTTTCATAACGCGATAGTCGAAGTGGAGGACGTAAAGGTCGGCTATGCTACGTTCTTTGAGGATGCTAGGAAAAAGCGAGCGCGACTGATAACGATCGCGGTCATGCCAGAATATCGCAATCGGGGACTGGCCAAGGCCTTGCTCGCTTTCCTGCAAAAGGAGATGGGCAGATTGAGATTAGGCATCGTATCGCTGGAAGTGGGAACATCCAACGTTCCAGCCACTAACCTCTACCTCTCTCTGGGATTTCGCATCAAGGGCACTATCCCAAACTACTATGGCAAGGGGAAGGACGCCCTCTACATGGAGAGATCCATCGATAGGGCTTGAACGAAAGCAACGGGTTCGTACGAACAGCTTAAAAAGGAGAACTTTTCCCCGCTCCAGACTTACCGAACAAATGAGCCCTTACTTTCGATTTCTAACCAAGTTGTTATATACTAAACCAAGCATTCGCCGGAATGTCATCAACCCTCGTGATACCAAGTGGGCTAGAGGTGAGTGAACGATGGAAGAGACCCTGTGCAACGTTGAATTCCTCAAGAACAACAATACCTACATCGCAAGAGTTCAGAGCGATCTAGGTGGAATGCGGGAGTATCGCTCCTCAAGCTTCGAAGAGGTGCTCGAGCAGGTGATTATCGACCTCCAAGAGGAATTCGAAACCGCAGTATGATCTGGCCCGGCGCAGGAAGCGGGTCTAGGACCGATCTTCTGACACGGAACGGAATGTGCCATGAAGATAGCTCCGGCTCCAGGAGGGGTAGGAATGCAGGAGAACGAAAAGACGGAGTATGAAGCGGTGATGTCCACCTATTACGGGGANNNGGGGACACGGACATCGTGGCCAAGGTCAAGGTGCAGACCTATAACCAGTTGAAGCGGTTCATTGTTGATGACCTTTCAAAGATAGAGGGCGTGAAAGACACCAGGACGCTCATGGTTGTCAGCACGTTCAAGGAGAGGGGCGAGCTCAGGTTCGATCCCAATGCAGAGGTCAAGGAGAACGGCAAGTAAGCCGCTCGATTCCAATTCATGAGGTGATTCAATGGATTCAGACGCGAAGCTCAAACAGATTATCGAGGTCCTGGACCAGTTGGCCGAGGACACGTCAGTGCCGAGGAACATACGAAGGGGCGCGACCAGCGCGAAGGAGAGGCTGCAGCAGTCCAAGGAGGCGATGGACGTACGTGCGGCCAGCGCTGTATTCATTCTCGATGAGTTGGCGAACGATCCCAATATCCCGTTGCACGGTCGTACCTTGATCTGGAACATCATCAGCCAGCTTGAAATGATAAAATAAGCCGGCCCATCGGCCGGCTCTTGCCATACTTGGGCAGACCGAACCAACTGGCCATCGCCTTTTCCAAAGATTTATCAAGAGCGCGGCGTTTAGCTGAAGCACACCCGCGGCTGTGGTCTAGCGGTTATGACTGAAGCTTCCCAAGCTTCAAACTCGGGTTCGAATCCCGGCAGCCGCACTCTCGTGCCTATCCAACCACGATTGACCTNNTATTATGGTAGCCAGTATCCAAATCAATACCGCGATGACCAACGCCTTGACCCATCCAATCTTATAGAGAGCCTTGAGCGCCAATAACCAAAAGACACCGCCAACGATCGCGGCCAACAGCCCGTTGCCAATTATGATATAAGCCAACGCGTAGATAACAGTGCCAATAATGGCGGCCAGAAGTGTCCTGACGAACCCTTCCTTCTCGCCCATCAGCTTGGTGACGACTAGATAATGAACGTTGAGATTAGCAGTGCTATGAGCAAACCTACGATGCTAGCAACCTCGACCATGAGAATGATGTTCGAGCCAGTGATATATTAATCATGCCCCATTCACAGAATCTCGGGGCGGATATGTCGATTATTAGCCTCAAACCAGATGTACTCCGTTGACCATTATGTAAATGATCAAGGCAATGTGGACAAGTAGGAAGATTGGGACCAGCTTGAACTTCAACAACTTCGTCTTGTGATGAAAAAGTCTCATCCCTAACATTGCTCCAAACGGACCTAATAAGGCAACAAGCAGCAAAGTTCGCTCCTTGATACGCCATCTTCCCCCTATTGCCTGTCCCTTATCGAACCCGAACAAAGCGAAAGCTGCCACGTTCAAAATGAGATAGGCTAATATGATCGCTTCCAGTATCAAAATAACAACATCCTTAATGGCTCTGGGCCACATCACTTCTTGAGCTTAAATCCGATCCCCTCGAATTCAGCCACCAGGTCGTTCCCAGAATAGACCAGGACGGCATAGACCGAGACACGGTCGTCCTCTTTCGCCTTCCGCGCCACAGCGGTCAACCGGCCTGTGGCAGGCTTGAGATATTTTATGCTCGCCGACATGGCGACCTGAGGATATTCCCCCTGATTGGCGGCGATCGCAAAAGCCTCATCAGCAAGAGAGAAGACCGCCCCTCCGTGCCCGATACCAAAACCGTTCAACTTGTCATCGAGGTCCATCTCGACCCGGACCTCCTCAGGACCGATGCTCAAAATCCTCGTCCCGATCAGAGCTGCATACCTGCTCTGGGTCACTTTCTTCATCCTGGTATTGACATCTAGAGGGATGTCTGTCCCACCGCCCATCTTGATACACTCCCGCCATCCTGATGACCGGGCCGAATGATAAACCCAATCTCCTTGGCGCTGAGTTGGCTTGGTGTTCAAAGTGACGTTATAAATATCACGAAATGAAATGCTCTGGGCCTTTAGTTGGGGGGGAAGGAGTGAGAAAGGCATTCATAACAGCAGCAGTGCTAGGGTGGATTCTGTTGAGCTTCGTAAGTGCTCTGCCCACGGGAACGGGAGCGCCAGCGCCGTTTTCTTGGACGGATCATATAGACTATTCATCACTGGCCGAGATGGAAGCGGGAGGATGGACGGTAAGTCAGCCCACCAACACTTTCCTCAATCAAAGCAGCGTCGTTCTCGAATACGTTGAGCCGCCAACCTCTATATCCCATCGCGGAGTCCCTGCTGGTATCTACGATTGGAGGGCTGAAGATAGGGGTATGTGGACGGTGGGCAATGGAGGCGGGGTCCAAATAGGCGTCGTCACCGAGAATCATAGTTACATATGGTCGCTTGATGGTTGGTACAGCGATTTCATGCTCTATCGAGATGGCGCTGTTGCGCTGCAGTTCGGGTCGATGCCACTGGTACGCTACCAATGGTATGTAATGACCATGGAGATGAGGAGTGGGAGCCTGTCCTTCTATCTGAACGGCGGATTCGTTGGCAACTATACAGAGAGCTCTTCGCCTTCGCAGGCCGTCGGGATGGACTCTGTCTGCCCCTATCAGTCATCGACCCAATACGACTATTATCACTTCGAGGCGGTGGAGAGCGGGAGCCTTCCGAGCACATGGACGTCTTGGAAGGACGTGATCGGGGGGTTGTCCAGCGACGTTGGGTATAATGCCGTTCCCTCAGGGGATGGAGGATACGTTCTCCTAGGTGTCACAAAGCCAGTGGGCGCGGCAACCTATGATGCCTTCCTGGTCCGAGTGGACTTCGCCGGAAATGTGCTATGGAGGCATAGCTACGATCGAGGTAATGCGGATTATAGCTACTCCATCGTCAACTGCTCCGATGGCGGATTCGTGATTGCGGGTGCAGCCTATAATGCATCTCTTCGCCAGTACCAAATATGGTTGTTCAAGGTGGACGCCAACGGCACACTGGTCTGGGACAGGCTGCTGGGGAGCGGGACCTATGACGCAGCGTTCAGCCTCGCAAAGACCAACGACGGTGGCTATGTAATCACTGGTTACAAAAATTGGTCGGACGTCTATCTCATCAAGACCGATGCCTCGGGGTTGATGGAATGGGAGAAGACCTATGGCGGGACCGGGGACGACTGGGGCAAATGCGTGATCCAGACTCTGGACGGAGGGTATGCCATCTCCGGATGGACCGAGTCATATTCCACAACTGCTCAGGCATATATCGTCAGGACCTCGGCGGACGGCACTTTACTATGGGAAAACCACTTTGGGAATGGGACGAGCTATGCCTATGGACTAGTGGAGATGCCAGACGGAGGCTTCGTGCTCTCCGGACACACGGATGGCATGGGTCACGGATTAATGGACTTCTATGCTGTTAGGACGGATGCCAGCGGCACCCTGGTCTGGGAGAAGGCATATGGAGGGAGCGCGAACGACACCGGTTTCTCGGTGTTCAGGGTGAATGGCGGCCTAGTGTTTGGCGGGGAGACGTTCTCCTTCGATCCAACCTATTCGAAGATATTCATTGTCGCGACTGACGATGACGGTAACATGCTCTGGAGCGCCGATGCAGGGCTCGCGAACGTAAGCGTCAGTGGCTCGGTTGCTATCCACAACCCTGATGGGAGCTTCCTGGCAATAGGGAATACGAACACCTACAACAGCGGGATTGACGACCTCTTTGCGATGCGCATCGCTGGAGGGGCGGGATTGGCGCTGCCACCTTCAGAGAACAACATCCTCCAGGAGGCGGCGGGTCCGGTGGCTGCGGTCCTGGTTGGGTCGGGGATTGGCATAATCGCGGTCGCGCTGGCCAGCTCCGGCAATGCTTTGATGGGGATCGCTTCGAGCAAAGCAGCCACTTCTGTTGGGGGGACGAACTCCTCCACGGTCCGGGGTTTCAGGTTCGGAATGATAGAGGACTTCGTTTCTGGCTATCTTAAAACAGAGGTGGCCGGCAAGATCTTCAAGTTCATGGGAAAGGTGGAGCCAGAGAAGGGTATTGCACAGCAGCGCAACCCATTCCTTTTTGGCTTCCATTATTTCGAAATAGCTGCCATTGCCTTCGCCTCGGTCGTCCTCGGAATAACGTTCATGATAGCAGGAAGGCTGGACCTTCTGAGACTGGACCTGATCGCCCTGTACGTCGTCTTCGCTGGATTGGTCCTAATCGTTGATGATTTGACGCATAGGTATGTTGCCAGGAGGTACAAGGCTGTGTCAGAGTACCAGTTCTGGTTCCTCGGCTCAGTGATCATGTTCGTCACGGCCTTCCTATTTGGCTCGGTATTCGCGCTTCTCGCTCGGACCGTGATTAATGACACTCAGAAGTTGAACAATAAGCAGAAGGCGGTAATCTATGGATCTGGACCGTTGATGAGCTTCGTGATATTCGTCGCGTTCCTCATGCTGGTCCCGCTCGGAGGGGCAATTGTCGGGCTTGCCATCCTAGGAGCTTCGATGCACCTTCTCTCCGCGGTCTATAGCTTCATGCCGTTCGACCCTATGGACGGGCATAAGGTCTTCAAATGGAAGAAGCCAGTCTGGCTGATGGCATTCGCGCCGCTGCTGGTGCTATATTTCGCCATGGTGATTTGGGTGTTCTGACGATAGCACGAGTAAAAGCACCAGTGAGGAATCGCAAGCTCTTCGATTCGTTGGTTCAGCCGAGGCTCGCCATCAGCTCGGCCAGTCCATTGATGGCCCTTTCCCCTCGGATAGTGATGGAATAGGTCCTCCTCCTGCGATCGGAGGTGATATAGCCAGCATCTTTGAGCGCTCTCATGTGGAATTGAAGATGCCCGGTCTTCATGTTGAGGGCCTTCCCTATCTCGGACATGGAGCGCTCGTTCTTGCTCAGCATTCTCAGGATGGTGATGCGCCAAGAGTTGGAGAGCGGCGCGATGGCTCGCTCCACGTCCTGGGAGGAAAACTCTACCTCATGAGTCATCTCGTTGAAATGGACGATCTCCTTTCCTCCCTGCAATAATTTTGGTCTCAGGGTGAAATAGGCGGAAAGGAGCGCCTTCACGTCGTGGATGGCCTCCAATGCCTTGGCCGAACAGTCGCCATCGAGGCAGGGCGATGAATCGCTGCAGATGGTCGTCTCAATCCCATCGAGAAGGTCCATCGCGCCGTCTTGGTCCTCTCGCTTCAACATCTCGATCGCCTCTTCGATCTTCAACGCGATCTCCTGATGACAGACCGCCTTTAGGTTGCAATCAGAGCTCTGACCTGCCTGTGAGAGGCTTGAGCCGATGGTTCGGCGGCCTTCCTCTGCCAATATATCGCGCATCTGAGCGACGAACGCCGACTTGAAGTCCTCCANNAATATTTAAATATTGTCCGGAGTTAATCATACCTTAGGTGAATAAATGGTCAAATTACCAGCGGAAGTCATGCAGGCCGTTAACAATCCCAAGGCGGGAAAGGTACTGGTCACCATCAAGGCAGATGGCAGCCCCCACGTCATCCAGGTCGGAAGCATCATGTCCCCTGACCCGGAGATCGTCGCTTTCGGTGCCATCCTGATGAAGGAGACCGGAAAGAACCTCGAGGCGATGAAGAAGAAGAATACCGATGTCGCGATATTAGTGACGGTGGAAATGAAGTCGTACCAGATCAAAGCGAAGGTCAAGGACGCCCTCACCTCAGGCCCGCTCTTCGACAAGATGAACGAGGTCCTCAAGGGGATGGGTATGAAGGCGAACGTGGTCTGGACGGTCGAGCCACAAGAGGTCTGGAACCAAAGCGCCACCTATGACGCCGGAAAGAAGATGGTTTGAATAAAACCCAGCAAACCCCTTTCTACACTTTCTCCGAGCTCGGGAACTCGATTGAACCGATGCGGAAAAAACCTCCAGGCAATCCGTTCGGCTACCACTTCTTCTTTTGCTTGCCGTTCTCAGAGGACCGATGGGCCCGAAGGAAGTCGCGATGAGCCTCATCCTCTTCCTTCGAGCGAGACGAAAGTGCCGGCGCTCTGGCAGCGAACGGGTTTGGCGCTTCGGCATCGTGCACCGGCTTCGGTGAGAAGAAATTCGGGCTCCTGAGCTTCCTCGAGTAATGACCCATCATCCACAATGCGCCGAAGAAATACACTACCATGGCGGCGATGGTAAGCCACCAAACATAGGTGAAAACGAACGATACAACAATCATCACCAGTAGGCTAGTGAATATGAACAACGAGACGAATCGGCTGATCGTGGTACCGTCGCGCGAGGTCACTCCCAGGTTCTCATAATTGATTGTTCTGACGATTGGACGCAGCTCCATCTCGATCATGTAGAATATCCATATGGTCAATGTTACGCCTGCCGCGAACAGTACCAGATGGAGCAGGCCGTCGGCCGCTGAGACTGCGATGAGCATGATGAAATAGAGCACCAAAGCCAGCTCGATGCGGCGTCCGCGCTTATAGAGCCTCAACGGGGCAGGCATGACTATCTTTCCCAAGGTGCGGGAGATCACCGCCCCACCATGCTTGGCGTATTTTGGCAGGGCATGGGAGATCCCACTGTATATCCGGTCGCTGAAGCGCATCAGCACCGGCGTGATGACGCTTAGAATGAAACAGAAAGCCCCGGCGAACGGGTAGAGCTGAGCGCCCTTGGTGGCGTTAACGGCGGATGAGCCAACGCTGGCATACATCACCGACTCAGCGCCTCGGCCGCACATCGAAGCGCCCATGGACGTTGCCGCCCTGCCA
The DNA here is from genome assembly GCA_003153895.1 of Methanomassiliicoccaceae archaeon. Classification (GTDB taxonomy): domain Archaea; phylum Thermoplasmatota; class Thermoplasmata; order Methanomassiliicoccales; family UBA472; genus FEN-33. Next base: position 9,661 of record PMBU01000034.1, on the reverse strand, counting down.
GAGAAGCCGAGCAGGAAAGCAAGAGCCCCGGTCACCAGCAGGTCCCCGATTATGACTAAGGGAACGGCGATCACCACTATCCAGAAGATGCTCGGGAACATGGCAGGGTCGATCAGCATACCGAACAGCACGAAGAAGATGGCCACGAAAGCATCCCGAATGGATCCAAGTTTCGTCTCCAAGCGGTCCGCGATCTTCGTCTCGGCGAAGACCATGCCCATGAAGAATGCGCCGATGATCGAGGGGACGCCACAGAACTCGGCCAGCGCTGAGGAAAGGAACACCATCCCCAGGCCGAACAGCACGAAAAGCTCGTCACTCTTGATCTTGGTAAGATGAACCGAGACCCTGGGTATGATCCAGACGGCGATGAAGATGAAGAACGCATAGAATGCGCCGACCCCGATCAACAAATGCATCAGGTCAGACCCTCCCAGTCCGACCCCTCCAGACTTTATCACCAGGCCACCGGCGATGGTCAGAAGGATCATCGATATGAAGTCCTCAACCACCACCATACCAAGCAGGAACTCCGTCTCCGGGTTGCTGAACTTCTGCAGCTCCATCAACGATTTCCCCGTGACCGCCGCTGACCCCATGGCCACCACTCCGGCCAGGAAGACGGTGTCCACCAATGGCCAGCCAAGGGCGAGACCAAGCATGATCCCAATGAACATGTCCAGACCGGTATTGACCA
>PMBU01000034.1:0-8956 GCA_003153895.1 Methanomassiliicoccaceae archaeon | reverse complement strand
ATCTTCGACATGTAATCGATGAAGGCCGTATCGCCAACGAACCCTTGGTATTGCATGCCCAGAAAGTCGAAGTTCATGTGCGGGCCGATGAAGATGCCGGCAATGATGTAGCCGATGATGACGCTTTGCTTGGCCTTGGAGGCGATCGCTGCGCCTATGAAGGCTACCAGCATTATCAGACCGATCTCTAGCATGACCTCTTGCGCTGCGACCATCCTTGTGACGCTTCCTCGGAATTCGCCCCGATTCTTTCCTTCCTTCAGCTACTATAGCACTGAACAACGCCTGCCTGGGTCGAGTCAAAGACATCTCTCAATGTTGACGGACCAGCTCACGTATCTCACCGTTTTGGTGAAGCTAAATCGCATCTGGACCTCATATGCGACAAGCTTAGTGCATCCCAATTCGTGATGAGATTACTGGATATAAAAATACTTTCCAAGATGATTGTTTGCCAGATGTTGATTAAAGACCTAGTAACTCCGACTCCGATGCTCGTCGGGAGACCCAGATTTACGCTTTTTTGATCTTGTCGTCAACAGTTTAGCCCTAAGAACGATGAGTTATTTTAATCCCGATTCTTATTCCAGAATGAATGGTAATGCGAAATACGAATCTTCTTGAGATTCAACCTAATGAACGTCTAACCAAACTGGTCGCATCGCCTATCAACAACCGGGCGAAGCGCGGAAGATGCATGTTCGAAGTGATAACAAGAATAGCCCCCTGGTGATGAAAATAATTCAGATCGACGGCTCGGAAGGAGAGGGAGGCGGGCAAATGCTCCGGACCGCGATCGCGCTATCGGCCCTCACTGGTAAGGTGGTCAAAGTGCATAATATCCGTGCCAAACGGCCCAAGCCAGGAATGGCGGCGCAACATCTTTGTGCTGTCAAAGGCGTGGCGATCATATGCGATGCCCGAGTGGAAGGAGCGGAGGTCGGGTCCACTCAGATCACCTTCACGCCTGGTAAGGTGCGACCTGGCAAATATGAATTAGAAGTGGGCACGGCGGGAAGTATCACGCTCGTTCTGCAGGCTTGCCTGCTCGCCTCCGCAAGATGTAACGACGAGATGAGATTGGAGATTGCAGGCGGGACCAATGTCCGCTGGTCTCCTCCCATCGATTTCTACGAAAGACTGCTCTTCCCAAAGATGTCCGCTCTGGGGTTCCAGGCTCAAATCACGGACATGCACCGAGGATTCTTTCCCGAAGGGGGTGGGAGGGTCGAGGTTCGCTTCCAGGCTCCACCAAAGTTCGCCCCTCTCGTCATTGAGGAAAGGGGCAGGTTGCAGGGTGTGGAAGGTGTCTGTTTCTCGCAGAACCTGCCGGACCACATCTGCCAAAGGGTCATTGCAGCGGTCAGGAAGGAGATGTCGGGCATTGAAGTGAAGCTGAAGCCTTCCAGGACTTCTGGGCCTTCCACCGGGGCCGGCGTCTTCCTTCTAGCAAGATACGAGAACACGATGTTGGCAGCGGATTCTCTGGGAGAGAGAAGCGTCCCCGCCGAGCAGGTCGGGTCCCTCGCCGCCAGGTCGCTAGCCCAGGAAATGACCGGGGCTGGGACGTTGGACATGCATGCCGCGGACCAACTGCTACCTTATCTCGCTCTGTCTTCCCGCAGCTCGAGGTTTCGCGTTCGCGAGATGACCAGCCATCTCAGGACGCAGATGGACTTGGTCAAGAAGTTCTTGGATGTTCGAGTGGAGGCGGTCGAGAATGCAACAGGGACGGAGGTCAACGTCTGCCCTAGCTGTACATGACATTGGTCGATTTCTTCCGCCCCACTTCCTCTTCCGTTGCCGCCTTCTTGTGTATCTCTTTGAGGGTCTCCTCGATCAACGCCGCCTCTTTGAGCAATGGCTTCAAGTCCAGTTCCACATGCAGCAAGAGACGGTCGATGACGGTCATGATGGCAGCGGCAGCTCTAGCGTCTGGATAATCCACGTGCGCCTCGGAGAGAAGAGTGGCCACATCGAAGTCCCTGGCAACCCCCTCGTTCAAGAGCACTCCTGCCAGTCCTGAGATAACGCCATTCTCGAACGGCTTGACGTCGTTTTGCTTCAACATCTGCCTAGCGGAAGCGGTCGATGCCACGCCATAGACTGTCATCGTCCCGTTCCCCTTCTCTTTCTTGGGACTGGGGATCGGGGTCTCATAGGCCGCCAATTCGAGATCCTTCGCCCCCCTGGCCATGGCCTCGATGCGTTCGGACTTCTCCCGGGTGAGCAGCCCCTCTGGGCTTATCATCATCTTGCACTTGTGATCCTCGGCCCAATCCATCATCGTGATCGCCAGGGTCTTGAGGATGTCCGGATCTGGCTGGAATTCGGAGACGAAGACGACGATCTTCTCCTGCCCTTTGTTACCGAATGCCCCGGCATAGACCCGGACGGGGGCCAGTGGCAGCTCATCCCGTACTAGCGAGATGGCGGGGAAATAGACTGAATCCACCATGGCTATCTGTTCTAGTTTAAGGAAGCTGACCAGATAATTGGCGACGATGGACCCCACAAGACCGACCGACGGAAAGCCATCGATGACGTAAGCGCCCTTGAGGTTCATTTCCTTGATATCGATGATGTCAATACCGTTCATTGGCGGATTATTCCCCTTTCCAGTACTTATGGGTTGTCAGCTGAGAGGCCGGAAAGAGCGTGGGCAAGGTTTATGGAGCCATCGAGAGCTTCCGTTGATGATGCGCCCTCACGTCGTTGTTAATTGCGCCATGACTGCGGACGGCAAGATAGCTAGCATCGCGCGGAGGCAGGTGAGGATTTCCTCGCCGGAGGACATGGAAAGGGTCAAGGAGCTCCGCACTGGGTCTGATGCTATCTTGGTCGGTGTCGGTACGGTATTGGCAGACGATCCTCATCTCACGGTCAGATCGCTATCGCCGGACAAGAACCCCTTGAGAATCGTGCTAGATTCCCAAGGACGAACCCCTAATAACGCCAAGGTCCTTACCGGAGGGGTGCCGACGCTCATCGCCACAGCGGCCAATTGTGTCAAAACCTGGAGAGGGGCGCAGGTCTTGCGCTGCGGGGAGGGGCAGGTCGATCTTCAGTGCCTGATGGTCGAGCTGGAGAGGAGGGGGATCGAGCGCCTGATGGTCGAAGGCGGCGGAGAGACCATCTGCTCGTTCTTCAAGAACGGCCTGGTGGATGAATACCGCGTGTTCGTCGGAAGCCTGGTCCTGGGAGGGGTGGATGCTCCCACGCCTTGCGAAGGCCAGGGCTTCCTTGAAAAGAACGCGATACGACTGCGACTGCTCACTGTGACGCAGTTGGGCGAAGGCGCTCTCCTCTGTTACGAGGTGGTCCGAGATGCAGCCCAACCGGCCTAAGTTCGCGGTCGACGAGATGCTTGGGACGCTGGCCCGATGGCTCCGAATCATGGGCTATGACGCGACCTATGAAAAGGGCCGAACCGACGATGAGATCGTTGATGGCGCGAACGCCGATGGCCGGATACTGCTGACCCGGGACAAGGAGCTCTCCGCTAGGATGGGCGAAAGGGGATCGCACGTCGCTTCCGACCAATTGGAAGAGCAATTGCGACAGGTGTGGCGGGATTTCAACTTGAGGCCGGATCAGGACTTGACGCGGTGCACCATCTGCAACGGCGAGCTGGAACCGATGCCGGTAGAGGAAGCCAAGGACAAAGTGCCAGAGGGGGTTTTCCTCCTGAACCAAGAATTCTTTAGATGCCGCAGTTGCGGCAAGATATACTGGCATGGGACACATTGGCTCAACATAAAGAAACGGTTGGCGGACTTGGACCCGAATCAGAGCTTGTAGTAATCCTCGCTGACGATCTTGCCTGTCCCTGCATTGATTATCAGCACACCGTGCACCCCTTCCACGCACCAGATTGGCAGGTAATATATTCCCTGGTTCACCAGTTCGATGTCATCTGGCCTCGGAGCCACCTTCCTCCTTTCGGTGATGGTGACGCTACCCTCGTCACTGATCATCTCTCTTTCAGAGGTATGCAGCCGCACCACCTCCATCCTGACCAGGCTGGCGGCGATATCAGATTCGATGACCGGCTCTAGGCGCCGATGCCCTTGCTCGATCGCAAAGACCACTTCGGCCTTCGAGTTCCACTCCTCCACTTTCTTCGTCAACGCATTGACCGATAAGCGCCCTCGCTCGACGACGACCCCAGCTCCATCCAGGGCGATTTTACATGAATAATCGTAAACGTAATAGGGAACTAGCTCCAGCCGATGACGGAAGCCCCCGACCGTGCGCATACCGATCTCCTTGACGTCGTGGACGTCGATGGTCGGTCGGACGATCTTCTCGCCGACTTCCGCTTCCTGCAGCTGCGAAAGCTCGGCCGCCGATACCATGCGGGGATAATCGGTGGCAAGAAGCTCGTCCACCAGTCCGTGGTCATGGTCCCCCATCAATCGCTCGATGCGAGTTCTCCCGGCCTCCTGCACAATTGCGTCCCTGTCCCAGACCACTAACCCGTCGTCCAACTTCTCTGGTGGGATCTCTGGAAGCGGGACCAAGCTGACGACCACCTTCTTTCCAGTGAAGGTCCGGAAACGATCAAGGAACGGAGGGAGGATCTTCTCCTCGCCTGCGCCGATCAGACAAAAGATGACCTCCACGTCCCCTTTCTTCGCGAGCAGGAAACCATCCCGCTCTGTCACCTGGAATTCCCTCCAACTGAGGATCTCAGTGATTATGGCCTTGAGGGAGGTCACCAGTGCACCCAACACCTTATTATGGTGTGGAATAAAACCTTTTTTGCACTGGACCGGTGCGAAATCGATGATGTTGTCTCATTGCGAGTACCTACTGGACGGTATTTGGACCCATCTTGCCCGTTGCTTTATGCAAAGATGAAAGACATTGATATTGCTGAATCGTCTATCGCGGCATCATGAGGCCATTGCGAGCCCTGGCGGCAATCTTGATACTCGCGGGCGCAGCCCTGACCATCTTCGGCATCGCCACTGGCGAGATGCAACTGGCCTTGATAATCTTCGTTCCCATCATCATCGGCAGTTCGGTCCTTGGCATCTTGGCAATCGGAGCGATAATCGCGGGAGTCTTCGCAGGCATCGCCGATCTGTTCCTGAGCGGGGCTGCGGACGAGCCTCGCGACGCCATTCCTATTGATGGGAATTCGCCGCAGGCAAGGCCAAAGGGAGAGTTCGGGGGGGTCGTGCTCATTGGGCCGATACCGATCATATTTGGCTCGAGCAAGAAAGCGGCCACTTACGCAATGCTGCTCGCCCTTGTCATCTTGACCCTGTTGGTAATGGGTCTATTCCTCGGCCGCTAATTTCAGCGCCGCCTCTTCCAGGGTCATTTTCCCTCGCTTGGCAACCGCTCGGACCTCGCTGATGATCAAGACATACGCGTCAAAATCGAAGCCAGCATTACGTAAGTTCCGACCGAGGGACCTCTCGAACGGCTCGTTGTTCCGCTCCTTCTCCACCGCCGTTCTGAGCGCCTCTCGCTCCGAAGGGGTCATCTCTTCCAGTCCTCGACGGCCTTAAGGAAATTCGTGAAGATTTCGTAGCCATGTTCGGTGTTCTCCACCTCTGGATGGAATTGGAGCCCGTATATCGGGCGGCCGACCATGCGGATGGCCTCTATAGGGCAATTGTCCGATCTGGCTAGCACCTTGAACCCTTTTGGAAGGAGGCTCACCTCATCATTATGCGACTCCCAAACGGTGAACGTCTGCGGCAGTCCCACGAATAGGTCGTCCACATCATCCACGTAAAGCGTGGTCTTCCCGAACTCGGGGATCTTGGCAGGAGCCGTGGCGCCGCCGAAATGGCCGCTCATGAAGTGCATCCCAGCACAGATGCCGAGGATGGGGAAATCGGCCTTGTCGAGGTATTCTCCATTGTTCCCCATTCGGGAAGACTCCTCTGCCACCCGAGGCGATCCCCCGGACAGGACGAGCGCGTCGACCTCGCCGATCTCAGCGAGCGGAGTGGTATTGGGAATGATCTTCGTCTCCACCTTGAGATACTTCAGAACGCGCCATTCGCGATGTGTCCATTGGCCGCCGTTATCCACGACGTAGACCTTCATTGGGCCGATAATCGTGCCTTAACTAATAAAGACATGGCCGAGCGATTTGCGGGAGAAGCTACTGCCTTCATCCTTTCAAAGAGGGCAAGGTTTAAGTTCCTGGGCTGGTTGAGAAATAATGATGAAAGCGGTGTTGTTCGACCTTGGCCATACGTTGATCAATTACCATAATGAGTGGAGAGGCCCGGAACGCAAGGCCGTGGCCAAGGTCGCCAGGCTGGTTTGCCAAGAAACCGGCAGCAAGGACGAGAATGTGGTCGAGGTCTACCTGCTCGATCTTCTAGAGCAGGGCAGGAAGCGCAAGCTGGCCGAGCAGATCGAGATACCGCTACCGGATGTCCTGAGCGATTGCTATGCCCGCTTCGGATGTGACATCGATGATGGCCTGTTGATGGAGGGAATGGAGGCTTTCTATGCCGTTCTTCTTGAAAAGCGAGAATTGGTGCCTGGGGCCAAGGAGATGCTTGAGGACATCCAGGCCAGAGGGTACAGAATCGGATTAATATCGGATGTCGCCTGGGGCCTTACCTCGGATTTCCCCCTGCGCGATATGAAGCACTATGGTCTGGACGAATTCTTCGATGACTTCGTCTTTTCGACCGATGTCGGGATCCGAAAACCAAATCCCCGCATCTTCAAGCTGGCCATGTTCAACATCGGTGCCAAGCCTGAGGAATCGATCTATGTCGGGAATAACCTTCAAGCCGACATCAAGGGCGCGCTGAACGTAGGAATGACGGCCGTCCTGAAAAGATCGGACTTCTACGAGCATGATGAAGCTATTGTTCCCTCCGCCAAGATATCTAATTGGGACGATTTCCATTATTGGCTGGACGAGCATGAACGGTCTCGATCGTCCGAATGAATGCTCGCTATTCACCGAAGCGAATGCATTAACGCCACCGATCACGATTCGTCTCTGTTGCCCATCAAAAAGAAGGTTCGGGTGGGATGCTACCATCGCCTGACAGAAGGAGATGCAAGCTATTGCATCCTCCAATCGAAGAGATTGCTCGAGGCAGGCCCGCCAATGCATTCCTTCGTTTTCCACGGCTCGAAGGAAGGGCTTCTCATGCTCTGTGACCAGGCACTATTGGATGTTTGCCCTTTCCGTGCGGAAAACGACAACGCGAATGGAGCAAGATCGGGTCACCTAGCCTTTTGTCCTCATTGCAAGAAACGTCATTTCGAAGGCTCGACGGCAAAGCGCCTCTGTGAGGAATGGAGCATGGCGAAATCGGTTCTGAAGAGGATGCGAAAGGAAATGCCGGAGGGTAAAAGATACTACGACATTGGCACCACCCAGCTTCCTTACTCAAATGACACCCCCGACCTTGTTCGCCGGCTGATCTCGATTAGAATGAAGAGCGCAGTATTGCGACGAGACCGCTATATCTGCCAGGATTGCCACGCCGACTTCGGGAGGAGAAGAAGGAAGGCGTTTGATGCGAGTGCCCAAAAAGGCAAGGGCGGGTATATCTGGGAGAGTCTTGAGGTCCATCACATAATCCCCCGCTACAAGCAAGGGAGCGATCATCCTGGCAATCTGAAGACCCTCTGTCCCTCCTGCCACCGCAAATACACTTCTGGAATGATGGTCGAATTCATTGAAGAAAGGAAAAGGGAACGCCAGACGATCCGGTCAATCAGGGAGCTGCCGGATGACCGCGATGAATGGGACTTTCGCGGCGAGTGACATCACAATTATTTGCGAGGAAGCCCTAGCATGATCGGTGGGAGAACGTCCAGAAGACATTGGTTGTTGCCAGTTTTTGCGGTGCTGTCATTGGTCTTGGCCATTCCAGCCTGGACCCAGACAGACTGGGGGGCCTGGTATATCAATTATTCTGGATTGTCGTGGTTGGGGTTCTATCTCGGCATCTGTTTTCTTGGACTCTTCGCTTGGGAATTAGCCAATGCCATCAGAGGCAGGTCCGTCCGACTGCTCCTATCAGTTTGCCTCGTTTTCGCGATCGTAACGATCATGGCCGAGATGCTCTTCCCGATTCGCATGGATCATTACTTCTTCAGCATCGCACGGTTGCCATTCTTCATCGTCTTCTTGGTCGAGATCATTTTAGTATGGAATCTACTGCTGATGCCAGGATCTCACGGCAAGGCGCCCCTGAGAATCAATATCATTGCGGCATTCGTGATAATCGCCATCCTAGCATTCTTTCTACCCCTTGTCCTCGCGTCTAGCTTCAATTTATTCACAGGGGATTATGGACAAATGGTCTCATTCTTCATTCTGGTGTTACCAACGGTCCTAGTGTGGGAGGGTGTGCTCGATAGCAATCGACGAGACAGGTGGGTCATCAATAGCTATGCCGTGATTCTAATTTCGGGGCTCTCGACCTATCTGGCAATTGCTTTAGGGTCCGCGGCGTGGGTGACTTGAGAGCGTATTATTTTATTCCCATTCGATCGTCGCCGGCGGCTTGTTGGTGATGTCATAGACCACGCGGTTCACGCTCGTCTTCATCTCGTTGGTGATGCGGACGGATATTCGCTCCAATACCTCGTGCGGTATTTTCGAATAAGCCGCGCTCATCCCATCGATGCTCTGAACGGCGCGGATGGCGATGGTCTTGCCGTAAACGCGGTTGTCGCCTTGGACGCCGACCGATTGTACCGGTAATAGTACGGCGAAATACTGCCAGGGGATCTCCATCTTCCCTTTCTTGGCAGCTATCTCCAGCTCCTCCTCGACGATGGAACCGGCCTTCCGCACGATGTCCACGTTCTCGGGGGTGACTGGCCCGATGATGCGGATAGCCAAGGCCGGGCCGGGGAATGGCTGCCGCTCCGAGACCTCGACCCCAAGATGGCGAGCTAGTTTTCGTACTTCATCCTTGTAGAGGTCGCGCATCGGCTCGACCAGCTT
>PMBU01000075.1 GCA_003153895.1 Methanomassiliicoccaceae archaeon | reverse complement strand
TTTGGAAGATAACAGCTGGTTATTATCGATGCGGATAATCAACTTGTAGAATTTGAACTTGCTTGCGCCGCATTCGACTGTTGGTTCATCACCAATTGAATGGCCGAGTTCAGTCCTCGGTTATGCATTCCACTGCCATCCTGAGCGCCTGCGAGGCCGCAGCCCTCTTGATGTTCAGTCTGTCACCGGAGAACTCCATCCGGTCGACCATCGTGGTCTTGCCGTTCGAGAATGCGAAGAAGACCAGCCCGACCGGCCTGCCGAAACTCGCTCCACCCGGGCCAGCAAGACCGGTTATGGCGATTCCATAGTCGGAGCCGAAATGCTCGCGAACGCCCGTTGCCATCTCTGAGGCGGCTTGCTCGCTCACAGCGCCATTGACCCTGAGGGTCGCCTCTCGAACCCCGAGCGACTTTACCTTGGACTTGTCGCTGAACACCACGATTCCGCCCAGAAAATAGCGCGATGCCCCTGGAATGTTAGTGATCATGTCCGTCACCAGTCCACCAGTGAACGTTTCTGCCACTGCGATGGTCCTTTCCCTTTGGCGCAGGAGGTCTGCCAAATTGGCTTCGAAACTGCTCTCTTCGATCATCTTCACTTCTCCTCGAAAAAGAACTGTGGCTTGCCGATAGCGGTGATCGTGACCCTGGTATCGATGAGCAATCCGCCCAGCTTATTCTTCTTTGCCAATGAGAATATATCATCCAGTCTGTCAATGATGATCTCTACGTCCTTCGCGCCATCGGCCATCGCTCTCTGCTTGGACAATGCTCTCCCCCACGAAATGGCATACTTGACCGCTTCCTCCAGGCTGTCGAACTCCTTCGTCTCCTCGGAAGTGAAGAGCTTGCAAGGTGGATCAATCACCGTAGCATAGCCATCCTTCGGCCTTATGAGCGCCTCTACCGATTCGACGACGCTGCCGGTGATCGCTCCCACTGCGTTCCCGACCTCTGTGTGCAGAGGGATCACCAGTTCGGTATGCAACTTTTTTGCGACAGGCGGAAGGTAGACTCCGACCGGAGCGCCCACACCGATCAATGGCTTGTTCAGTTTAAGAGAATAGGTGCAGTCCAGCCCATCAGCCTGGGAGATCATCATATCGTAGATGTACTCGCTCGTGTCGCAAGTGCTAGTCTTTCCAGTCTCTTCATAGATCAGTTTATGCACCAGCTCCTTCGCGATCTTGCGGACCGCCATTTCCTTGATCTCGTCACAGAACTGCCCAACGCCCATTCCCGATGCCTCGGCCTGCACCTCGACCCCGACCTTCGAAGCTTCTTGGTCATATTCTCGATAGCTACCCTCTACGTGGAGCACGTCCGTAGGTGTGAGCCCGATCCTCTGGATCATTCCTCGGTCCTCGAGCTTTCTCAGGTTCAGGGCATATGGGTGAATGCCGATCGAACGGCATCCGTCCTGCACCGACCTCGGTCCTAGCTTGACCAGTTCGATGAACTTCGCTTCCTCCTCGGTCAAGACCATTCCTTTTGACTCACGAGAGAAGACGAAGAACTCGGTGGTCTGTAAGATGCTCTCAAGGGCGATATACCCCGAAACTGACCGGGCGCTCTCGTTCCTCGCTTCCTCCAATCTCTGCCGGAGGGAAGGATATATGGAGGAGGCGATGCAGAGCGGTATCACTCTCTGCGGAGCGAGGGCTATCTCCCCGCGGTTGACAACTATCCTACTGTCCCCTCCGATCCCCGATGTGGCGATGTCCGCTGCCTTAACCCTTGTCCTCCAGCCTCCGATTATCGCCCCCTCCGGGTCTAACCGTGGCCTCCCTCCCCGGAGAATGCCAATGTCGGTGGTCGTTCCGCCCACGTCGATGACCACGGCATCGCTCAACCCTGTCAGATACCTTGCCCCGATCAGGCTGGCCGCCGGCCCTGAAAGGATGGTTTCCACCGGCCTGAGCCTTGCCGTCTCCTCGCCCATAAGTGACCCATCGCCTTTGACTATCATCAACGGTGCTTCGATGCCCTTGTCGACCAGCACCTTTTTTACCGAGGCGACGAGGTCCGAGATTATCGGTATTAGCCTGGCATTGAGGACTGCGGTTATTGTCCGTTCGTACAGTCCAAGCTTGGACGACATCTCATGGCCGCATATGACTGGATGGTCGCACTCCTCTTGCACTATCTTCTTGAGTTCGAGCTCGTGACTCGGGTTCCTTACGCTCAGAAAACTTGAAATCGCAAAGGAATCGACCTTGCCCTTGACAGCGTTGATGAAATCCCTTGCCGCCTTGGTATCGAGGGGTTGTGATTCCTCCCCCTCAAGATTGTGACCGCCACTAATCTCCGCAACCTCGTCCACCGGAATCGTCTGTTTGTAATCCCCTCCCACGATCATCAGACCAACCCTGTATCCCTTCCCCTCCACGACGGAATTGGTGGCCAAGGTGGAAGAAAGCGAGACCAATCTGATGCTCTTGAGATCGACCCCTTCAAGCTTGCTGATCGAATCGGCTATTCCGACGTAGAGATCACCTCTGGTCGTCAGCGCCTTCGCTTTGCTGATGACCGACCCGTTTTCGAAATCGACTATCGCCGCATCGGTATAAGTCCCGCCAGTATCGATCCCGAGTCCCAGGCTCATGAGTTGCCCCCGATTCTGAAAGAATTCATTTTCCAGCCATTCTTGCTATTTGCAGATGCTCAGAGGTATCACACACACCATTCTAAATATGTTTGAAATGATGATTCGATTGGGAATGGCAATTGACCTCGCGAGTTAAAGTGAGAATGAACGTTTGCGATAGAGAGCATATCATCAAGGCCAGTCAGAGAGAGGATGGCGATTTCGACGTCATAGCCGAGACGCAATGCGACCATGTGAAAGAATTCGTTGAAATGCTCGGACCCCTCTCAATTGTCGATCTGACTGACAAGAAGAATAGCAAAATCTGGGAATGCGTAAAGAATTCAAGGATGAGTTCGACCTGCCTGACCCCTGCCGCCGTCCTAAACGCGTGTTGGATTGAGGCTGGCTTACTGTCCAAGAACCTGGCCAAGAGCCGCGGTTCGATAAGCATTGAATACCTAGATTGAAGATAGAAAAAGGAGACTCCAAAATATCTTGAAATAGCAAGCCCATTGGGCCGGGGGGATCAGAAAACGTCCGAAGGCTCCATGAAGAGGCTCTCATTCCTGAACCGTTACCTGACTCTCTGGATTTTCATTGCGATATTCCTAGGGATCGGATTAGGGGCCACTGTTCCGGGAATCGCCGAAGGCCTAAACGCTTTGAGCATCGGAACGACGTCCATACCGATCGCGATCGGTCTGATCCTTATGATGTGGCCTCCGTTGGCCAGGGTCAAGTATGAGGAACTGAAGGAGATACCAAAGCAGCCGGAAGCCAAGAAGATGTTCGGCACTTCGCTGGCCTTGAACTATATCGTCGGGCCGTTGCTGATGTTCGCGCTGGCATGGATCTTCTTGCCAGATAACGTGTTCTTCAGGATCGGGCTTATCCTCACAGGTCTGGCACGTTGCATCGCAATGGTAATAGTATGGAACACCTTGGCAGAGGGTGACTCTGAATATGCAGCGATCCTCGTAGCTCTCAACTCCATTTTCCAAATCGTGCTCTACTCATTCTACGCCTACTTCTTGATAGAAGTGGCATCGAATTGGGTTTCTCCGGGTTCAGGGACGGAGATCAATATCGGGGTCTGGGAGGTCGCCCAAAGCGTGTTGATCTATCTAGGGATCCCATTTGCGATGGGGATCGCGACCAGATACTTGCTTCTTCCAAGAAAGGGAGCGAACTGGTACAACGACCACCTGATGCCAGCATTGGGCAAGATCTCGTTGCTGGCATTGTTGTTCACAATTATCGTCATGTTCGCGTTTAAAGGTGAATATATCCTCAATCAGCCATTCGACGTGGTTAGGATCGCTGTTCCACTGGTATGCTACTTCCTTATCATGTTCTTCTTATCATTCGGGCTTTCGATCAAGATGAAATTCGATTATCCACGTGCGACTGCCCAGAGCTTCACCGCAGCTAGCAACAACTTCGAGTTGGCGATCGCAGTATCGATAGGAGTGTTCGGAATCGGATCGCTTGTGGCTTTCGCCGCTGTGATCGGACCGCTAATCGAGGTGCCGGTTCTGATCAGTTTGGTAAATGTCGCTTTCTGGATACGCAAGAGATATTACGGACCGGACGGCAAGGCCCTTTCGAAAGCGGTATAATCGTTGCATTTTCAACTCTTTCTCTGAGCTTAGCAAGAGAAAGAAGCTCAACGCCGTGCTTCAGACGTCGAGCATTGGGTCATTTAACGACATGCAAACAGAATTTGTAATCAATTATCTACATGTTCGAACATCATGCCATTCATGAAAAGGACCATTACGGAAATCAACGACAGGATCAAGAAAGGCGAAGCCGTGGTCCTTACAGCGCGCGAGGTCGCAAATTCCCTGGCCGCCGGCAAAGGCGATGAGTTGCGCAAGGTCGATGTCGTGACCACGGGGACGATGGGGCTGATGAGTGGCACCTACGCCGTGCTTTCTTTTCCGATCGAAAAGGCTGGGCTTCATCGAAGGTTCACTCATGGAACGATAAATGGGGTATCAGTGAACATCGGACCTGCCCCGAACGAGAGCCTGGGGATCATAGATGCTTTCGTGTTCGGAACCCAAGAGAGCGAAGAGGACCCGAATTATGGCGGTAGCTTCCTTTTCAGAGACATTGTTGAGGGCAAGGAGGTAAGGATAGAGGCGACCTCGGTCGAAGGCAAGAAGGTCGAAGCAGCTATGACCATAAATGAAATGGGCACTGCTAAGTTGATGAGCGTGAGGAACTGCTTCCGCAATTACCGGGCCATGGTCAATCCCTCGGAAAAAGAGTTCACCTCGATATTCTCCAATCGGCCTTTCAGACCGAATTATGGAGGACTGACATTCTCTGGTTGTGGACACCTAAGCCCTCTTCAGAATGATCCTGAATTGGTTTCTGTGGGCGTGGGGACTGGGCTACTTTTCAACGGGGCCGAGGGCTTCGTCTTCAGCACAGGAACGAGATGCTCGCCGAAGTACCCCAATCTCATGACCGCTGCGGATATGAAGGGAATGGACCCGATACTGATGGGAGGATTCCGGACGGCAGCTGGTCCTGAGGTTCTTACTACCTATGCCATCCCAATCCCTGTCCTCAACGATTCAATTTTGAAGAGCGTGATGACNNACCACATATGGCGCGGCCTGGACTGGACATGACGAGGTCATCACCGAGGACAAGAGACCTTGCATTCATTGCAAGATCTGCGCTGCCTCAAACGTCTGTCCGACAATGGCCATAAAGCAAAACGAGCTCGGACCGACCATCGATCGTTCGCGATGCGTGAACTGTGGAGCATGCGTGATCGCGTGCGAGCANNGTCTGCCGCAATTCCAACCGCGAGGGCGCGGTTCGAACGATGAACGATCTCAAGAAGCGCCTTTTGGATGGAAGCTTCGAAATGAGGGAGAAGGTTGCGAATATCAACCCATAATTGGAGTCATATGGATGAGTTAAGTGGGCTCAGCCGGATTCGAACCGGCGACCTTCTGCGTGTGAGGCAAACGTCATAACCGCTAGACCATGAGCCCAGGTGGTAGCGACAAAAACGAACAGGGAATATTAAGTCTTAATGGTCGAGCGTTATCCTGACCCGCTGCCACTATTCAGTGATCACTTGGGTGGCCCGGAACACGCCGTCGTTGAAGAGCAGCGAGAAATAGCCGGTCTTGTGATTGGTGGAACGCAGCTTGACCGCCCTGATGCGCCTTTGGATGTCCGTCTCGCCGAGCTCGTGCAGCTTGAGAGATATCACGCCGTCGGCCAGGTAGCCTTCGTCGTACTTGTTCTCGAACATCTTGTCCGGCGATGTCTCGGAAAGAAGGAACGTCGTTATCCCCAGGTTGCGCAGCCATTCGAACAGGAAGAACAGCTCCGAGCGCCGGTTCTCGCCCATCTGCGCCGCCATCTCCAGCACGTCCAACGAGTCGACGACCAGGATCTCGTAGCCCAGGGAATGCTTCAGGCTCTCGGCGTACATCTTGAACACCTGGAGCCATGTCCCTTTCGCGGAAAGCTGTGTCAACGATTTGCGGATCAGGCCTAGGTCGAGTATGTGAACGTACTCCTTGACCTCTTCCTTGTCCATTCCCATGGCATACATCTGCTGGAGCAGGTTATCGCGGGACTGCTCGAGCGTCATGTAGACGCTCTTGGTATGGTTGCGCAGCGCGTTCTGATAGATGATGCTATACGAGACCGAGGACTTCATGGTACCGGGAGTACCAGTTAGAAGGACCACTTGTCCTTTGGGTATCCCACCACCAAGGACATCATCAAAATTCTGGATGTACGTCTTGACGCGCTCAATCTCAATGACCATGTGACTCCCGCGCTCGTGTCATATACGATTTGAGAGTATTATCCTTTTCTATCCGACATTTCAAATTTTGATAATCTGATTGGTTGTCTGGCATCAATTCCTTGTGTCCGCCAAGGGCCTTGAGAACTTGAATTCGCCGTCGGCATGGTAGAAAGCGTAATAGCGCGAGTCGTTAGGCATCCCGCGCATCTTGACGCAGCGCAGCCAGCGGTAGACCTTGGCATCTCCGATCTCGGGCATGAGGAGCTCTATCACTCCATCGGCCAGATAGGTCTCGCCTTGCGGGCTCACGTCCATCGCCTCCAAAGGCCGCTCGGTGATGAACAGCACCGTGATCTTCAGCTCCTTGAACCAATCGAAGAGCTCCTTCATGCTCTCCCGGTTGAAATCGAACTGGGCGATCGATTTGAAAGAGTCCAGCGAATCGAGCACGAAGATGTCGAACGGCATCTCGTTATGCACGTTCTTGACATAGCGGAGGATTATCGTCCGCCAATCGCCCTCCTCCTCTGCCATGGAGCGGCGCAGGTCCACCATGTCGATCACCATCATNNCGGCTGGCGGCGGAATGCAGGAAATTGAAGGCCAAAGTGGACTTCATCGTGCCCGGGGCGCCGTTGATCAGGATGATGTGGCCCGTCGGAACTCCCCCTCCCAGGATAGAATTCAGACGTTCGTTGTAAGTGGAGATCACATCGAAATCCCGCCTGGACGGCACCAGGAACTGGTCGTGGATCTCGTCGTCGATGGAGCGGATCAGTGCCTTGACCACAGAATCGTTGAGCTGGTTCTTCTCCTGCATCTTGCGCAGGAGGTCCTCCTTGTCCGCATCGTATTTGGACTCGGGATGGCTCGTGGCCAGTGATATGAAATCTTCGAGCACCTTGAGGCGCTCGACCCTCTCCTCGATCTCCCAGTCGAGCTGCTGCCTCTGCTTGCGCCTCTCCTCGATCAGTCGCTTGGAATGCTCGTCGGTCAGGTCGCGCAGGCGCTTCATCTCCTCGGCGGCGTTGGCCTCGAGGTTGCCTTCCAGCGCCTTGAGCCGCTCGAGCTCCTGCTCCATGCGGCTCGCAAGCGAATCAAGCTGCTTCTCGCGTTTCTTCAGGGCCTCTTCGCGCTCTTGGACCCCCGATTCTTCCTGCTCGAAGCGCTTGAGGGCGAACTCCAAGGAACGGCTATCCTTCTCCAGCTGATGGGCAGAGGCATCGATGGCCTTCTCCCTATCGGAGAGCTCCTTCTCCTTCCATGTCGGGTCCTTGTCGTCAGCTGCCCTTTTCGCTGACAAGGGTGAGGTATTAGAACTTGATAACTGAGAGATGCTCCGCGCCATCTCCTTGGCCGAGGGGATATGCTCGTCCGGGCTTATCTCCAGGCTTGCGCCGGTCGCTGTTGGACGAGCTGGCTCTGAACGAGGTAGTGCGTTATCCTTCAAGGATTCGCCGCAGCGGAAGCATTGACCGTCACCGGGCTTCACCCCAGCTCCGC
>PMBU01000046.1 GCA_003153895.1 Methanomassiliicoccaceae archaeon | reverse complement strand
GTGAGGTTTAGGCCCGAGAGGGTTATTCAATTGACTCCAACCCCGAAGTCACTCAGCTATCAGCTTAACTATTTACATTCGAGTCTGGTGGGCGATTTAAGTATTGCTCCTATTGTGGAAAGCCGAAAATCGATGATGCTTTGTTCGTTTGGATCGACGTCCTCCCTATGCGATCTATGGTTCTATTTTCCTCAAGAGGCATGATGATAGGGTATTGCTGGAATANNAATCACTTTGCATTCTTTTTGGCCGGCTTCTTCTTGGGCGCAGGCTTGGCTGCCTTCTTCTTTGCCTTTACCGGGACCATTTCCACATCACAACAGGTTATGGCGCAATCCTCGCATTCGCAAACGTCCTCCACAACCACGACCATTCCGCACTCCTCGCATGTATATTTGTCGCCCTTCTTCCTTTGAGCCATGTTCAGACCTCAATCTTGCTCTTGGAATCTATTTCCGCCAAGAGCAATGCTATATCAATTCCAAGCGGCCCATCATAAATATTTCTAATGGGAACGGCATCAATGAGACGATGATTGCGCCCTGCGCTCGGCGACTTCGATATGCTCAATGATGATGGTGGCGCCAATCACCAGTCTGCGATCTACATTCTCCAGAATTGGGATACCGTATTGGTCGCGCAGTGAGACCCACTGCCGGTGCACTTTCGCGACTGTCTTCCCACCGCTCTCGAAGGTGTAATCATGCTCCAGGAGGTTGCCGAAAATGCGCATGAGTTCTTTCCCGTCATTCTCGATCCAGATCTCCTCTCCGATCAGCTTCAGCAGCTTCTTCCTTAATGTCCCGAGTTCCACACCTAAACTATCGATGATCGTGAATTCGTTATGCATCGTGAGGAGCTTCCCCTCCAACTTCATGATCGTTTGGCCACTCCCGGCATCGGTGACATCAAAGATCGCTGGTAACTGAAAGAAATTGCCCTCCCCAATTGCCAGAAGGTGACCTGACCAGTCATTGATGTCATAGTGCTCCTCAAAGACAATATCTTCTTTGTCATCACCAGCTCATTGGCCTCGAGCAAACTGGAACCACTCGATGCTGCTGGATTCCAATTTTGGTCCATCCCGGTCGTGCAGAAAGCATTCGATTTCATAGCCATAATCCTATCCAAGGGAAATCACAATGATCGATTCCTCCTTCCTTAGCGCAATAAATGATTAGGATCGCTCCTCTCACGAAATAATGCGAGACTAGATCTGAATCAAGTATTATCTAATCAGATAATGAACTGGCATCTTGTGGTTTTGATTCATACTCGGACAAGAATAATATATGCTGCATGTTATCATCCNNATGATGCCGAAGAAGGACCTGGAAAGCCTGCAGCTCAAGTTGTTAAGGTCTATGGTATCGAAGGTCTATGATTCTTCTATCTTCTTTCGGCAACGCATGGATGCTTCGAACGTAACCACCGACCATCTGCATTCTTTGAAGGATATCTCAAAGCTGCCTTTCATGACCAAGAAGGACCTGAGGGACAACTATCCTGACAAGTTCTTCTTGGCACCGAAGAGGGACATAGTGCGATATCACGCCTCGTCCGGTACGACAGGAAAGGCGACGATCGTCGGCTATACCCGCAATGACATCGAAGCGTGGACCGAATCACTGGCACGCTCGTTGACCTCCATCGGCCTGGGAGCTGACGACGTGATCCAGGTCAGCAATACCTATGGGCTTTTCACCGGCGGCTTAGGGTTCCATTACGCCGCGGAGAGGATCGGCGCGGCTGTTGTCCCAGCCAGCACCGGTAACACCCAGAGGCAGATCGAACTGATCAAGGACTTGGGCGTGACGGCTCTGGCGGCCACGCCATCATATCTGATGTACTTGGGAGAGATCGCGGAGAAGATGGGAATAAGCATCAAGAATGACACCGTCCTCCGAACGGGGCTGCTAGGAGCCGAGCCATGGTCCGAGAAGATGCGCGACCGCATTGAGGCTTGGCTGGGAGTGAAGGGCATCAACTGCTTCGGGGCCTCGGAGCTCTCCGGTCCGCTTTGGTCAGAATGCTCTCACCAGAAGGGGATACATATCTGGGGCGATTTCGCCTATCTGGAGATTCTCGACCCCAAGACCCATGAGTCCCTCGGCCCTGGTGAGAAAGGCGAGCTGGTCATCACGATGCTGCAGAAGGAGGCATTCCCGTTGATAAGGTACAGGATAGGCGATATCACCAGTATCGATGACGAGAAATGCGCTTGCGGTCGCACTCATCCACGCATGGCCCGCATAACCGGCCGGGTGGACGACATGCTGATCGTCCGAGGAATCAACATCTTCCCTTCGCAGGTGGAGCACTCTCTGTTGACGAACCCAGAGGTCGGCAACGAGTTCCAGATCACCGTGGAGCGCAAGAGCGCCCTCGACAGCATGATGGTGAAGGTGGAATTGAAGCCCGAGGCGTTCACAGACAGCATAGCCGACCTGAACAAGATAAGGGAGAGGATAGAGCACAAGCTCCATTCGACATTGAACGTATCGGCTTGCGTCGAGTTGGTCCAGCCAGGCACGCTGCCGCGTTTTGAGGGAAAAGCGAAGCGCGTGGTGGACAATCGCAAGTTCTAGCTGGCAAAAAGTTGGAATCATCATTGGTTCGACCGCCATTGGTATTTTTGAGGCATTGTCGAATGTTATTATCTAGCATGACTCGAGATAACATATAACATTTATATACGCACAAAAAGATGACGTCCGCCAGTTGGCATAGAATACCTTGCGAAATGGGTAACGGTGGGGCGTCGCTCCTTCTCAAGGGTTTCGGAGCGTGGAGCATAGGGGGACAGATAATGCTACTAGGAATCGAGGATCCTTGGATCATTTTGGGCTATGCGGTGATGATCATTTCTGCCATTGCCTGTGTTGTATATGGTTGGCTGAAACGCAACACTCAGGAGGAATGAGACTCTGGTCGATTCCAACCTCATTTGGGGCGCTACGATCGTCTATACCGTCGCCATGATCTATCTGGGATACCTGGGCTGGAAGAAGACGAAGAGCGGAGAGGACTATCTTCTTGCTGGCAAGAACGTCAAATCTTGGATTATCGGGCTTTCTTATGGCTCGACGTTCATCAGCACCTCTGCTATCGTCGGATTCGGCGGATATGCCGCAATATATGGTATGGGGATCATCTGGCTCGCGGCCCTCAACATCCTCGTTGGAGTCCTCGTGGCATTCGTATTCTTTGGAAAGAGAGTTCGCAAGATCGCACAGAGGCTCAAGTGCCAGACCTTCCCCGAGCTTTTAGGCAGGTCCTACAATTCGGAGTTCATCAGATGGTTCGTGGCGTTGGTCATTCTGATCGGAATGCCGCTATACGCCGCTGCGGTCCTGATCGGTGGCGCGATCTTCATGTCGAACACCATCCCGAACTTGCTATTCAGCGACGCTCTCCTGATTTTTGCCATTGTCACGGCTGCTTATGTGATCACTGGCGGACTGCGGGCGGTGATGTACACCGATGCCCTGCAGGGGGCGCTGATGGTAATTGGAATGATAGTGATTCTTGCAATAACCATCAACACCCTTGGCGGGGTCGAGAGCGCAAACCAGCAATTGACGAATCTAGCCCCTCAGGTCCCCCAGACATTCGCAAACCAGGGAATGAACGGCTGGACGGCTTTCCCGTCATTCTTGTCTGAGAACTGGTTCAGCGTGGTCGCGACCATCATACTCCCGGTCGGCATCGGAGTGTTGGCCCAGCCTCAGCTGGCCGTGCGGTTCATGACGGCAAAGGACGGCAAGACTTTGAACCGCGCCGTACCGGTCGGAGGGATATTCCTTATTTTGATGACCGGCTTCGCATTCACCATCGGGGCATGGTCCAACGTCTATTTCTGGAACAATCCGGATTTCCACACCATCTCCTTCCTGGCTGCAGGAAAGGATATTGACTCGATCATCCCACTCTATATCAACACCTCCATGGACCAGACCATCGTCACCATGTTCATGTTGACGCTATTGGCAGCGGCAATGTCAACGCTTTCCTCGCTCTTCCACGTAATGGGTTCCGCCGCAGGCTATGATCTTTGGGCCACGGTCAAAAAAGCAAAGTTCATCCCTCAGAAATGGCGAGGCGAGGAATCTGGAAAAACCTCGTTGCGAATCAATCGTTATGCAACGATAATAATGATCGTGATCTCGCTGGCATTGGCATTGATCATGCCGAAGAAAGGCGGCGTCATCGCAATAGCCACCGCAATGTTCTTCGGCGTTTGTGCGAGCGCATTCCTACCATTGTTCGTGCATACCCTGTTCGCTAAAAAGCCATCAATGATCGCCGCTAAGATATCGTTGGTCGTCGGAACAGTTGTTTGGTTCGCATGGACGCTGTTCGTGTTTGCCAAGGATTCGACCGTCTTTGGCATATCAAAGGCATTGTTCAATTCTGACAGCCTGCTTCCCAAGCCATGGTCGATAATCGATCCCATTGTGATAG
>PMBU01000111.1 GCA_003153895.1 Methanomassiliicoccaceae archaeon | reverse complement strand
CTCTGCGTTCCGGTCAACATCCAGCCACTTACATCGTTTTCGACATTCTGGAGATCGATGGAAAGGATATCACCGGCTTACCGTTGTCCGAGAGGAAGAAGATTCTCGATGCAACAGTTAAGGAAGGTGAACATCTCAGGCGGATAATATACACTCAGGAGGGCCAGCGGCTTTGGGACCTGATATACTCGAAGGGCATCGAGGGAGTGATGGCCAAGAGGATCGACGGAGTCTACGAGGAGGGCAAGCGGTCGACCAGCTGGCTGAAGATCAAGACCGTGGTGACAATTGACTGTGTGATAGTCGGCTTCACGCACGAGCGGAGAGCCATATCATCGTTAGCGCTGGCAGTCTATGTTGGAAAGGAATTGAAGTTTGTCGGCAGGGTCGGGACGGGGTTCACCGAGGAATTCCTGGAGAAGTTGAGGAAGACGTTGGATAAGATGAAGGTGCAAGACCCTCCGGTCGCGAACCCGCCTGAGGACGAGACAGACTGGGTCAAGCCGGAAATCGTCTGCGAGGTCGAGTACCTCGAGTTCACTTCGAACTATCACCTGCGAGCTCCGGTCTTCAGGAGATTGAGGGAAGACAAGTTGCCAGAGGAATGCACCCTGGATGCTGCCCTAAGGCAAGGAGAATGAGCTATCCTTTTCGGCAAAGACTCCAGAACTTCGATTATCGAGATGCAGCCGTAATCCATTGCATTTTAAATGTTGACTTGCGACGCAATTCCTACATCGACTGAATTCCTTTATTTAGCAATTGCATAATAATGTTATCGAACAAAAGGTCCAAATGATTAAGATCCTATTAGTGGACGATGAGCTCCATCTATTGGAGATTACAAAGGCATTTCTAGAAGATTCTAAAGAAATCGAAGTGGAGACCTCGCTCTCAGCGATGGACGCGATCGAAAAGATCCATACGAATGGATTCGATGTTATCGTCTCTGACTATCAAATGCCAGATATGAATGGAATCGAACTCTTGAGAACGATAAGGTCGCAAAATGACCCAATTCCTTTCATCCTCTTCACAGGAAAGGGAAGGGAGGAGGTTATCATCGAAGCCTTGAATGCGGGTGCCGATTTCTTCTTGCAGAAGGGCGGAGACCCCAGAGCCCAGTTCACCGAGCTGGTGAGCATGGTCAAGAAGGCGGTCCAAAGACGTCGGATGGAGCTCGATCTGATCCAGAATGAGCTGAAGTTCGAGACTATATTCAATTCGGCAAACGACTCGATCTATATTCTTGACCCCAATGGTCGTATCATCGAGATAAATGATATAGGATGCAGCTGGCTTGGATTTTCAAGAGAAGAACTGATGCAAAAAAATGTGATTGATTTCGATACGGAACAATATGCCATGCAAATTCCGAACCGGATGAAGGAGGTTATGGAATTCGGATTCGCATTGTTCGAGACGGAATGGGTGACGAAAAGTGGGAAACGGATCCCCGTCGAAATTAGTTCCCGAAAGATCAATTATGCTGGTAAACCAGCGATCCTGAGCGTGGCCCGTGACGTAAGTGAACGCAAGATCAGCGAAGAGATCCTATTCGAGAAAGAGATCAATTTCCGCACGGTTGCCAATTTCACACATGATTGGGAGTACTGGATCGGTCCTAATGGCCGTTTGATCTATTGCTCGCCTTCATGTGAAAAGATCTCTGGCTATTCTTCCGATGACCTAACCTACGATCCAAGTCTTCTTCCCGCAATGATCCATCCAGAAGATAGACCATCATATGAAAAGCATCTAAAAAAGGCGGGCGCGATCGAACCTTTCGAACTCGATTTCAGGATTGTGACAAGGGAGGGCGAGATACGTTGGATCTCTCATACATGCCAGCCTGTCTTTGATGATGAGAGAAGATATTTGGGAAGGCGCGTCAGCAATCGCGATATCACAGAGAGCAAGAGTGCGGAGGCAGCTCTCCGTGATAGCGAAATCCGATTCCGAGAGCTCTTCAACAATATGGAAAACGGAATTGCGATCTATGAGGCGATGCCAGCAGGAAATGATTTCATTATTCGAGATTTCAACACCTGGGCTGAGNNAGGAGTAAGGAAGGAGGATATCATCGGAAGAAAGGTCACAGAGGTCTTCCCAGGCGCTGAAAATATGGGAATAGTCGAAGTCTTCCGCTCAGTATGGAGGACCGGTAGGACCGAACATCTTTCGGAGGCTGTTTACACCGACGCAAATAATGCAAAGACCTGGCGTGAGAACGTTGTCTTCAGGTTGCCACATGGCGAGATCGTCTCTATCTATAGCGACATCACCAAACGGAAGCAAGAGGAAGACGAGTTGCATATGGCGAAGCAGGTGTTCACGGAGTCGATAGCCGCCATAGGCACCGCCGACCCCAATGGGATAATGACGCGCGTCAACGAACGCTTCCTACATTATCTCGGTTATTCCAGCCAAGATGAGGTCATTGGCAGGCCGATCAGCGATTTCATGACAGATATAAGTGAATTGGAGTCTATCATCAAACAAGTCGAGTCAAAAGAGAGATGGCAGGGGGAATATCGAGCCAAAAGGAAGGATGGATCGACGGTCTTGGTGCATGCTCTCATCCTAGCCCTCAAGGATAAGGATGGAAAGCCAATTGGCTATCATTCGATAGCAATAGAAACTCCGGACCAAAAACTTGCTCAAGAGACCAGCCATGCTACGAACGTCAAGCTTAACATTCTCTCCAATATCACAGTACATGACATCCAGAACCAGATCGTCGTCCTCAATGGCCTGGTCTACAAGGCGAAGCATGCAAACAGTCCACCACAGGTCAAGGAATATCTGAGCAGGGTCCAGCAGGTCGCAGACAAGATACAATCCCATGTTGCCTTCGCCCGTGAATATCAGAACCTTGGCAAGGCGCCCCCATCCTGGATCCGCATAGATGCTGGCATCCAGGATCTGGCCTCGAAGTTCGATTCAAAATGGGTGCAGTTCGAAGTGGATACCGGCTCTTTGGAGGTTTTCTCCGATGCAATGCTGAACCGGGCTTTTTACAACCTGATCGACGATACGCTCAAGCATGGCCAGAAGGCAACGAAGGTAAAGT
>PMBU01000096.1 GCA_003153895.1 Methanomassiliicoccaceae archaeon | reverse complement strand
GGCATCGAGACGGAGGTGCCGGTTGAGGAGCTTGACGTCCATGACCTCTTCATCGTCAGGCCGGGGGAGAGGATCCCAACGGATGGCGCGGTGGTCGAAGGGTCGTCGGCGGTGGACGAATCCATGCTCACCGGTGAGAGCATCCCGGTGGAGAAGTCGGAAGCCTCCGAGGTCATCGGCGGTTCGATAAACAAGAATGGCCTGTTAACTGTGAGGGCGACTCGTATCGGGAAGGATACGGCGTTGGCGCAGATCGTGCGCCTAGTGGAGGAGGCCCAAGGGTCCAAGGCACCGGTCCAGAGGCTCGCCGATAGGGTCGCCGCGGTGTTTGTGCCGACAGTGATTATCATCGCGATTGCGACATTCGTGTTCTGGTACCTTTTGGGATACGACCTTTTCAGCAGCATGCCAGCTCCTCGGTTCGTCTTCTCGCTCACCGCTTTCATTTCGGTGTTGGTCATCGCCTGCCCTTGCGCTTTGGGATTGGCAACACCGACGGCGATAATGGTTGGGACGGGGAAGGGCGCAGAGAATGGCATCCTCATCAAGAATGGGGAGGCATTGGAGCGCGCAGGTAAGGTGCAGGTGATCGTGTTCGATAAAACGGGAACGCTGACCAAAGGGGAGCCAGATGTCACGGACGTGAACCCAATAGGTACCTCGGAGAACGAGGTCCTCTTCTTTGCGGCGAGCATTGAGAAGGGATCTGAGCATCCATTGGCAAAGGCGATCATTCGCAGGGCGGAACATCAAAGGGTTGACGTTGTGAGCCCAAGCGACTTTCATAACCTTCCCGGCAGAGGTGTCAAGGCAAAGGTGGGCGACTCGCTCATTCTATTGGGCAATCGGGCTCTCATGAACGAGTCGCAGATCGACATCGATGCTCATGAGACGGATATCCAGTCGATCGAAGCGCTGGGAAGGACCGCTATGCTGCTTGCCAAGGACAACCACCTCCTCGGGATCATAGGTGTGGCGGATGTGGTAAAGCCGACCTCCGCAGAAGCGATCGCTGAGCTGAAACGCATGAACATTGAGGTCGTGATGCTGACCGGAGACAATCGCCGTACGGCGTCGGTGATCGCTAAGGAACTGGGAATCGACCGCGTGCTCGCGGAGGTATTGCCGGAAGATAAGGCGAAGGAGATCGCCAAGCTTCAGACCGAAGGAAAGGTCGTCGCAATGGTCGGTGACGGCGTCAACGACGCACCAGCATTGGTCAGGGCTGATGTGGGGATCGCCATTGGATCGGGCACTGATGTGGCGATAGAGAGCGGAGACATAGTCCTGATTAAAAACGACCTCAGGGACGTGGTCGCGGCGATTCAGCTGAGCAAAAGGACGATGAGGAAGATTCGGCAGAACCTATTCTGGGCGTTCGGATATAATTCGGCGGGGATCCCACTGGCGGCGGGCCTGATCTTTCCGTTCTTCAACGTGCTATTGCCACCGATCGTCGCCGCCGGCGCGATGGCCCTGAGCTCCGTTTCAGTGGTCAGCAATGCGGCATTGTTGAAAAGATATACGCCGGAGATCAAGAGAGAAGGTAAGAGGTGAGAGAGAAATGACAGCAATAGACCCAATATGCAAGATGGAAGTGGAAGAGAAGACCGCGAAATGGAAATCGACCTTCAAAGGAAAGGACTATTACTTCTGTGCGCCTGGATGCAAGAAGAAATTCGATTCAGACCCAGAGAAGTATTCGAAATGATTCGTACGTGCGAGGCCCGAAGGCTATTAGATTGGGATAGCGTTCGGGTTTAGCACTGAGACCATGGACGAATCATCCACCGAAAGCAAGGGAAAGGCGCGCAAGATCTCGATCCAGGT
Source organism: Methanomassiliicoccaceae archaeon (assembly GCA_003153895.1). Taxonomy (GTDB): domain Archaea; phylum Thermoplasmatota; class Thermoplasmata; order Methanomassiliicoccales; family UBA472; genus FEN-33. The sequence goes on along the minus strand of PMBU01000096.1, from coordinate 1,219 downwards.
GGCCGAGGAGCCAGTATCAATACCGGAGCCGATCGAGCCATCGCGAAAGTCATCAGTGCCGAACAAGAAGAGGTTGCGGAATGCCTATATCTATCTGGCAATCGGCGTAGTCCTGGTTGTTGTAAGTTCGGTGGATATTTATTCTCCAGATGCAAGGGGCCAGGCCGCAATGGGACTTCTCATAGTTGGCGGTCTTTGGCTCGCATATGGAGTCTATGCCTATTTCCGAGCCAAGGAATAAGGGTTTGAAGGTCGACCGGTCGTCGGTCGCTCCAACGCTTCTCCTATTCTTGCCCTTGCTGCGGTTGACGGTGCCAGGATGATATCGGAACATCCCTTGATCGGGAAGAGCTGAATGATGGGATATTCTGCGATGACCTAGTTCTTATGGTCCTGGTGCTCGTGGTCGTGGCGCTCTTCCTCGTATACTTCCGCCTTCTCATCGAACTGTTCTCGGCGAGGCAGCAACTTCTTGCCGACCCCGATCGCGTCCATTCCGAACTCGAAGAGTCCTGAGGAAATGCCGATGCCATATCTGGTCTTCATCCCGAGCAGCTTGCCAGGGTTCATAATCTCCTTCTGGTCCAAAGCTTGCTTAATCGCCTTCATCTGCTTTAGGGCATCCTTCCCTCGGATGATCTGCATGTTGCCGGCGAAGAACGCCCCGAAGCCTAGAGGCCGGCCACCATGCTTGAAGCTAAGGTCAGATAGCTTCTTATTGAAGGCATAGCTGGTCATGCTTATCAACGAATCAGGGTCGAAGAAGAAGTAGGGCATGAACATGACCGTGTTNNATCCCGATGATCGCGCCTTCCATCTTTAGCTCGGTCAATAGCGAGTAGCATTTCGAGGTGACGTCGGCGAAATCCTTCAACCTTGTCACAACTTCACCAGGAATGGAGCTGAGGCCGACTTCGCGGGAGCGGAACTCGTAGCACCTTTCGTCCCACTCGTGCTTCCCCACCTCATCGCCCATCTTCTTGCCCCCGCACTTAGTAACGATAGCATCGACTNNTAGCCTCCTCTCGCGCTACCTCTTCCTTCGATCCCTCGAAGGTGACATTGAGCATCGTTCCAATCTCTGGTGCATGTCGGCCAGACTTTCGCAGGTATTCGAAATGCTTGCCATCTGAGAATGCGATGTGAAGCGGCGAAATCCGCGCCCGGCAGATCTCCCAAAGGGGCTGCTGCAGCGCTTCCAACTTATCAAATGAATATG
>PMBU01000071.1 GCA_003153895.1 Methanomassiliicoccaceae archaeon | reverse complement strand
CATGCCTCATCTGGATCATGTTCCGCCTGGGCTATGATGTCTGCAGCGATGATGGATGGCTCTGCGGTCCCGTCTGCCATTACCGCTAGCTCGCTCGGTCCAGCAGGGAAATCGATATCGACATGATCCTTCAATTGCATCTTTGCCGCCGTTACGTATACATTGCCTGGACCGACGATCTTTTGCACTGGCTCGATCGACACAGTCCCCAATGCCATTGCCGCGATGGCTTGTGCCCCTCCAACAGCGAAGATCTCGTCTGCTCCTGCCACATCAAGTGCCACTAGGATCAACGGGTGGATGGGGGGCGGCGTGCAGCATACCACCTTTCTCACTCCAGCGATCTTCGCCGGAACGATGCACATCAAAGCAGTGGATGGATACGCTGCCCTTCCTCCAGGAACGTACACTCCGACTCGGTCCATAGGCATGGAACACATGCCCAGTCGCACGCCTGGCTCGACCTCATTCTCCCAATTAAGCGCCTTAAGTTGTAAGGCATGGAATCTCTCAATCCGGTCCTTGGACTGCCTCAGGTCATCCACGAGCTTCTGGTCGACCTTCGAATAAGCGTTTCTTATCTGGTCGTCACCAACGCAAACACTTTGCAAGGCGACCTTGTCATAGCGCTTCGTGAGCTCGATCAACGCTTGGTCCCCCTGGTCTCTCACCTGTTCGATGATCCTCGAGACCGGCTCTCTTATGTCCTGCAATCCAGCGCGTCTTTCCATTATCCAGTCTTGCGCATCAAATCGGCGCCACATCGGACTTCAAACTCCTAGCCATTACTTCTAGGTTTTTATCACAAATTTTAGAGGGGACTTCTAAAACAATAAGTTCTATAACCCGTAATGGCGGTCGGGTTCGATATGGCAACCAAAGTGAATTGTTCTCATATCCTGGTCAGCAGCGAAAATGAGGCAAAGCAGTTGATGGACCGGATCAAGGCGGGCGAGAATTTTGCTGATCTGGCGAAAAAGGTCTCTAAATGCCCCTCAGGTAAGAAAGGCGGCGAACTAGGATGGTTCGGAAAGGGTCAGATGGTCCCCGAATTCGAAAAGGCAGCATTCGAAAATGAAAAGGGAAAGATCGTCGGTCCGGTGAAGACCCAGTTCGGCTGGCATATAATCAAGATCGTCGATACCCGTTGATAACCGACGGCATCAAGCTAAACGAATTCTTCCAAACCCTTTACCCTCTTCTAAGCTAAAAAAGGCCAGGAAGATTGATAAGCAAATCTGACCGATACATGGAGCAATTGATTGCTTAGGAGGGATTATGCAATGACAGACCAGAGTCAATCTAACCGCCTTTGCCCTGGATGTGGACGGAAGATCCCTGAAGGGTTGAACTTCTGCCCTTATTGCGGAAGACCGGGACCGTCTGGGCCACCAATGAACGAGCCGTCAGCTCAACGGAAACGCCTGTGTCCAGGTTGCGGTAGAGAAATCCACGAAGGACTGGCTTTCTGTCCTTATTGCGGTCGGCCAGGCCCGAGCGGTCCTGTGCCGAACCGAACTGAAACTCCCGTGGCTGGACAACCGCCCATAAATACCCCTCAGGCGTCATCCGCCCCATCACCGAAGGTGACCTGCATGGCCTGCGGCAAGGAAGTTCCCAATGGGCTCAACTTCTGTCCGATGTGCGGTAAGACAGCACCTTATGAAAGAAGCTCGTCGCCATCGACCACCAATTCGCCGGTCCAGATGCGCAAATGCTTCGGCTGTGGCCGCGATATTCCGATCGGTCTGAATTTCTGTCCCTATTGCGGGCGTCCCGATACTGCTGCTGGCCAATCTGTGGTAGCCGCGCCTCAAACCGGATCGACTGGCCAGAAGAGACTGTGCACCGGATGTGGGAGGGAAGTGGCCGAGGGATTGGCCTTCTGTCCCTATTGCGGCAGACCCGGGCCAGTCGGTCCTGCGACTCAGACAAGCGCACGGTCGCAGCCGGCGCAGGCATTGAAGATCAAGTGCATGGGCTGTGGCAGGGATTTCCCCTCTGATCTGAGGTTCTGTCCCTATTGTGGAAGGCCAAATGCTGGTGGTCCCGTTCCTTCGATACAGCCGTCGATGGCACCGACCCCGCCATCCCCGGTCCAGGTTCTGGCGGTCGCACCGGCTCCGGCCCTGCAGCAGGAGCCACAGCCGGCACCATCGGCCGAACAGGCATCATCCGCTACGGCGGTCGCCACCCGGTTGTGCATGGGATGCGGCAAGCAAGTGCCCGAGGGATTGAAGTTTTGCCCTTACTGCGGTAGACCGGGACCGACCGGTCCAGCTCCGGCCGGAGCTCCAATGGCCCAACAACCTGAAACTCGAGTGTGCCCTGGCTGCGGAAGGGCGGTCTCTACGATGCACAAATTCTGTCCCGAGTGCGGTAGGGCGAGAGATCCGACGTCATGATGCCATCCGCCCTTGCCTTCTTCGCCGAAGGTACGGACGATCATTGCCAAGGGGTAGCATACCAACAATCTTTAAGTATGGATAAAATCTATATCGAAGAAATCAGCCTGGGTCAGGGATGGCCGTAGGCTCGCTAGGGAGGGAAAACGAATGGAACAAAACACACGAATGTGCACCGGATGTGGTCGGCAGATTCCGGTCGAATACAACGTTTGTCCGCATTGTGGCAGGCCGCAAAACGCCCCTCAATATGGACCAGCTCCGGGACCACAGCCATATGGACAGCCGTATGCACCGCCGCAAGAGTCCCTTGGTGCCCTGAAGTACATACTATATCTGGTATCTTTCTTCAGCATCATCATAGGGTTCATAATGTTCCTTGTTTGGAACAACGACCCGAATCCCGAGAAGAGGCACGTCGGCAAGAATTGCTTGCTTCTAGCGCTTGCTGGAATCGTGTTGAGCGTTTTGTGCTCGGTAGTCTTCTTCTTCGCCGGTTTGGCGTTTATGTAAACCTCTTATTTTTTATCTTCTTTTCTCATTTAGCAACTGATGAGCCCCCCTCCCGATGTTCTTGGTCAGGCACTATGGGCTATCGGCTCTGCCTTCTGCCATCAGATACCGGAAAGGTCCTTGTCGCTCGGCGGATATCAGCTCCCGGTGTGCGCCAGGGACTTGGGCACCTATCTGGGGTTCTTCATAATGTCATCCTTCTTCTTCATCACAAGACGATATCGCCGTGTTGAACTCCCGGACAGGCCAATGCTTGCTCTGGCAATCGTCGGGGTTGCGCTCTTCCTATTCGACGCTCTATCGTCGTACCTCGGATTCAGGGGCACCGACAATGCCCTGCGATTGGGCAGTGGGTTGGCGTTCGGAGCCGCGGTATCAATGCTCCTTCTCAATGTCGCCTCGGTGCAGTTGTTCCATGGCAAGGAGAGAACGGCGACCTTCACCTGGAGGGATGGATTGCTCCTCTATCCCATGCTCGCACTCATCGGCGTCGCGCTCCTGACGGTGGATGATGCCGCGCTCTATTATCCTGTCGCAGTCATTGCAGAAATCGGCTTGATGGTGGTCCTATTCTTAACTGCGGCAACGCTCCTCTCTCTCTTGGTGCCGAGACTAGGATTGGCGAAAGGCAGGATGACCCTTATCCTGCTGAGTATGGGGCTGGTCATCGCTATCATTGCGATCCTATTGCTGCTCCGCACCTTCACCTCCTTCCCCTTCGCGGATTGACGCGCCGTCAGGGTTTTTTATCCCCAAAGCCGATTCTGTGACGCATGGTCACTAAGAGTAAGGAGATCATATTCGAAGGCAAACAGATCGACATAGCCCTGGCAATCCTTTTCGTCATCATGGCATTCGCGTCGGTCCGTTGGGCCGTTAACGCTGAGGACCTGCTCGTTCAGCTCGTTCTCCTCGGCTCCGTTCCCATTGACATCCTCGGCGCCTACTCGTTCCTGGTGCGCAGACCCGTCATGATGCCGACCATGACCGATGAGGTCCTAGTGCCTTTCCTATCCTTCTTCAGCCCGATCCTGGTCCTCAATACTGTATTGCTGCCTTCAGAAAGCTACTCCATCCCGATCGGTGCGATCATCGCGGTACCGGGTGTGGCTTTGACCATCTATTCCCTCGCCCATCTCAAGCGGTCCTTTGCCATATTGCCAGCGGTGCGAGACGTCGTCACAGGCGGTCCCTACCGCCTAGTGAGGCACCCGCTGTATTTGGGTGAGGCATTATATCTGCTGGGTTTGATGTTCGTCCTCTTCAACTCGATTTCGGTATTACTTTTCGTGATATCCCTGGCACTGATGGTGGAGCGTATTAAAATGGAAGAGAGGAAGATGATGACCCATCCGGGATACAAGGATTATGCTGGTAGGGTGCGATATCGGTTGATCCCGATGATCTACTGAGGTATTAGGACTTCAGATACTCATCGAGCAAGGCCTCTCGGTACTCATTCCTCTTGCTGGGCGGCACGAAATCGTTCTTCTCCACACGTTTCAGGAGTTCGTCGGCGATGCGGTCGTTATCAGTGAGCTTCATTGCTTCTACTTCTGCAACTACTGAGCCCCAATTGCTCACGCCGACGTTCTGTCCGCCGACCCAAACCTTCTTGCTTTCATCGACGGAAGCCGATCCGCAAGCGCCGCTTTGAGTCTTCTCAATCGCTGGCATCACTAACCTCACCAATCATTTGCATCGTTTGGCATATATGCTTTTTCATTCATGCCATCGAATCGCCGATTCAATATCACTTGTTCGTTTGAGCGAACTTGACAGCGATCTTAAAAGCATTCAACATGCAAGGTTCGGCGAAGAAATCCTTCCTCTCCTTCAGTTTGGAATACATGTCTACGGGGTCTTGTCCCCTCAGATCGGCGACCGACTTGATTCCAAGGAGGTACATTCCCTCCGCCGCTTTCTCCGAGACGCCGGGCAATTTATGCAGCTCCGCAATAACCGACTCCTTTTCCATCACCGTCATCCTCCGCTTGTCATTCTACACGGTATGTTGCCTTGATTAACTTTTTTATTCCCCTTTCGGATTTAGGAACCTCTCGATTTGGTGCTGATATTCTCTTTGGGTCCAGAGCAATTTCCACTTTAGCCTTGTTCGTAGCAAATGCGGCTCTAGGTCACGTTGGACCATTTCCGATCATGATTGCTTCGTAATAACGAGCACCATTGATGTAGGCGGAAGTTAATTGACCTGAACGGATACTTAGCATCCTGGCTCCAATGCATCGTTTACAGATCTTGGTCTTACCCAATTATGTGAACCAGGTTGGGGATCAGCATCGCCTGGTGTATCTGCATCCAGTTATACACCCCATTGAGGATGTACTCGATGGCCATCGCCGCGATCAGAAGGCCGATTATTTTTGAAAAGATCTCGATCACGTTCTGGCCAACCTTTCTGACGATGAGCACAGAATTCCGCAAGAGGACCCAGGTCACCCCCAAGGCGATGACTCCAGCGATGAGTGTTATGGCTACCCCGACCACGCTCACCAGGAGAATCGAGGTGGCTATGACTCCAGGTCCGGTCAGAATCGGAGTTGCGACAATGACCCAGGCGACATCCGTCCCTCCCTGTTTGGAAAGGCTGAACCCGAATATGATCTCCGTCGCCATGAGTATAAGCACCAGTCCGCCTGCTATCCGGAAAGCATCGATGCTTATCCCGAATATAGCCAGCAAATTCGTTCCGATCAACGTGAAGATGATGAAGAGGATGGAGGCGACTATTATCGCCCGATTGGCGGAGCGCAATTTCTCCTTATCGTCGGAATTCTTTGTGAGGCAGATGAAGATCGGCAAGCTGGCGAATGGGTCGAAGATGAAGAACAGCAGACCTACCGCGTAAAGCAGTGACTCAATGTCCGACAGCGCCTTCCACCTTGGCCGCAGAAGTGGGCCGGGCCATTTAATCCTTACGGAGCTAATAAAAGAAAGCACCTGCCAATTCAGATAGTGCCATTCGATTTTGTTGATAAGATTCAAATATTACGTCGAAACCTAATAGCACCGTTGAACATGGCACTGGTTAAAAAATTCTGGCGATGTCATATCTGCAACGACATCCACTATGGCGTTAAGCCGCCTGAGGTCTGCCCGACTTGTGGAGCGAAGGACGCTTTCGTCATGTGCGATCGGAAGGAAGCTTTAGAAATGATCGCACAGACCGACTACTCCATATCCTCTTCCGAGGACGTGGTCAAAGCCTGGAGCGATCTGACCACCAAGAGCGAGTTCAGACTATGGGATGATAAGGAGTCAGTCAAGACTTTATCGGAGGGGGTTCTTGAGAACGATAAGAACAAAGGTTTGAAGTACTGTCCTTGCCGCATCACCACCGGCGATAAGGAAAAGGACCTGAGCTTGGTATGCCCCTGTAATTTCAAGACCCAAAAGACCTGGAAGGAATATGGGGAGTGCTGGTGCGGCCTTTTCGTAAGGAGGAAATGAAATGGCGGATGACAAGAGATTGATCTGGTTCTTCGGTCGCGAATGCCCGCATTGCAAACAGCTACACCCGATAGTTGACAAGTTCATTGAAGATACGGGCATCCAGATTGTCAAGATGGAAGTCTGGCATGATGACAAGAATGCTCAATTGATGCGCTCCCATGGCGACGTCATCGCGGATGCCTGTGGGGGTTCCTTGGGCGTCCCTTCGTTCTATAATGAGAAGACGGGGAAGGCGATCTGCGGCGCTCGCATCAACGCGGAGAAGTTGCAGAAATGGGCAGGCGGTCAATAGAGCTCTGATGCGACCACGATGCCCTCACATGTCATCGAGCGGAAGGTGAAGGGAGGGAAGCTATTCCGGCTCCGGCTCATCGACGTCGATGACAGGAGATCCGTCCAATTGACAGGAGATTTCTCCCTTGAACCAGAGGAAGGCATAGAGATCTTAGAAAGCTGCCTTTCAGAATGCCTTTACATTTCGGACAAAGGAGAGGCAGAAAGAAGGCTGTCGTTGGCGATAATCGGGTCCCATCTCCAAATATTTGGTTTTGAGGCCATTGATATCATCGATGCCCTTTGGGAGGTCAGGCCGTGATCTGGCGATTAATCCGATTCGAATATCGCGATGCTGCTATGAACATGGCTTTGGACGAGGCAGTCTCGAATGGCATTCGAAACTTGACCAGCCCCCCGACGATAAGGTTCTACGGTTGGAGGCCTAGCGCGGTCTCGATTGGTCGGTTCCAGAGCTTTCATGACGAGGTCGACCTGAGGCGCTGCAAAGAGCTCGGCGTGGATGTGGTGCGACGCCGCACTGGAGGTGGTGCTGTATTTCACGACGGGGAAGGAGAGATCACCTATAGTCTCATTGCATCTGAGCGCGCGATGCCGAAGGATATAAATGGTGCCTACCAAGAAATCTGTGGATATATCGTTTCAGCGCTCGCCACTCTCGGAGTAAGATCGCAATTCTCGCCTGTCAATGACATATTGGTGGATGGGAAGAAGATCTCAGGGAGTGCACAATCTCGCCGTGATTCTGTCTTCCTGCAGCATGGGACGCTGCTCTTAGATGTGAACCTGGAGAAGATGTTCGGCCTCCTGAAGATAAGCGATGTGAAGAACGCCGGAAGGGATCTCGCCTCAGCAAGTGGGAGAGTGACGAGCCTCAAGGCCCATTCTGATGCGACCAGGCAGGAGGTCCTATATGCATTGGAGAGGGCGTTCTTGGTTGGGCGCAACTGCCAGCAAGGTGGCTGGTCCGGAATGGAACTTAAGGAAGCCGATAAGCTGGCCTCGTTGCGCTACCGCGCAATAGAATGGAATGAGGAGCGCTAGTGCATTGCCATGATTATTTCCGGGTTCTCCAGATAGCGCACCAGCTCATTCATGAAATTGGCTGCCTGCGCGCCGTCCAAAATGCGGTGGTCCCAGGTCAGGGAGAGCGGCAGGATCTTACGGATTTCGATCTTTCCATCCTTGACCCAAGGCATTTCTCTGATCCTGCCAACGCCAAGTATCGCGGCCTCGGGGTAGTTCACGATCGGAGTGCCATAGGTCCCGCTCAATGTTCCCCAGTTCGTTATCGTGAACGTTCCGCCCTTGAGGTCGGCCAGGTCGACCTTGCGTTCCTTCGCTCTCTCGGTCAGCTCGGCGATCTCCACAGCCAGGTCCATGAACTCCTTGGCATCTGCCTCCTTGATGACTGGCACCATCAGGCCGTCCTCGATGGCGACCGCAATGCCGATGTTGTAGTACTTCTTGATAAGGATCTCCTCGGTCTCCTCGTCGATGGAGGAGTTGAGATAGCGGTTGTTCTTCAGTGCCATCGTCACTGCCTTGATTATGAAGGGTAGATAGGTCAGCTTGACCTTCCGCTGCTCCATAGCCATTGTCTTCAGTCGTTCCCTCAACAGAACAAGCTCGGTGACGTCCACGTCCTCCATCATCGTGACCTGGGCTGCCTTCAACGTCGCCTCCATCATCTTCTTGGCGGTGGAGCGGCGGATGCCCTTTAGCGGCTCACGATCGATGAAGCCATAGAGGTCGAATTTGGCTACCCTCTTCGGCTTTGGTGGCATTTTGACGGATGTGGTTCGAACGTCCTCCTCGGTGATGCGACCGTTTGGTCCGGTGCCCTTGATTGCCTCGAGGTCTGCGTTGAGCTCTTTGGCAAGCTTCCGCACGGCGGGCATAGCCTCGACGGTCTTGGTTTCTACAAGGGTCGCGTTGCTTGATGAGCTTGAGACCACCGCTTCGCTTTCCGGCAGCTCTCCGACCACTGAGACCGAAGGACGCTTGGCCATTTCGGCCGGTTCTGCGGATACGCCAATGCCCACCGCCTCTCCCTCAGCTCCGATCGTTGCCAACACTTCGCCGACCTTCACCACTTCCCCTTCCTGGCGATAGAGCTTCAAAATCTTGCCGGCCAGGGGGGAGGGCATTTCTACCACGGCCTTATCGGTCTCGACCTCGGCGATGGGTTGGTCTAGCTTGACCGCGTCGCCTTCCTGCACCAGCCACTTCTTTATCTCTCCCTCGGTCACGCCTTCGCCCAGGTCAGGGAATTTGAAATCCGTTGCCATGTTTCTCACCTTCAGAAGCTCATCGTCCGTTTGATCGCCTTTCCGATCCTCTCGGGATTCACGTAGTAGTAATCCTCACCTTTCGGCAATGGGAGCACGATGTCTGGAGCCGTTACCCTTTCTACTGGTGCCTTGAGCGAGAGCAGCAATTCCTCACCTATCCGGGCAGCTATCTCCGCCGCCAGGCCACATGTCCTCGGGGCTTCCTGCACGATCACCGCTCTTCCGGTCCGCTTGACGGAGGAGATCACACCATTCCAGTCCATGGGCGAAAGGGTCCTGAGATCCAGCACCTCGCATGAAACCCCCTCCCTCTCCGCCGCCTCGACCGCTGTCTGGATAGCTGGCATCATTGCTCCCCAACCGATGACCGTGACATCCTTGCCAGATTTCACCAAGCGCACCTTGCTCAGCGGTATGAGGTACTCACCGACTGGCACCTCCTCCTTGAAAAGCCGATAGGAGCGCGTCGGTTCCAGGAAGATGACCGGGTCAGGGTCCCTGATCGCTGCGGTAAGGAGCCCTTTCGCCTCCAACGGCGTCGAAGGGACCACGACCTTGAGCCCTGGGATCTGGCAGAACAGTGATTCCGTGCTCTCTGAATGGTGCTCCAATGCCTTCACCCCGGCGCCATATGGGGTCCGGATCACCATGGGCACGCTAAGACGCCCTCGGCTCCGGTTCCGCATCTTGGCGGCATGTGAAATGATCTGGTTGAAAGCAGGATAGATGAACCCCATGAACTGGATCTCCGCCACNNTCTTCCAAGGGAGTATCGATGACCCTTCCCCTGCCATATCTCTTGAATAGGCCCTCCGTCACCCGGAAGACCCCTCCATCCACGCCTACGTCTTCACCAAGTAGGACCATTTTAGGGTCGCGCGCCATCTCTTCATCCATTGCGAGGTTCAGTGCCTGAACCATGTTCAGGATCGCCAAGATCATCCCTCCTTAAGGCCGAGGTCACGGCGATGGAACTCGAGCTGCGATCGCAGGCTATCGGGCATCTCTGCATAGGTGTGACCGAACACGTCATCCAAGGTCGGCTTGGCGAAATCCTCGGCTCTCTTCACCTCTCCCTCCACGAATTGGTTCAGCTCCGCTGCCAAGGCCCTCTCCTTGGCATCGTCCCAGATCCCTTTCCTAATGAGGTAGGTTCGGAAGCGGTCGATGGGATCGCGCTCGTTCCAGTACTTCAACTCCTGTTCCGTCCGATAGCGTGTGGCATCATCCGATGTGGTATGATCGCTCAGCCGGTAGGTGAACGACTCTATGAGCGTTGGTCCATCCCCTCGGCGTGCCCGCTCCACTGCTTCCTTGGTGGCCGAATAGAGCGCCAGGACGTCGTTCCCGTCCACTAATATCCCTGGGAACCCATATGATAGCGCTTTCTGAGCGATCGTCTTCGAGGCGGTCTGCAGCTCTCTTGGGAGCGAAATAGCCCATTGATTGTTCTGGCATAGGAATATCGTGGGGGTCCTCATCACACCAGCGAAGTTGAGGCCTTCATGAAAATCGCCTTCGGAGGAGCCACCATCCCCGAAGAAGCATAGCGTCACACCCTTCTCGTTCCTATATTTGGACGCAAAGGACATCCCGACCGCATGAGGGATCTGAGAGCCAACTGGGACCGAGGATGGCGTGATGCGGATACCTTCGCCGTAATTGGAGCCTTCTTCGTTGCCCATCCAATATAGCATCGTCCTCCACAGCGGCGCGCCGTGCATCAATAGCGCCCCAAGTTCCCGGAAAGCCCAGACCATCCAATCCTCATTGCCGAGGGCCATTGCGGGACCGACCTGGCTGGCTTCCTGACCTTTGCTCGGCGGATATGCCCCCAGACGCCCCTGCCTTTGCATTCTGATCGATTTCTCGTCCGCGATCCTCGTCAACAGCATGATCCGATAGGCTTCGAGCAGGCGCTTATCATCGATCTTTGGCTCTAGCGCGCTATCGACGTTGCCATCCTTGTCAAGTATCTGGAGCATCTTGCCTTTCAAAGGGTCGTAGTCGTCCACGAGCATTCTTTAGCCTCCCGCGATGGATCTGAAAGCCGCTTCGGCCCGGTACGACGATCTGGCGAACGGGCCGGATTCGACATGATCGAAGCCGAGCGATTCTGCCACTGACCTCAATTCGCCGAATTCTTCTGGAGGAACATAACGAGTGATGGGGAGCTCGCCCCCTTTTGGTCTGAGGTATTGGCCGATCGTCAGCAAGTTGACTTTCGCATTACGCAGGTCAAGCATGCAATCGACCACCTCCTGCCTTTCCTCGCCCAAACCGAGCATGAGCGAGCTTTTAGTAATCATATTTGGATTGAACGATTTGATCTCCCGCAACAGCGTCAAAGATCTTTGGTAATCGGCTCTCGGATCCCTTACCGATCCTTGCAGAGAGCGCACCACTTCCACGTTATGCCCGATCACGTTCGGGTTCGCCCGCACGACCTGCTCCAGTGCGCTCCAATTGCCCGCAAGGTCCGGAATGAGAAGCTCGATGCCAACCTGTGGCGATGCCAAATTGACGGCGCGGACCGTTCTTGCGAACGCCGACGCCCCGCCATCATCGAGATCGTCCCTGGTCACCGACGTCAGCACGACGTACCGCAACCCGAGCGCCTTCACCGCCCTCGCGACCCTCTCCGCCTCGGTCTCATCGACCGGCGCGTTGGGTTGACCGTGGGGGACGGCACAGAAGCGACAATGGCGCGTACAAACCCCTCCCAGGATGAGCATGGTTGCGTTACCGCTCCCCCAGCATTCGCCGAGGTTGGGGCATTGGGAGGAATCGCAAACCGTTCTCAGCCCCTCCTTTCTAAGAATGCCTCGAACGGTCTCCACCGATGAGGCGCCATGATAGCATGCTTTGAGCCAATCCGGCTTCTTCATGTCCGTCGTAAGGCTAGCCATTCGTTACCAATCGATTGATTGGAGGTGGGGGTAATATTATCTTTCTATCTGACCAAGCAATAATGTTCGGCGACCGAGATCATGATGGTACGGCCAGCTGGCCTCATTCGACATAGATATAAATAGGGCTGCAACTTAATTGGGGCCGCTAGGCTCGACCGGGACGTTCGGCGTGTCCTTATACACCGCAAACCGTCGACAACGGGGGTGACAGTAGGGGACGGCGTAACTGGAACCTTGCATGCCCAATCATCGACAATGAGGCCCTGTCCTACGGGGCCGGTGGCGGTCTCGTGGCGCAACTGGAGGGTTGCGCCCCTGGCCCTGATCACGGGGACCGGGTCAGGCCCTGACGGGAGCAGCCTAACCGTGGACTACCGGCGCTCGAAGGGGAGCGGAGCTGAGAAGGTGATTGGACCACATGCTTGGGACCAGGCGTCAACCTCTGCGGCCTAGCACTTCACATCAATCCGCGCAGCGCAGGCAATCGTTCTTGGTGGCATGAGGCGGCTTGCAACCGGTGATGATCTCCTTGCTGAAGTCGAACAGCGTCCTTTCTTCGGTACCTTGTTTCAGAACCAGCTTGGCGGATGTGTTCACTTTCCCCACAACGGAGCCGGTCACACCGACGCTTGCGAACAGGTCGATCACTTTCTGCGACCACTCCGTTTTTGCCGTTACCACGAAACCGCATCCCTGGTAGCTCTTCACGAATTGCACGAAGTCAACGCCTTTCGGTCTGGGAATGAGGTCGATGTCCATCGATCCCCCCTTCTCGCTGGTCTCGAGGAGCATGCCCAAAGTTCCGATCGATCCGGGGTTGCTCATGTCCTTGCCGGCGTGGACCAGATGCCTCTTGCCGATTTCGTTCATGATAAGCATTTGCTTGCGGCATAGCTCGTCATCCTTCTTGCTCGTGGTGTCCCAAGCAAAGTCGAGCTTCTCGGGGAAGAAGCCGTCGAGGTCCATCGCGAAAATAATGTCGTCGCTGACCTGAGCCGTATGGCTATAGATGACCGCATGCCGTTCGGCAGTCCCGAGGATTGAAACGTCGATGGCGTTGTAATGACAATCAGGGTGGGTGTGTCCTCCCACCACCGGCACTTCGAACTTGCGCACCGCTCGTTCCATGCCCTTCATGACTTGGCCGCAGACCTTCTCGTCTTTCATCGAGAGCACATCGACCATCGCTAGCGGCTTCCCGCCCATAGCCGAGATATCGTTGATGTTGACCAATACGGAATAATAACCTGCGAAGAAGGGGTTAGCTTTCACCAAAGCCTCCATTATCCCATCCGCGGCGAGTAATAAGACAGAATCACCGAACGCCAGGACCGCAGCATCCTCTCCATAGGATGCGAGGACATCGCTGCCTGAGACGTTGGGAAAGAAATTGATCACCTCAGAGATGAGCCGTTTCCTCGTCACCCCGGGATGGGAGCGTATCTCCTTTACCAGTTCGTCAAGATTCATGCGTTACTCCCAAGCTCGTTCTCCGGATAAAAAGTTAAGCCCGTTGATGCCATTCACTCAGAAGCTCAACCGGGTCTGCTTCGTTTCCTTCACCAAGACGCCGGCATCGAAAGCTTCCACCAGGATGCGGGTGAGTAGCTCCAGGTAATCGTCCTTCAGCCCCTCATCCTCTGGCAAATATGCTTTAGAGCTATCCGGTATCTTATACCCGGACTTCGTCAAAGCCTGCTTCGCCTCTTGCCTCTCTTCTTTTGTGGCTTCTCTTCCCGGAGGCGTCTTTGCTCCAGCTTTTATCAGCTCGTCGAAGAAGATCGGTCGCTTGAATAGCCTATTCAGCGCATACAGAATGACCGCATCTGTACGCTCCTCCTCCCCGAACAGCTCGCGCGCCTTACTACCAATCATCTCATAAACGTCCCGCTCCTTTCCCTTGACTGGTACATATATCTTGGAAGGCGGGACTTCCCTCTCCCTGAGGACGTTTAAGTCCGTCATTGCTCGCAAGTATCCAGTGAGAATCAGCCGATGAAGGTCGAACCCCCTAGCTTTCAGGTCGCGCGAGATGGCGCTTATCGATTTACCATCTTCTTTGACCAAATCGAGAATAACTGCCCTCAAATCGCGCTCTGGGTGGAACATCTGCTAACAGATATGGTAACAAATATGGTCATATTAAGCTATCTTAACGTCGTATACTGTTCACCAATGAATATCAGGTATGGCACAGAGGTAGTTCAGAAAAGTCCTTTATGTCGGCCGGATAATGCGTTCCCTTGCCTGCCTTGAAATGGGATGGGGATCCTAGAAGATAAGTCTGCTATTAGCCCTTATTGATTTCAAGTCCAGCTTGATTAGGTGATTAGGATGAGAATGACGGAGTCTTCGCCGGATTCAAAAAATAGCAATGAACCAGGACTAATATGGTCCGATGATAAGGAGTCGACGGAGCTATCGCTCTTTGTTCGCACATCGGATGAGGAGATCAAGAAATGGGATCGCAGCCGAATCTTCGATGCCTTGATGAGGGAAACCACCATCAGCGAAGATGCAGCTTCCATTGTAGCTAGGGAAGTTGAGAAGCTGATAAAGGAGCTGGAACTGGACTTCATCACCGCTCCGTTGATACGCGAGCTGACGAACGCCAAGTTGGTCGAATACGGTCTTGCGAAGGTTAGAAGGCAGCACACCCGCCTGGGCGTGCCGCTCTATGACGCACGCCAGATCATAATGAACCCGAACAAGGAGAACGCCAACGTACCGCACGGTCCGGAAGCTACCAATCTCACGCTATCGGAGCGCATCAAGAAGGAGTTTGCTCTGCTCGAGGTATTCTCTCAAGACCTTGCCGACTCGCATATGCGAGGCGATATTCATCTTCACGACCTCGGAATGATCGATCGCCCATACTGTTCAGGCCAATCGATTGAGTACGTCAAGAAGTTCGGCTTGAACCTCCCCAATGCGATCTCGATTGCGAAGCCAGCAAAGCACCCTGAGGTGTTGATAGAGCAAATAATCAAATTCTCCGCGGCATTACAGGGACATTTCGCTGGAGCCATCGGCTGGGATGCTTTCAACCTATTCCTCGCCCCCTACTTGGTAGGTGTGGACGACGAAAGGATGAAACAACTGGCCCAGATACTGATCTTCGAATTCGCGCAACAAGCTGTTGCTCGCGGTGGCCAATCGATCTTCAGCGACCTGAACCTATATTGGGAGGTTCCAGATCATTTCGTTGGGGTACCGGCGATCGGGCCGAAGGGATTGTTCACCGGTAATAACTATGAGGATTACATCGACGAATCGCAACGTTTCGTTTCGGCACTCTTCGACGTGTACATGGAGGGCGATGCCATGGGAAGGCCGTTCTTCTTCCCCAAGCCCAACGTGCACATGACGGAGAAGTTCTTCAAGACCGACGGCCACCAGGAGTTCCTAGAGAAGATATCCGCGGTCGCAAGTGAGAAGGGCAATACCTATTTCGTGTTCGATCGAGGCAACACCGCGAAGATAAGCGAATGCTGCCGCCTAACATTCAAATTGGAACAGAGCGACCTGGACGATGCAAAGACCCCCTGGAAGATGCGGTACTCTGCAATGCAGAACGTCACGATCAACCTGCCCCGCATCGCCTATGAGGCGCATCAGGACGACAACCGGCTCATCGACATTCTGCGTGAGCGAATAGACATTGTGGCACAGGCACATATCCAGAAGAAGGAGTTCATCGGCAAGCTGCTTGCAATGGGCAAGGGCGGACCGCTGTCACTCCTTACCATGGAGCTCGATGGAGAGCCGTACTATAGGTTGAACAAAGCCTCCTTCCTGATCGGAATGGTCGGCCTGAACGAATTGGTAGCGTACCATACCGGGCACCAGATGCACGAGTCCAAGGATTCATTGAAGTTCGGGCTCAAGGTCATCGCCGAGATGAAGAAGGAATCTGAGGCATTAGGCGAGCAATATGGCATCAAGATGCCCCTGGAACAGACCCCGGCCGAATCGACAGCATACCGCTTTGCGCGACTCGATATGAAGTACTATCCGCTGCAGGCACCGACGGTCATTCGCGGCAACAAGAGCAACGGTGAGGTGTACTATACCAACTCCACCTACCTGAACGTAGCAGCGCCTGTAAGCGCGATCGAGAGGACAAAGCAAGAGGGCTTATTCCATCCCTTGATCGATGCCGGTTCCCTGACCCATATCTGGCTGGGCGAGCACAAACCTCCAGCGGAGAGCATCGCTGCGTTCGTGAAGAAGACGTTCGAGACCACCCAGAACGCTCAGATCGCCTTCAGCCCCGAGTTCACCTCCTGCATCTCCTGCGGCAGAACGACCCGCGGATTGAGGAGCACCTGCATGTATTGTGGCTCCCCCAACGTCGAGGGAATCACCAGGGTCACCGGCTTCTTCTCCAAGACCAACAGTTGGAACAAGGGGAAGCTCGGTGAGCTGAGGGACCGGTTGCGGAACAATGCTATCTGAGCCCTCGGACGAAAACCTTTTCCAAACCTCTCATTTTATTAAATCAGAATGCGAAGCCCATGACCGCTCGATCGAGATAAAGAACCTATTAATAGCGGGCATTGGGAATGTTTCTAGTGAAACAATGAGGCGATGAGATGACAAGGGTTAGAGTCGGAGCACATATCCTGCTCAATCTCAACCGAAGGAGCCTCTGCGACAATTGCGTGGCCGACGTTTGCGTGGTTGAGAGGTCAGGAAGAGTGCTTGAATGCGAACATTATCGCTCCCCCTTCCTAGCTTTCAAGCGATGCGAGATTTGTGGGGAGCTTTACGAGGTCCATACCAACCTGAAAGGCCTGAACTCGGACTTCTGCCCGCTATGCAACGAAAAGCAATTCTAGCTATTTTGAGTTCTAATTCGCAACTCCGCTCCTTTAAATGTCCTGTATCAGAACAATCTCGGCCCGATGAGCTGCCAGACGATGAGGAAGAGGACCATTATCGCCAGCAGATAGGTTATCTTCGAAACATATCTCTGGTGCACTGCCTCGGTGGCATTACTCTTGAACTTGTGGATGACCCAGTCCAGCGCGTCTCGGAACAGGAAGCCGCCGTCCAAAGGTATAGCCGGCAGCACATTGGTCATACCCACCATTAGGTTGATCCAGAAAATCCAATATGCGCAGTTGCCGACGAACCAGAAGACATTTGTTGGCATGCCAGCAAGCATACCGGTAGGGACGAACAGGTCGGCGAGCGGGGACTCGATCGGCGCCAAGCCTTGGAAAGGCAGGGCTATATAGAGAAGGGTCGCAGAGACGAAAGACGCTGGGTCGTTGACATTGCTGAGCGGATTGGCGAGTCGTTGGATGATCCGGTCCGGAGTCGTCGTAACCGCGCCGAGATAGGCGGAATTGATGCCAAGGAACCCGACATCCTTGAAGCTGGCATTAACAAGGTCAGGGCTGACCTTGAGATAATACTCCTTCTTGCTGCTGAGCTGGAGCGAGGTAATGCCCGAATCCTGGTATTTCCCGAGGACGGCATTGAATGACAGGGCGGTAACATTCACAGTCTGGAGCGGATGGGTCAATGCCAAGGTCTGTTGCAAGTCCGTTTGATTCCGGATCACAGAGTCGTTCAGGGAGGCGATGATCATTCCAGGCGTGATTCCGGCCATTTCAGCCGCGAGACCACGGGTCGTTTCCATTATCACCAGACCAGAGGTCACATTGGACGAGGAAAGTTGCCCTTTATAATAATACGAAATGGTGATGTTCGTCCCAGGATCGGCAGCCACGTGATCCAAATCCTGGATAGTGTGTACCGGCATTCCGTCGACCTCTACGATCTGCATGCCATAAAGCAGATTGCCCTGCTGTGCTGGAGTGTCCACTCCGACGCTCATTACCACTGGGTTGTCGCGCAACGGCTGGGCCGATGCCATAAGCAACGACGAGAATATGAAAGCACAAAGCAAAGCCACCAGAACGTTCGTCGCTGGACCGACGGCATAGACCGAGGAGCGGCGCTTCCGATCGGCCTTGGTCAGTTCGGCTTCGTCCGGTTCGACGAACGCTCCCAATGGGATGATGAAGAAGAAAAGCCCCAAAGATCGGAGCGACATCTTGCCCACCCTGGTAAGGATGCCATGGGCGAACTCATGCACCACCATCGCCACTATCAGCCCGACTATGCCAAAGATGATTGGAATGACTGGGTTTATGCCCGGTATACCGAGCATCATCTCGAGGGAGGGTGCCTTATCCGCGGGGATGCGGTTGACGATCGTCGCCTGCCAGATCAAGAGCGACATCATGAATATGCCAACCATCAGGCAGATAACCTTGGCAAGGGTGGCATATGCCCTCCAGAATCGTGCGGGCTTGGCGAGGCGATCGATGAATTTCTTGCCAGCCTGTGTCTTCCACATTATGAAGATGCCAGAAACGACGACCCCTTGTTTGGCAAGGATGCCTTTCTTCTTCACTAGATATACTACGGCGAAATAGGCCACTAGTATAACAAGAAGGATCAGATAAGGGGTCAAATCTGCCATATACTTTCCCGGTCCAGTCTAATGATGGCTTGCTATTAAAATACTACCGTAGTCAGCGGAAATCGAGCAAATATTACTTCCTACCGCTCCATTGCTCATCGGAGATCTCATCATAAACAGCCGAGCTATCGTCCCTTTTCTGAGGCACCACTTCCTGGCGCCTGGACAGCCGAAGGATCTGATCCTTCTTCAGGATCCAATAATGTATGCGCCAAAGCTTTCCCTTCTTGAGGTGGACCTCTTCTTGCGTCGTGGTTAGGAAACCCTCCTCCTCGAGCATGTAGAAGACGTCTCGGTCTTCAGATGTCAATCGGTTGTCGATCACCTCGTCAGTATAGCCAAAGAAGCTCATGAGGTATTCTGCTAGCTTTCTTATGTCCCCGTCCGACATCCCTTTTTTCCCAAGGGTGTTATGGAGGGCTGTAACTACATCCTCCATACTGACAACGGTCAATCCGCAGCTCCCCGGGGCCGGAATTGCATTCCAACCTAAATAATGTATGGTAGCAATGGGAAAAAATAAGGCGGTTTTAATAAGACTGGCAAAGCGCTAGCAATTCTTCTTCGACAGTGGGAACGGTGAAGAGCGAGATGCGCTGCGATGATGATTCGATATCATTCGCGAACTTTCGTCTGAGAAGAACGCCATTATCTCTTTCCCGAACGGAACGCTCATGCCTCCGGCTCGGATCGATATTTGAGAAAATCCTCAACCTGCTTGACTTATAGCCATTAAATAACAAGACGTGCGATGCTGGACAGAGGATTTCCTTTGGTCGACATCACTTTGGACCCGATGAGTCCAGAAGAATATGAGACTTTCAGAGAGCAGACCATCAGGAACTATGCCGATGAGAACGTCAAGGCCGGCTACTGGCTTAGCTCTGAGGCCATAGGGCGTTCAATCGAAGCGCATCAGAAGCTCCTTCCAGAGGGGATCTCGACCGAGGGGCACCACCTTTTCATGGCAAGAGACACCAAGTCAAGAGAGACTGTTGGCTACCTCTGGCTCAATGTTGAGAAGAACGTTGCCATCCCAAGCGGATTCATTTTCGCCCTCTTCATCTATGAGCAGTTCAGGGGTCGTGGTTATGGGGCTGCTATGATGAAGGAGATGGAGGCAAAAGCATCAGAGCTGGGATTGAGGAGACTCATGCTTCACGTCTTCGCCCAGAATCCCGTCGCAATCCATCTTTATGAAAAAAGCGGGTATTGCGTTACCAGCCTCAACATGATGAGGGAGATCCCCAAACAAGAGTTTCCTGGTTTGAGTAAGTAAATTGCCTGGCATTCTCAAGGCTGAATGGCTCTTTTTGGTAAAATCCACCAACGTATTTCTATATTCTCTTGCTACTAACGGGCTCTATGTCCGCTGCCACCTATTTCCAAATCATCAACGAGGCAATGCGCCTCTATAAAGGAGGTGAGCTGAAACAAGCATACGATCTGGTTACAGAAACCATTGATTTGGATGCTGGCAACCCAGCGCAAATGCTCAATTTCAGATATTGCATTGCAAGCAAGCTCGGGGACAAGGAACTTGCCATCAGGCTCATGCGCGAGGCCATAGTTGAAAGGGAATACTGGTATGGATTTGACTATCTCCTAGAGGATGACGATCTCCAGCCTTTGCAGGAAATTCCAGAGTTCAAACGACTGGCCGCTAATTCTCAAGAACGCGAGATCGAAGCCAAGAGGAACAGCAAGCCTTCCATGAGGATATTGAAGGTGGAAGGTTCAGGCAGCAATCAGGCAAAGGTGCTGATGGCGCTCCATGGCAATGGGGACAGCGCAGCAGTGACCGAGCCTTATTGGCAAGGATGTTTGCGCCATGGCTATGACCTTGCCCTCCCACAATCCTCACAGATCACATTTTGGGATGCCTATACCTGGATCGATCTGGATAAAGGGACCTCGGATCTCGCCGTCCATCTTAGATCGATCCATTCCATGGGTGTTGAACAAAAGGATATGATCATCGCTGGATTCTCGGGCGGAGCAAGACTTGCGCTTCATGCCGTTCTCAAGGGAGAAATAGAGCCATTTGGGCTCATCTTAATTGCGCCCTGGCTTCCCGAGTTGGACGATTGGATGGAAATGCTACGATCGCATGGGAGGATGAGGCTAAGGTGCTGGATAATCTGCGGCGACCAGGATAATGATTGCTTGGAGGGGGCAAAGCGACTTTTTTCAATTCTGGAGGAATCAGGAGTGAATGCGCACCTAAAGATCATCGAAGGCCTTGACCATGATTTCCCGGTTGATTTCGATGAAAGGCTACCTCATATGCTCCATGACCTCGAAATGGAATCAAGTGAAGAGGAAAGATAGAACAGAGATCAGGATATAACGATTGGAATCGTCTAGGAATTCTCAACAATCTTGTTGCCTAAACTACCCCTACATGCATTGCTACGAATTTAACATTCAACCTGCGGAGGCTCCTTCATTTGTTTGATTTTAGAATTCCTTTTTTTCCCCAAACATAGATGTATAGGAAGACTTCAGCTGGTATCGCGATGGCGAGGAAGATCGCCAATCCCAGCGAGCCCATTCCTGAGATCGTGTTAGCTGCTTCGAGCCCAAAGAGAAGGTCGATCATCAGAGCGATGACGACGAACCAATAACGAGCAAAATCTACCTTGAGCCATTCCTTCCATCCAATATCCTGATACTTTCGGGGAGGTCCCTCTTCAGTCTCTTCCTCGATCTGATCTTGCCCAGAAACCCGAAGTCGCCGTTTCTCAGCCATGAGCTCCTCTAGCGGAAGTGGCAGGCGACAAAATGCTCGCCGCCTTTATCCAATAATTGCGGCTCCGTGGTCTCGCATATCTCCTCGCGGTAGCGACAACGTGTGTGGAATCTACACCCAGGAGGCGGATTGGCCGGGCTCGGGACATCGCCAGTTAGAACGATCCGGTTCTTCTTTAGGTCTGGATCAGGCAACGGGATGACAGAGATCAAGGCCTCAGTATACGGATGCAAAGGTCTAGTGAAGAGATCGTCCTTATTCGCCGACTCGACGACTTTGCCAAGATACATTACCGCCACCCGATCGCACATATAGCGGATGGTTGAAAGATCGTGGGAGATGAAAAGGAAAGTCAAGCCGAATTCCTCCTGCAGGTCGTTCAGCATATTGAGGACTTGCGCCTGAACCGAAACGTCGAGCGCTGAGGTCGGCTCATCGAGAACCACCATGTCAGGGTTCAACGCCAAAGCTCGCGCGATCCCGATCCTTTGCCTCTGACCTCCTGAGAACTCGTGAGGGAACCGATAAAGATGCTCTGGATTAAGGCCGACCCTTTCCATCAGGTCCTTCACCCTTTGCCTGAGTTCTTCCCCCCTGGCAACTCCGTGGATCAGCAATGGCTCCCCGACGATGTCCTTGATCAGCATCCTCGGATTTAGAGATGAAAATGGATCCTGGAAAACGATCTGCATCTCGCGCCTCTTCTTGCGCAGAGACTC
>PMBU01000126.1:18020-24097 GCA_003153895.1 Methanomassiliicoccaceae archaeon | reverse complement strand
GAAGCGGAGCATGCCCTTTCGGACCATGGGATAAGGGAGAAGGTGAACCGGATCCTGGAGCAGACCGAGCACCGCTATGATGGCAATGCCGAGGTGAAGCATTTCGTGCAGTTGGTCCATCGGATCGGGGAGGAGAGATGGTCTGAGCTAGCCATCATTCCGCAATCGCGCTTCCTTTTTGCCGTGCACCCGGGATGCCATATGGTCCGACCCAGCCAGATAACGAAGATCGACAATCCCTATTCCACTCATATCATCGAGGACCTGGCGAAATGGAGCGGCGCGAAGGTGGTCCACAGCGATGAGTGGCCCCGATGCTGTGGCGGCGGCCTTTCGGGGATCGATGAAAGGATCTCCACTGCCATCTTGAACGATAACATTGTCAAATTCAAGGAGGCTGGTGCGAACGCGATCTTGACGCCGTGCCCGTTCTGCTTCGTCCAGTTCGACCTGAAGCAGAAGGGTGGCATGCCGGTCCTGTACTTGTCCGAGCTACTGGCATTAGCTTTAGGTGCAAACGCGGACGAGATCGGGTTGAAGTACCATCGCGTCAAGCTCTGATCTTCTATGCGGAACTGCCGGACTTGACCGCAGTGACCTCGAGGTTGAATTGGACGGCGCGCGCAGAATGAGTGATCCATCCCAATGAGATGATGTCCGCGTGTTTCGCCACCTTCGGGGCCGTCTCCGGGTTCAGTCCTCCCGAGACCTCGACCAGGGCGCGGTCATTGAGCCTCTTGATCGCCAGATAAGCGATCTCTATCTGTTCGGGACGCATGTTGTCCAGCATGATGATGTCAGCGCCTGCCTTGGCAGCCTCGACCGCCTGCTCCATCGACTCCACCTCGACCTCTATCTTCTTGGAGAAGGAGACGTTCTTCGCCTTCGATATCGCCTGAGAGACCGACCCGACGACCCTGAGGTGATTGTCCTTTATCAGGATGGCATCGTCGAGACGATAGCGGTGCGGATCTCCGCCGCCCTGCACCACTGCCTTCTTTTCATAGAAGCGGAAACCGGGAGTGGTCTTGCGTGTCGCCGCGATCTTGACCGTAGGGTTGTTCTTGCGGCATTCCCTGACAACGTTGGAAGTGGCAGTAGCGATGCCACTCATTCTCATCAGGAAATTGAGAGCCAGTCGTTCCCCGAGAAGGATCTTCTTCAAGGCGCCTTCCAAGACCAGGACGTCCTCGCCCTTGCTCACCTTCTCACCGTCGCGCGTCATCGGATAAGTGGTGACGCCGAGCTCGTTGAAGACCTCGATGGCCTCGTCCAACCCAGCCAGGACACAATCCTCGCCTGCCTTGATGCGGGCGCTTCCCATCTCATCGCCGAGAAGGATATCGCTGGTAATGTCACCGAAGCCCACGTCCTCATCGAGGTAATCATTTATCCGGCTCATCGGATTGAAATACGACTTGGCTCATATAAAGGTATGCTGAACTGGGTTGCTGGCAAACCCGTTCGGAGCTCGAGCGCCAACTGAGCAACGGCGTTCAATCAGTTCTCGTATCGAGCTTGCCTAAGCGCGTTTTTTCTAAGGGCAATATGAGCAAGTTGCCGTCAGTGCTCAGATCTCGATCGTTTCTCCGGTCTTCGGCATGAATACCTTGAAATCGTCCTGCAAGTCCTTTGCCAGGGCCTCTCGATTCTCCGAGTGCATGATAACGATCTTCTCCGGGTCGCAGCCACGGATGAATGCCAATAGCTCGTTGTGGTCGGCATGCGCGCTCAGGTCGAACTGCTGGATCTCGCACTTCACCTTGATGCGGCGGAGCATCGGGGTCGGCCCGATCTCCTCAGGCGCCCTCCGTCCCCTCGGCCCATAGTCCGGAACTTCGATATAGCCACCATCGACCAGCTTCCTTCCGTTCGAGCCTTCGACCTGATAACCGGTCATGAGGACCGCGCTGCGCGGGTCATCCTTGATGTGATCGAGATAGCTCAGCACCGGTCCGCCATCCAGCATCCCGCCGGTGGTGATGATGACCTGGCCTTGCTTTGCCCGCTCCCTTACTGCGGGAGTGCGCACCTCGGCGAACTTGTTGCGCGCCTGCTTGAGCTGCTTATCGGACCTCAGGTACTCGGGGTGCTCCAGATAGATGCGGTTCACGGTCTTGCCCATGCCNNCCGCCACGCTCCACGACCTCCTTCACCTTCTGGATGAAACGGTTCTCTTCCTTCTGCCTGTCGGGATGCAACCTGCCAGCATAAGTCCCTTCGATTATGAGGTTGTCGCACTTTACTGGATGAGCCCCATAGACCAGGCGGGTGCTGTACGTGTGCATGTCTCCTGTGAAGAGCGTGGTCTTATCCCCACGGAGCTCGAACATCGTTGCTCCGGGAACATGGCCGGCACTGTGCAGTTCGACCTCTAGGCCACCGACATCGATGACATCGCCGAAATCCATTGGAGCGAAGGAGGTCATCGCCTTGCGTATGTCCTCGGGCTCGAACGGCCTTGGATAGCCTTCCGAATCGGCGACCTTGATGGTATCTTGAAGCAGGATCTGAGCTACCGCGATGGTCATCGGCGTTGAGGTGACCCGACAATCGTATCGGGCACACAGCCATGGGATCATGCCGCTGTGATCGACGTGGCTGTGGGTGAGGAACGCATGGTCCACATGCGGAGCCTCGATCGGTGGCTCTGGCGGTTCTTTCGGCCTCAGCTTCAATCCGTATTCGAATAACAAGTTGGCGCCCTTGTTCTCCAGGACCATGCCCAGCTTGCCAACCATTTCCGCCCCACCGAGGAATCTGATCTTCATTTTCGCCTACTCCTTCTGCTACTGTGAGCCGATCAACTGAATTACGACCTTGCGATCCCGACCGCCATTATCGAGCTCCATCAGCACCAATTGCTGCCAGATGCCAAGGTCGAGCGCGCCATTGTTGAAAGGTACCGTCATGGAGGGACCAAGGAAAGAGGCACGGATATGCGAGTGGCCGTTACCGTCGCCCCCGGTGCCGTTGTGCCCGTAGCCCATTCCCTTGGGGAACAAGCGCTGTAAGGCGCCCTTCATATCGCCTTGCAACCCCGGCTCGTTCTCTATGGCATATATCGCCGCCGTCGAATGGGGCACGAAAACACAAGCTAGGCCCTCTTGCATCTTCGACCTGGCCAAGGCTGTCTTGACCTCTCCGGTCAGATCGATGATGTCTCCCTCCTTGTCCGTGGACAGAGATAGGACTCTCCTGAAGGTCTCCATGTTCTTAAGTTGGCTAATTTCTCATTCATATAAGCCTCTTATGGTCGCCAAATCGCCAAGGCGATAATCAATGAACTCGTGAGAAACTCGAATTGCTCACTCTTGCGCACAACGAAAAACCTGCCGATAGATTAATTAGTCCTCAAAAATTAACCTAATACTGTGACGAGCTTTGTTTCAAGCAGTTTCCATTTTGGCAGGCCAGAATTTGATCCTGACAAGGTATGGCTCTCATCGAGCTATAGAGTGGTACTGATAAAGAACGGCATCGAGAAAGCCGGAAGCATCAACAAGTTGGGAAGGGAGCTGGGCTATCGCTCCCGCGTTCATCCCGGGTGGTCGATCAGACAGATATTGCTCGGATACCAGGCATTCCCGCTGGACCGGCTCATAAAGATGGCCGAATTTCTTGGTCTACCGATCGAAGATATACTGAAACATCAGACCAAACCCAAGGCGGTGACGATAGAGAGCACCAAGGATGCTCTCGTACGCAATGGTCTGTATTGCTACTACCCTCGCTGAAAACCTCGGTTTGATCGATCGATACGCATAGGACTCATCCTAGGCCTTTGGATAGCTAAGGAAAGACAAAGTCTTTATACCGATTTCCTGATATTGAATATTGTCGGACAACCGTCCGACCGAAGGGATTGGGAGTGCTATTCAGACGTCAGTCCAAAGACGATGATGAGGTGACAACCTCTCTACTAAGGAGAGGCGTCTATCGCGTCTCCGACATCGAGGATGAGGAGATCAAGAAGTTCAAAGGCGCAGGGATGGTTTACTCCTTCTGGGGGGCTGTGAAGTATACTTTCATACTCACGCTGCTGCTTTGGTGGCTCCCGATATTCGGGCAGATGATAGCCGGTTATGTAGGCGGCCGACGGGCTGGATCGCCAATAAAGGCCATCATCGCCGCGTTCGTCCCAGTGTTTGTGATCTTCACGATTATGTACCTTTTCAGTACCGGAGTATTGCCATCCCAGGTGAATGGCTTTACGATCAACCCCGAGCAGTTGTTCGCGAGCTTCGGAGCGGGCGTCCCGTACATCGAGCCCTATTTGCAATTCGCTGGGCTTTACGTGCAATCGTTCATGGGCGTGATCCAGACCATCAACCTGTTCAAGCTCGACAACTACATCATCCTGGTGGCGTTCGCATATATCGGAGGCGTCTTGGCCCAACAGACAAGGCGCGAGTTGGAATACGTCGCCGACCACGGTGGACATCAAACCAAGATCGTCGTTGGCAAGGACCAGAGCGATGACAAAGCGCCATTGCGTCTTCGAGCCTTGAGATACTCAAAGCCACAGGTCGAAGAAAGTGATGCGAGCTTCGGAGACATGGAAGCTTTGGACGGTGATGCTGAGGTCGTCGAGGATTTGGAGCCGCAGCCGATCCATACCACGAAGAGGAGGAGCGCGACCCAGATGGCAGAGGCACCGCATAACCGACGCGCCATCGCGGAAAGGGTCAAGACCATGGAGCGGGACCAGAAGACCGTTGAGCGAAAGGTGAAGCAGAGGTCCACCGTGGCATCAGGATTGGTGTCGAGGTCCGCCAAGAGCGGGAAGCAGAAGCCCAGGGTTGTCGAGAAGGAGCAGAAGAGCTCGGAAGGACCCGAATACATCTGATACTGGAATAGGCGGATAATTCCTTCTCATTTCCTGTTGATTCTCAACTGCTTCGAGATTTCATCGGCCGCTACGAAGAATATTTATACGGCCACCTTTTTCCACGGCTTCAGGCGATTCACAATATGTTCTGTCCAACGTGCAAATCATTGATGTTCCCCAAAGATGGGGTGTTCAAGTGTGGGAAATGCGGGACGGAGAAGAACACTGCTGGAACATCCCAGGGGTTCCTCACCCAACTGCGACAGAAGGAGATGGTTGTCATCGAATCATCTCAACCGACGTTGCCAAAAACCAATGTGGAATGCCCTAAATGTTTGCATAACGAAGCCTTTTGGGTACTTAGACAGACGCGCGCCGCCGATGAGCCGGAGACGAAGATCTACCGCTGCGTGAAATGCTCCCACTCTTGGCGAGAGTACTAGGCCATATTCATTGTGCTAGCAATCCTTATTAAACCACAAGCGGTTATCGCTGGAGAGGGGGAACCGATGTTCCAAGCTAAGGTGAAGTCGGAGACGTTGAAAGGGATTGTGGATGTCGTCTCCACACTCGTCGATGAGGCTAAATTCAATGTGAATGCCAAAGGCGTTTCTCTAAAAGCGGTCGATCCGGCGCACGTCGCCATGGTGGACCTGAAAATTGATAAAAGCGCTTTCGAAGAGTTCGCCGCGGATGACACCGAACTAGGCATCGACCTTGACAAGATCAAGGAGGTCCTGCGATTATCTCGGGCAGGGGATATTATCACTCTTTCCCAGGATGAGGACAAGAACCGATTGGTGATCAACGTCGGGAACGTCACCCGACGAATGAACCTGGTCGATACGACCGGCATGTCGGACCCGAAAGTGCCGAACATCAGCTTGCCGGCGAAGGTGGCTGTGAACTCTGAGGAATTGCAGAAGGGCATCAAAGCGGCCGAGAGCATCTCAGACCATATCGCATTGATCGCCACCGCCGAGGGTTTCGAGATGATCTCCGAGGGAGATACGGACTCAGCCTCATTGAAGCTCACCAAAGACATGGTCGTTTCCCTGGAGTGCAAGGAGAACGTCCGTTCATTGTTCCCATTGGACTACTTCTCCAACATGATCCGGGCGATCCCATCCGGAACGGTGGTAAGCATGAGCATCGGGAACGATTATCCGGTGAAGCTCGAGTTCGCCATCGCCGACGGCAAGGGAACGGTCGACTATCTGCTGGCTCCCAGGATCGAATCGGACTA
>PMBU01000126.1:0-18000 GCA_003153895.1 Methanomassiliicoccaceae archaeon | reverse complement strand
CGGATCGGGCGCTCCTCGCCCTTCATGACCCTTACCTTATCGATCGCCAGAGCTGACACCGAATGGATGTTCACGCTTCCTGAGCGGAACGGGATCCTCGCCCTGCCCTTCTCCATGTCCAAGGCATCCGCCACCCTCACCACGCCCGCTTCGAGCGTTAGTGGTATGATATCGCTCCGGTGGGAGATCATGGCATGGAGGACCTCCACCATGACTATCATTACGGATTGTTCGGGGTAGAGGCCTTTCAGTAAGCGCTTGATGACCTCTGGCGCAAGCGAGATGGAGAACTCCTCGTGGTTCTCTCGGTGCACCGCGTGCCCGATGTCGTGCAAAGCGGCGGCCAGAACGACGACGACCTCGGCGTCCTCGTTCTTCATGTTGTAGCTCTTTACGATGTCCGGCACCTCGCCATCCGCCATCAGTAGGCGCAGCATCTTCAGGGCTGTCCTGGTAACGATCTTGATGTGAATCGGGCCGTGGTCGTTGAAGCCGAGACGCTCAATGGCGGTGATATTAGATGCTCGCCAGTAGGCTTTCAGCTCCACGTCCTCATTGATCCTGTCGACCAACTTCTCCAGGATGCGGTTGCCTTCAGTGGGCACGTCGAACGTCTGCGCCATCGGACAATCAAGGGCGGGTGGAGTAAATAAAACTACAGACCGCGCCAGATGGCCCACTTATTGCCCTTCTGCGTTACAAACGTTTTTAAATGGCACTCCGATTATTCTCCCAGCCCCGAGAGAAGGTTGCCAAATGGTCGCATATCCCGCTGATGTAATCGCCGAGCTTGAGAGGAAGGCGAACCTCATCCGTTCCCATATCATTCGTATGACGCGCGCGGCTGGGTCTGGACACCCAGGCGGATCCCTTTCCTCCACGGATCTCCTATCCGCACTATTCTTCAAGGTGATGAACCACCGACCCTCAGACCCCTTTTGGGATGACAGGGACCGATTCGTGCTCTCGAAGGGGCATGCGGCGCCGGCCTATTATGCCACATTGGCGGAGAGCGGCTATTTCCCGATTGAAGAGCTCATGACCCTAAGGAAACTGAATACCCGCTTGCAAGGCCATCCTAGCATGAACAAGCTACCGGGGGTGGAGATGTCCACTGGTTCGCTCGGGCAGGGTTTGAGCGTCGCCAATGGCATGGGACTGGCCGCGAAGCTGGACCGAAAGACCTACCGCATCTATTGCATCTGCGGGGACGGCGAGATGCAAAGCGGGCAGATCTGGGAAGCGGCGATGCTGGGGGCACATTTCGAGCTCGACAACGTCACTGCTTTCGTTGACCGCAACATGCTGCAGATCGATGGCCCGACGGAGAAGATAATGTCCATCGAGCCCTTGGCGGACAAATGGAAGGCCTTCGGCTGGAACGTGATCGAGATCGATGGCCATGACATGCGCCAGATCCTCGATGCCTGCGATCGCGCGAAGGACACCCGCAGCAAACCGACGATGGTTATCGCTCATACGGTCAAGGGAAAGGGTGTCTCGTTCATGGAGAACGCGCTCTCCTTCCACGGCAAGACCCCCAACGACGAGGAAGCAAAGAAGGCGCTGAGGGAGCTGGGGGAAGACCAATGAACTGGAAATATGCCAGCCAAAGGAAGGAGTATGGAAGGGCGCTCATCGAGCTAGGCAAGATGCGCAAGGACGTCGTCGTGCTCGACGCGGACCTCTCCGGCTCGACCCGAACGGCGGACTTCGCGAAAGAGTTCCCGGAGCACTTCTTCAACTGCGGCATCGCTGAGCAGAACATGATGGGCACTGCGGCCGGATTCGCCGCCTCGGGGAAAGTGGTCTTCGCATCGAGCTTCGCCGTCTTCGCGACGGGGCGCTGCTGGGACCAGATAAGGCAGTCGATCGCATACCCCAAGCTCAATGTCAAGATTTGCGCCACCCACGCAGGCATCACCGTCGGCGGAGATGGCGCGTCGCACCAGACCGGCGAGGATATAGCGTTGATGCGCACCCTCCCGAACATGACCGTGGTGGTGCCAGTTGATGCGCAGGAGACCTACAAGACCACCAAGACCTTCGCCGATTGGCCGGGACCGTGCTACCTGCGCATGAGCCGCCTGGACTTCCCGGTGATCACCGATCCCGAAACGCCGTTCAAGATTGGCAAGGGGACCCTGTTGAGAGAGGGGGACGACATTACGCTGGTCGGTTGCGGCGTCATGGTGTCCCGTTGCCTGGAGGCGGCGGAGACTTTGGAGAAGCGCAAGATCTCGGCGCAGGTCATCAATATGTCCTCCATCAAGCCGTTGGATGAAGGATTGCTGGAATCGGCGGCGAAGCGCACCGGCGGCTTCGTCACGGCCGAGGAGCACAACGTCGTATCTGGCCTGGGATGCGCGGTATCATGCTATCTGGCCGAACATAGACCCACCCCATTGAGACGCGTCGGGCTGATGGACACCTTCGGGGAATCGGGCGAAGGGGAAGAGCTGATGCGCAAGTATGGGCTCACGGCGGACAAGATTATCGAGGCGGCAGAAGAAGTGATGAAGAGGCGGTAGGAATGAAGATCTTCATTGACACGGCGAACTTGGAGCAGATCGAAGAGGTGGACAGCTGGGGGATACTGGACGGAGTGACGACCAACCCGACGCTGGTCGCGAAGGAGAAGGGAGATTTCAAGGCCATGGTGCGAAAGATTTGCGAGACCGTCGGCGGACCGGTGTCCGTGGAGGCCATGAGCACCAAGGCCGATGACATCTACAGGGAAGGGAAGGAACTCGCCAAGATCCACCCCAACATCGTGATCAAGGTCCCGATGACAGAGGAGGGCCTGAAGGCCACGAGGATGCTGGCAAAGGACGACATCAAGGTCAACATGACTCTGATCTTCAGCGCCAACCAGGCATTGCTCGCGGCCAAGGCCGGGGCGAGCTTCGTCTCGCCGTTCATCGGCCGGCTCGATGACATCGGTGAGGACGGCATGGACCTAGTAGCCGAGATCATGGACATCTTCGACAACTATGATTTCGGGACCGAGGTCATCGTCGCCTCCGTGAGGCATCCGGTCCACGTGACCCAGGCTGCCAGGATCGGGGCGGACATCGCCACCATCCCCTACGACGTGCTCAAGAAGATGTTCAAACACCCGCTGACCGACATCGGCATCGAGCGTTTCCAGAAGGATTGGGAGAAGGTCTCGAAGCAGTGACGTTAGACTTGAGGCATCGCATTACTGCGGCGATGATATTCACTGGTTCATCGGTCCATCCGTCTGAATGGCTGATGGGAAAGAATTGATTTTATAGCAGAGAGCCCGTACCATCTGGCATGATGAGCGAGCGGGAGGACCGCAGGCTCCTCAAGGTCTCCATCGCTTTCATCATCGGCCTTGTGACTATCGGGATCATTGTTGCCAATATCCGCTATCTCGACCTCGGTGAAAGGTCGCAGATTGGCGGGCCGGAGATCAAGGAGATTATCCTGGCGTTGATTTACTCGCTGGGGTCCATTTGGGCTATCGTCTTCGTTGTCTATCTGCTGCGACGCAAACCCAGTATTCAGGCCGAACATCAGAAAGAGCAGGGGAATAACAATTTCCTTGTGCCTCTGATCATAGTAGGCGTATTGTTCATAGCGATCTTCGCCGTCAACCAAAGTCAACCTTCCGATCAGGGTCAGCCTTCACCGAACCCAGGGATAGAGCCAGGTGTCAATAATAGCAGCAACAACCCCGTGACGAGCGATACCTCGGGAGGAACGGGCGTACTCTACGTCCTCATCGCAGTACTGGCAATCGGTCTGGCGATAGCGGCATTGAGACATAACCGGTCCACCCCATTGCGTTTGGAAGGTGCGAGATCAGCCCTGGCGCGAAAGAGCGCCAATGAGACCGTGCGCCAAGCGACTGCAGACCTTTATGCTGGTGAGGAGCCGCGCAGCGTGATCGTACGAACATACCAGCAGATGTCTCGCCTGCTTAATCAGGGATGGAGAAGTCTGAACCCCCTGACCCCGAGGGAGGTGGCGGTACTAGCAGAACATGAGTTCGGTTGGCCGGAAGGCCCATTACTCGAGCTCACTTCGTTGTTCGAAGAGGCTTGGTACAGCCAACATGCCATGGGTGAAGATGAACGTGACCGGGCACTGAAAGCGCTCGATGCGATTGTATCGAAAGATAAGGAGAGGAGGGAGATTGGAAGGGCCAATACCTGATGATCACCCCGTCTTGTCAAAATGGCATTCGCCCGATCGCTGGAAGAACGAAGACCGTGAGTTCGACCCGCTGAGCTACCTGATTGCGGTTGGCGCGGTGCTCATGATCGTTGTGCTTCTGCTCGTCGCAATGCAGTTCGCGATAGTTGATCCAGAGATCAGATTCGGGTTGCTTATGCTCGGACTCGGAGTCGCTGCTATCGTTCTAATCAGCCGATCCTATAGGCCGATGGACCAGACAGCCTCTTTCGCTCGAGAGGAGCGTCAAGAAGCGGATGAGATGAGTGCTTTGCAGTCAACTGTAGAGTACCTGGACCTCGCCTTCGAAGGCAATCCCTTCGGCCAGATGGTGGCGATGCAAGAATTGAAGGACCTGTTGATCGATCGTTTGGTCCTCACCAAGCGCATGTCTCGTAGCGAAATAATGGAGATGGCCACCGACCCGATCTGGTTGGAGGCTGAAGTTAGCCAGGCAGAGCTCAGATACCTTCTGACCGCGGAGCTTAAGCTTCTCTATGCCCCAGAGCTGTCTGGTTCCGTGGTTCAGAATGAAATGATATCCGCCTTTCCAAATAATTATATCAAGATTCTTAATCAGTTGGAGGAAATGTGATGCGAGCAGAAGAGTTACAACAGACCTGCAATTCGATCATGGATGAAGTGGGGAAGGCAATCGTCGGAAAACGGCAAGTGCTGGAGCGTGTGATGCTGGCATTGCTTTGCAACGGTCACGTCCTTTTCGAGGATTATCCCGGCCTCGCCAAGACCATGATGGCCAACTGCTTCGCCATGGCGGCAGGCTGCGGTTTCAAGAGGGTTCAGTTCACCCCCGATCTCTTGCCAGCAGACATCACTGGTAGCTATGTCATGAACCGCCGGAGCGGCGAGTTCGAGATGCATAAGGGCCCGATCTTCACCAA
The DNA here is from genome assembly GCA_003153895.1 of Methanomassiliicoccaceae archaeon. GTDB lineage: Archaea > Thermoplasmatota > Thermoplasmata > Methanomassiliicoccales > UBA472 > FEN-33. The sequence continues at coordinate 12,895 of PMBU01000126.1, read as the reverse complement.
TGTCCTGTTAGCGGACGAGATCAACCGGGCTCCCCCGAAATCGCAATCAGCATTGCTGGAAGCAATGCAAGAACGTCAGGTCACGCTCGAAGGCGAAACGCAAAGCCTCCCCAGCCCTTTCATCGTGTTGGCGACGCAGAACCCCATCGAATATGAAGGGACCTATCCGCTCCCGGAGGCACAGATCGACCGCTTCCTCATCCGCACCGCCGTGGGATATCCTTCGATGGAGGAGGAAAGGCAGATCCTTAGGCGCCGCAGGGAACGCCATCAGGAGAAGGTTGAGCTGCAGGCGGTATGCAGCTCCGAAAGGTTGGTGGAGATGCAGAGGCACATCGAAGCATTGCACGTCAGTGAGGATATCGAGGAGTATATCGTCAAGATCGTGGATGCGACGCGGAAGCATTCCCAGGTCCAGGTGGGCTCGAGCCCGCGTGGCTCTCTCGCATTGATGAGACTGTCGACCGCCCGCTCTGCCCTATTCGGGCGCGATTACGTCCTGCCGGACGACATTAAGGCGGTGGCAGTGCCGGCGCTGTCCCATCGGTTGATCCTTGCGGCCGACCCATGGATCCGCGGGGTGAAACCAGAATCGGTGGTGGAGTCGATATTGAAGACCGTGCCGGTGCCCAAGGTCGATTGAATGCGCTCTCGAGCGGCAGCAGGAATACTGGCGCTGGCTTTCGCATTCATCCTAATCGGATTGACGGCTCGGCGTTGGGAAATCATGAGCCTGGTCATACCGTTGTTACTGTTCTTCTACTTCGGGACCTGGCTTCACCGCAAGCCCATCATTGACATCAAGGTTCGAAGAACCCTGGAAACAGAGAATGCTTACGAGGGGGACGAGCTAAAGGTGGTCCTGGACTTGGAGAACCAGGGAGAGCGGTTGGATTTTGCCGAGGTGATCGATGCCCTGCCGGAAGGAGCGATATTGACATCTGGAAGCAATATCTTCCCCACGATCCTGGAGGCCAAGTCATCCAGCTCAGTTGAGTACAAGATAAAGTTCGCCCGCAGGGGACGATATACGTGGAAAAACATCCAGATTCGCTGGAATGACCCCGCGCACATGAACTTCGTGGCCGTCCCGATCACGGAAGAAAGCGAGGTCAGAGTGTTCCCCCAGGTCCAGGATCTGAAGAAAGCTGATCTCCGGCCCCGTCGCGTGAGGATGAATGTCGGCAACATTCCGTCCACCATGCTTGGGCCTGGACTGGAATTCTACGGTGTGAGGGAGTTTGCGGAGGGCGACGAACTCAGGCACATTAACTGGAAGGCTTCCGCGCGTACCGACCGAATATTAACCAATGAATATGAGACGGAGAGGAGCGGGGATGTGGTCGTCATTGTCGATTGTCGCAGCGTGGCACCTGAGCGCCTTTCCTCGAACAAGGTGATGGACGCTTGCATCGAGGCAGCCGCCTCCATATCTAGCCATCTGCTCAGGGAGAGGAACCGGGTGGGGATGATCGTCCTGGGAGAATTCATCGATGTTGTAAAGCTGGCTCCGGGCCACCGCCAGTTATTGAGAATAAACGATTCCCTGCTCAACGTGAAAGGAGGCGAGATCCGCTCCCTCCAAGGGCTGAACATGATGCTGGAGCACTATTTTCCACGCACAGCGATGCTCCTAATTGTCAGCCCCTTGGAAGACGCCCGGATGCTGGATGCGGTGGAAAAGCTCCTGATCAGGCAGCAAGAGATCATCATGGCCTCGCCTTCGCCGGTGGCCCTCCAGGCCGCTTTGATAACCGATTCCCCCCACCTCGGCTTGGCCTTACGGGTCAAGCAGGCTCAGCGCCATGATGCCCTAGCACGATTGAGCCGATATTGCAGGGTGATTGACTGGGAGGTCGGGACTCCTTTATCATCGTATTTGTTGGAGGTGAGAGGATCGCGACCCAAGCTCAGAACCTGAAAGGGACATTGCGCCTTTCGGCGGCAATCTGCGTCTTCGCACCACTGTCAGTATCCGTCGTGCTTGCTCTATTCTCCAGTGGCTATTGGCAGATGATCATTGTCGCTGGCTCATCCTTTGCAGTGGTTTCCGGCGTGGCGATGGTGAAGAGATGGCGGATGGCATTCTCCATCGCAGGCGGGTCCCAACTCGTCTTGCTATGCTGCTCGTGCATCCTCGGCACTGACCTTGGATTCGGTGGAGCCTGGTTCGTCCTCGGAGTCGGATTGGCTTGTCTTCTCATTGGCGACCAGGTGCTGCTTTCGTGCAGCTTATACGATGTGATGAGTGAGAGCAGCCTGTCCTCAAAGGTAGCGATCATCGCCATGGAGCGCTCTTTCTGGCGAATCCTGTTTTTTGTTGCCATGGTGATGGTCTGTTCCTTGCTCGTGCTATTCCTGATCCTGGCTATGGATATCGGGTCCTTGCCCCTCCCGTTCCTCCTCGTCGCTTGCCTGTCGGCGATGGTCAGCCTGTATTATTTGGCCACGCGGGGGACTACCTCCGGGGATGGGGAGAAACCTAATATCTGACCAGGGATTCGATGTGATGATGGGGTCCAAGCTAGTGGTAATCGGTGGGGGACCGGCAGGCTGCAGCTTCGCAGCGAAGGCTGCCAAAGGCGCCGCTGTCACCATACTCGAAGAGCACGCTCGGACAGGGAGACCGGTGCAATGCACCGGCCTGGTGTCACCAAGGGTCGTCGAAATGATCAGGGCCAAGGAATCTGTGTTGTGCACCATTAGAGGGGCTAGATTCCATTTCCCGGCAGGGACGATCGTCGATTTCCGTTCCGCTGATACAAAGGCGTTGGTTGTGGATAGACAGGCATTCGACCAGCGCTGTGCCGAAATCGCCTCCGACGCTGGGGCAAAGCTTCTAATGAACTGCCGAATGACGAAGACCGTCACTAGGCCAGAAAGCGTGGAGGTGCGGTACCTCAGAGAGGGGAAATCAGAAAAATGCTTGGCCGCGCTGGTCATAGGTGCTGATGGCTACAAATCCCGCGTCTCGGAAATGGCGGAGCTGCCACCCCCTCGGGAGAGGATCAAGGGGCTCCAGGTCGACCTGGATATCGAGGATCGATCCGACGTCCTAGATGTCTATGTTGGTAGCAAGGTGGCCCCGGGCTTCTTCGCCTGGCGCATACCCTGCGGCGATTTCGTCAGGGTGGGAGTCTGCGTTTCGCAAGGGAACGGGCCTCCGAGCCAATATCTACGGTCTCTCCTGAAGCGTTTGGATCTCGAGGATGAGAAGATCCTAGAAAGGATATCGGGGGTCATCCCCATCGGATTCCCATTGAGAACTTATGCAGACCGGACGATGCTGGTCGGTGATGCCGCCGGTCAGGCGAAGCCATTGAGCGGCGGTGGGCTCTACACTGGAATGACCGCCGCGAGGATCGCGGCGGAGGTCGCCCTTGCCGCCATGGAAGAGGGGGACCTGTCCGCCAATAGGCTCTCGGAGTATCAGCGCAAATGGAAGGAGGAGATCGGAAGGGAGCTGGATCGGGGCTATCTGATCCGCAGGGCCTACTTGAGGCTGAGCGACAGGAGGCTCGAGGCATTGGGCAGGACGTTGGACCGGCCGGAGGTCAAGGAGGTCCTGTCGACCGGGGACATCGATTTCCCCAGTCTGCTGGCGCCTCAGATAATCAAGGCTGCGCCAAAGCTCCTTAGGTTTGCTCCGCAGGTGTTGCGTTCCATGTTCTCACGCACGTCGATGGGCAGGCTATGAGCGGGGTTCAGGAATGAGGATGGCCAAGGTTGAAAAGGGACGGGCCGAGCGCATCAGACTTGAACTGGTCAGGCGTGGAGCGGTGAGAATAGATTTTCATATCGAGGAGGTGGCAGGACAGGTCCTGATCCCCATCAACGATATGATCTCGGACTCTGAACTGCTGGCACTGGGCGCTGAGGCAGTGAACGGCAATGCGGAGGCGCGAAGAAATTATCGTGCGCCTTACGAAGAGATCGTCCGCGAAGCTGTGATCCCAAGCGACCTGAAGGACCGACTACCGAACAAATGGGAGCTGCTCGGTGATGTGCTTTTGATTCGGCTGGAACCTGAACTCCTCCCCTACAAAGCGGGAATCGCTGAGACTTATGCCAGGACATTGCATGCCAGAGCTGTTTGCTTGGAGACCGGCGGGATAACAGGAGTGCATCGCACCCCTCAGGTCGAGGTGATTTTCGGCGTAGGATCGGAGACGGTGCACAAGGAGAACGGCATCCTCTACAAGCTCGACGTCGCCAAAGTGATGTTCTCCTCAGGGAATATGGAAGAGAAACGGAGAATGGCTTCGCTGGACTGCAGGGGGGAGACCATCGCGGATATGTTCGCTGGGATCGGCTACTTCAGTTTGCCCCTGGCGTTGCATGCCAAGGCGAAGCGAGTTGTGGCCTGCGAGATCAATCCATTGGCTTTTGGCTACCTGGTCCAGAATATCGAACTCAATCATTTGCAGGAGATAATACAACCATTCCTGGGCGATAATCGGACCCTTCCTTGTGGGCATTGGGCAGACCGGGTCCTGATGGGCTATGTGGGCACGACGGAACAATTCCTGCCAAAGGCATTTGAACTGGTGAAGAACGGAGGCGTTGTCCATTACCACATGCTCTGTCCCATCGACGAGTTCCCAGAGCGAGGGGTCAGGCAGATCCTTGAGTCTGCCGGCGAAATGAAGATAGAGGTCCTGCGACAAGAAGAGGTAAAATCCTATGCGCCAGCGATCTCCCATTATGTGATCGACTTTCGAGTTCTATTCTAATTCGATTACTTGCGCTTCAGAACCTCGCTCGCGCCGCAAGCTGTCAGGAGATTTTGCAAGGCCTGATCGTAATCGTTGCCCTCGGCCCCGAGCAGGGTCTGAACGAACTCGCCGAGGTAACGCCCGAAATCGATCTCCTCCTTCGTATACTGCCAGTTATGCGATTCGGCCTCGCCCACAGCTACTAGGAATCCATAGGCCACCGCCTTCGACCTTGTCTCCCTCGGCCTGTTACGGTCTAGCAGCCTCACCATTGCGGCCTTTCCCTCGGTCTTGAACGCTCTCGACAGATCGTCAGCGATCGTCCCGATGGGACCTTTGATGGCATAGTCAGGCAATCGGGAAATGATGCTGCGGGACAGCTGCTGCCTCCTCGCTTCGAACACAAGCTGGGGAGGCGTGAGGTTCCCTGGATTGGCCAGAACAGATTTCACGATATCCGGGCCGGCGACCTGCGCCAGCAGCTCATCCTTATGCTGCGGCCAAAGGTCCGAGATGATCCGACCTGCTTGGTCATTAACGGATATTATCGGCATCGGTTTGCTGCGGACTACGCCGCTGAGCGCGATCAACTCGGCCTCGTTCCCCTTCAGCCTCGCCAGGAACGCCTCCTTATTGTGACCGAAACATTCATCACCGGAGATATAGAGTTCACCGCCTGAGCGTTGCAGATGTGCCTCCCTTTCCTGGATGTATCGTGATAACAGCATCACGTCACTGACCTGCCCCTTTTCATAGACCTCCTTCAGGCCTTGGCTCATGACGAACTTTTCCTTTATCCGGCATGCACCACAGTCCGCCACGCATCGAGGGGAATAACGAACGTCGATCTCGAAATCGTCCCATGGCTCTCTCGCAACGATTCGAGATAGCAGATGATGAAGCAGATTGACCTCATCGGCGCATTCCTGGCAGATGAAGATGTTGACCTTGGCCGATCTCCAGCTGATCATTAAGCCGATGACGGCCTCCGGATGCCCACAGCTGTTGTCCGCCTTTAGCTCGTATGGCGCTGTGGCCAGCATCTCCTTGCTATAGCTCAGGGGTGCATTAGCGCCATCGGACGAACAGTTTAGACCTTCGGGCGACGAGTAAATGTGAAGGTCGTTTTGCTGGGCATCCTGGAAGTAAGCCAGCAGCCTCAGGTCAGGATCGTCGAAGTGCTGGACACCGATAAGATACTCCGGCTCAACTTTGCCCCTGACGGCGAACGACACATCCCCCCCGTCAGGTGTCTTCTTACTGCTGAGGAACGGTATCTTGCCGCTCGCGGCCAAGGAGATTGTTGCTGCATAGGCGCGGACCAGCTGGTCCCCTCTTGTCGCCAGGTCCTGAAGGGATTCTGCATCATCCTTATACTGTGCCACTTTCTCCATCTTCTTCAATAACTTATCGTAACCACAGCGGCGGCAGCGCTGCTCGCATTTGGGGATCAATAGCGAAGGATTCGAGGCCAGCCTGCTGGCTTTGGCTAGTAGATCCTTCTCCAGCGTTTTAGGGGTGGCTTTCACTCCGCGAAACCGTACTGCCCGGCCCATGAAGGATGTGGAGGCCACAGCGGGATTAGAAACTTTGTGTCTATTTCGTGATTAGACCGTTTCAAAACTGGCGGAATTCAGCTCTGGGCAATATAAAATAGTTTAGTCAGTCCGAAATCGACGCAATAAACTCCTCCTATAAAGTCGGTCCTATTGACTTAGCGCCGAGCCTCATCTTGAGGCTCTCAAGGGATGTCATCATGGCCATAGCTTCTCTCGAAATGGTCCGAAAACGGAACAATTAAACTTTTTTGATCCTGGCCAAGCATTTGAATTGCCTCAGTTTTATAATCTAAATCTAAGCCCAAATAATGAAGCGCAACTCAACTTTATCTAGGGCTTGTTCCCAAAGCATGCACATGGACCGTACTCCACCAAGAGCACTTAGGTCATTGATTGCAATCTTGGTGATTGCCGTAATCGTACTCCCTCTCAGAGTTGTGATGATCAGCCTGGGCACGGGATACGTCCCCTCCTGGGCATTCGGCATACTCATCGCCATCCTTATCGTCCTAATGATCGTCCGAATCATAGCAATGGTCGGCTTTGGATGCCCTCCATATGATTTCTCTCGACTATATGTGCAAAAACAGAGAATGGAAAGAAGAGAAAAAGTAAAGGGATCATTATGAAAAATATCAAGAAAGTCGCATTCGTCGGTAATTACCTACCTCGTCAATGCGGAATTGCCACATTTACGACAGACCTATGCGAGTCTTTCGCATCGAGCAATCCCAGCATCCAATGTTATGCAATTCCTATAACCGACATCGAAGAAGGTTATCAATATCCCGAACGCGTTCGTTTAGAGATAAAGGAACAGGATCTCGATACCTACAAGGCAGCCGCTGACTTTTTGAATCTCAACAACGTCGATATCGTCTGTCTCCAATTCGAGTATGGCATTTTTGGCGGAAAAGCAGGCAGTTATATCTTATCATTGTTACGCAACCTGAAAATGCCCATAATAACCACACTTCATACAGTGCTTAAAAATCCAAATGTAGAACAGCGGCGTGTTATGGATGAACTACTTGCGAAATCTGATTATGTAGTTGTCATGATTCAGAAAGCCGTTGAAATTCTCCACGATGTGTATAAAACACCTCTGGACAAGGTTCGTCTGATACCGCACGGAATATACGATATGCCCTTCATCGATCCAAATTTCTATAAGGATCAGTATGGCGTCGAGGGCAAAACCGTCATTCTTACTTTTGGTCTACTTTCTCCGCAGAAAGGCATCGAAGTCGTATTACGCGCCCTCCCGGAGATCATAAAGAACCACCCCAATGTCGTTTACTTAGTCGTCGGGGTTACACACCCTAATCTTCTCAGGCATGAGGGCGAGAAATACAGGCTTTCACTGCAACGCCTTGCGGACGAACTTGGTATCAAAAGGCAAGTCATATTTTATAATAAATTTGTTCCCATAGAAGAGCTCAATGAACTTATTACGCTTGCCGATATTTACATTACTCCATATCTTGAAGAAAACCAAATTACATCGGGAACGCTCGCCTATGCTTTTGGCGCAGGCACTGCCGTAATATCAACGCCATACTGGCATGCTCAAGAGCTGCTTGCGGACGGAAGGGGTATTCTTGTACCATTTGGAGATTCGGACTCCATAACCAAGGCAATCACAAGACTTATTCAAAATGAGGTCGAACTCCATGCCATGCGGAAGAATGCTTATCTGCTAGGCCGCGAAATGACCTGGAACAAGGTGGCGCAACAATATGGCAACCTTTTCGCAGAAGCTCGCCAAAAGAGGTCAGCGATCATGCGAAAGAAAATCTCGATGCGGTCTCTTGATGAACAACCGCCCATTTTACCAGAAATCAAACTTGACCATTTGATCCGAATGACCGATTCCATAGGAATATTTCATCATGCAAAACATAATGTTCCCAACTTCGCCGAAGGATATTGCACGGATGATAATTCAAGAGCGCTTATACTCACAGTATTACTTGAGAATCTCGGCACAATAAATTCCTCGATAATTAATGACCTCGCAACCCGATATCTTAGCTTCGTGAGATATGCCTGGGATGAGAAAACCGCACGATTTAGATCTTTTCTCACATTTCAGCGTAAATGGGAAGATGACTTTTCTGAAGACAGCCATGGCCGAGCAGTATGGGCTCTCGGAACCTGCATCGGCCGTTCCAGGAACGAAGGTTTTAGTCAAATGACTGCAGAAATTTTCGAGCACACCCTCACACCCGTATCTTCATTTTCCTCGCCGCGAGCATGGGCCTTTGCGTTGATTGGAATCCAGGAATATCAGCGACGTTTCCCAGGCGACAGGTCTGCTCGTAACACTATGGAAGTGCTTTCAACGAAACTTATGAGGCTTTATAATGAAAACTGTAGCGCTGAATGGAAATGGTTTGAACCTGTTTTAAGTTACTGTAATGCTGCAATTCCCCGCGCACTTATTGTCAGTGGACGAGGCCTCGCCAACAAAGAAATGCTCGGGTGTGGGATTGAATCATTAAATTGGCTGATTACTGTGCAAACTTCTTCTCGCGGTCATTTTCAGCCGGTTGGCAGTGATAAGGTATTTGAACTCGGCAGCTCCAAACCTGTTTTCGATCAACAGCCGATAGAGGCATATTCTACAATTTCGGCCTGTCTGGAAGCATACATAACAACGAAAGACAAGCGTTGGTATAATGAAGCTGAAAAAGCATTTCAATGGTTTCTTGGAACTAACGATCTGGGAATTCCGCTCTACGACCCGGTAAATGGTGGCTGTTATGACGGGCTGCACGTGGACCGGGTAAATCGTAATCAAGGCGCTGAATCGACCATCGCGTTTCTTCTGTCCCTGTATGAGATGACGAACATTACTAACATTATAGAGACTTTCAAGGAGCCGATTTTAGAATGAAAAGAATAAACACTTCGAGGAATATCCATCCGCACTTGTAAAAGATACAGGTATTATTTTTGTGCCTGAAAGACAATGTGCTAAACTAGTCTTCTCATCGATCGGGGTACGTTCAAAATAGGGCAAGGCCATCACAACATGTACTAGTCTCTTCGGTCACATTTCATGGCGATCGAGTGGTCTCATTATTTAAGGGGGTCGTCATTCCTCTCTCCCCGACTTGAAGCACTAGCGAGACCAGTAACTACATATGGAGGCAACCTTTAAATATCGACTTCACAATAACTAAGAGTTTGTCTGACAGTCGTCGGACTACTCGGATGGGATGCGAGGATGGGAATGACTATTGCAGATGTAAATTTTAGAATGAAAAAAATAAACACATCTGAGGAATGCCCATCCGCACTTGTAAAAGATACAGGCATTATTTTTGTGCCTGAAAGACAACGAGTCATTGCACGACCGCATATTCCTTTCAGCGAGTCGCGGATCGAACGAATCATATCACGAGTGTTGGCACTCGATGAGTCTGATGTACAGAAAGAATTCAAGTGCGTGCTTGACAAGTTTTCACACCGGCATCATAATTTCGAGGCTCTTTTGGAGCGCCAATTTGACTCCCTCCGCAGGTTCGTGCCGTCCGACGCGTTACCTTCGCGAGAACGAAGGTGCCTCATTGGTTCATTCTTTTTGGCCGAATATTCATTCGAATCGGCCGCCCTTTTCAATCCTTCGATCGTTCCACACCCGGATCAGTCGGGACTGCCATCCGGTTCGCTCCGTTTTATATTAACATTGCGGGCTACAGGCGAAGGACATATTTCATCTTTGAAATTTCGTTCCGGATGTATTGACGAAGATTACAACATAACCATCGATGATTCATCTGGTTTTGCCACCACCGCAGAAATGAAAGCGAATCCCCTTTACGACAAGATATGTTTTGCTCGGAAACTTCGAGAAATAGGCGTTTTCAGCGATTTCTCGAATTTCATTATCAATTCGTTATCGGATGAATTCACTTTTACCGAACTTATGGAGAATGTCAAAATTCAGATCTACAACCACCAACCGTTATCTGCGGTTGATAGTCTTGCCATAGATAAAATTCAATGGCTGGCCCGATGCAACTATGAAGCACAATTCGAACCATCGGTTCCTCTTTCGGAACGGGTACTATTCCCACTCTCTCCCAGCGAACAAAACGGCATTGAGGATGCGCGATTCGTTCTTTTTACAGACGATGATGGAAGTAGGAAATACTATGCTACCTATACTGCTTATGATGGCAGGGTTATTCTTCCGCAATTGATGGAAACGGATGATTTTGTGCATTTCAAAATGGCTACCCTGAATGGAAGCGCCGCCGTCAATAAAGGAGTGGCCATGTTCCCACGCAAGATAAACGGCCGTTACGCTATGATATCACGCCAGGACAATGAGAACCTTTTTTTAATGTACTCTGATAATATTCATTTTTGGAATGAAATCAAATTGCTTATGAAGCCTTCTTATCCGTGGGAATTCGTGCAGGTTGGGAACTGCGGTGCACCGATTGAAACTAAGGAGGGTTGGCTTCTTCTTACTCATGGCGTTGGGCTTTTTCGGCAATATTCTATTGGCGCCATTCTTCTAGACAAAGAAGATCCATCGAAAATACTTGGCCGTTTGAGAGAGCCGCTCATTAATTGGACGGAGAATACCCGATCGGGTTACGTTCCGAACGTTGTATACACCTGCGGGGCGCTCCTTTACAAAGACAAGCTTATCCTTCCATATGCAATGTCCGACCAACAGACCACCATTTCCTTGATTTCACTCTCTTCTCTTCTTGAGAAATTATTACATGGGACAAGTTAGCACCTCTATCTACTAACCTTACTACATTCATCTAATCTTATCATCATCTCGCATATCTTCTAACGTTTGGTAAGTTGATGGGTAGTAAAGTGAGGAAGAAAGGTTGAAAGGGTTTAGGGAACGGGCGAAAATAGCGGGCAAGCGATTCATCCAGCAGAGGTTGATGCGTCGAATTTGTCTAAGCAAAATAGTTTTACTCGCATGGGCATTCATTACGTAGAGGGATGAGATGACAGAAGAGGAATCCTATGCCAAGGGCTACATGAAGGGGTATGGAGAAGGCCTTAAGGAGGCGTGGGAAGAGCTGATCTCGATGGCGAGCAAGGGCTATACCTCAAGGGAGATCCAGATACTTGCGAAGACCAGGAGGTCCCAATTGCAGGAAAAGATCGACTTGCGCCAGAAGCGATTGAAGAGAGAGATGGACCTTTCGGAGGAGAAGATCATCGATGTACCGTTCCAAGACCTCGTCAAGTCGCCGCCGAATTCGCCAGTGGAGCAAAAGGAGCAGGAATCGATTCCAGCGGATGAGCCCATCCAACCACTCAAGGTCGTAGCGGGAGCCACGTACATCATCAAGGACAAACGACTAGATCAGCCAATAGCTTTAATGAAGGCCAATCTCAAGAAAGGGGCATCTGGCCTTTGCATTGTTCGGACCCAGCCTGACCATCTGCGGGAGAAGTATGGCCTGGACTGCCGGATGGTCTGGTTGACGAAGATGGAAGGGATCCGAAATGGCGGAGCCTCCTCCAACCTCGAGATTATTTCTCCGACCGATACCCCTGTCATCACCACACTCATCAAGACCTTTCTTTCAGAGAACAAGAAAGCGATGGTGCTGTTGGAAGGCTTAGAGTACTTGATCAACCAGAACGATTTCAAGACCGTGCTGAAGTTCCTTTCCGGAACGAAGGACCAGGTCTTCCTCGCAAAGGGTATTTTGCTAGTTCCCTTCGACCCGGTGGTATTGGACCCAAAGGACCTGAAGGCTTTGGAAAGAGAGTCGGACGAGGATTGAGGATCAAAGCCTCTGGCAAATAATGGAACTTATGTCCGACCAGTCGTTATCAGCGCGCTAGATAGATAACGATAGACGATACATTGGCGATAACTCCTCCATCGCCGGTGAGGACCTCCGTATCGATCTTGACGTCCTTGACCGAGGCCTCCTGGACGAATCTCCGACGAACGATCTCCGCCACGTCGATCGCACGGCTGATGGCCTTTCCTCTGGCCTTGATAGTTACGTCTTCAGAACCATTGTTGAACTGTGCGACGATGGCCAGTACATAGTTCATGGTAGGCTTGTTCCCACATAAACCGTATTCAGTTCAGCCAAAGGTTCCCCTCGAGTTAGGCATGTAGAGGGATTTATCAGGCATTTAAATATTCAATTTTGGATAATTCTATAATGTCTGGCGTAGCTCGAAGCCAGACAGGATCATAGTTTGGTTGAGGCCACCCCTAAACCCTATTAGCCGTTAACCTTTCGAGGCGGGAATCATATTTATGAATCGAGCTACATAGAACCGTACGAATGGTCCATAACGTCGATGTGGCGAAGATCCTCTATGAAGTAGCGGATCTGCTCGAATTGCAGGGGATCGGTTTCAAGCCGAACGCCTATCGAAATGCTGCTCGCAATATCGAGTCGATGACCAAAGAGCTAGAGGAATATCGCAAGACGAACAACTTGCGCGATATCCCTGGTGTGGGGGAGGCCATCGCCAAAAAGGTGGAGGAGATATTGATCACTGGCCATCTCCACTACTTGGACGAGCTCAAGCAGCAGCTACCGGCTGGGCTCCTTCAGATGGTCGAAGTGCCAGAGATCGGCCCCAAGACCGCTTTGCATTTGT
>PMBU01000123.1 GCA_003153895.1 Methanomassiliicoccaceae archaeon | reverse complement strand
TAGCTACCAAGTCGGCAACGGGAGCACGTACCAACTTAGAATGACGCCCACTGGATCGGCCGATGTGTATAGCGTCCAACTGCCTGCGCTCAATCATACGGGCACCGTCACCTATTGGGTCACGGCCACTGATATCCTATCGAACTCCATAACGACAGGCCAGATTGTAATTACCATCTCGGACCAACCACCAGCGGCATCGGAGCTTATTTTCTGGTTACTTGGGGCATTGATAGTGATTTTGGTCATTTTCCTATTCGCTCGCAATGCCTTGGTTCCTGTGGACGAGGTGTTCATCATCTACAACGACGGTCGCCTGATGGCACATCAGACCAGAAGGCTGAAGCCTGGCATGGATGACGAGATATTGAGTTCGATGCTTGTCGCCATCCAAGACTTTGTCAAAGACTCATTCAAGGACGAGAGCTCGACCCATTTACAACGCCTCGATTTCGGAGAGAAGAAGATCTTGGTGGAACGCGGGGATTCTTTCTATCTCGCAGTCGTGCTCAATTCCCAACGCGCCGGTAACGTACCTCACCGCATGCAAGCGGTCATCGAGGACATCCATCAGGAGTATGGCGAAGCTCTGAAAGGGTGGGATGGTGACCTCGAGAAGGTCAGGGGTGTTAAGGACCAGACGGACAAACTGTTCAAATCGCCCGTTCCACTGGCGCTACCTGGTCTTCGGAAGAAGGCCGTCGAAGCGAATGAATGCCCCGCCTGCGGCCAATCCGTCCTTCAAGACCAGACCGTGTGCCCATCCTGCGGGGCCGAGCTCTCATTGTCCAGATTGGAAGAGCTCGATGCGGTCGCCAAGAGCATAGAAGACAAGGAAGAAGGGAAATAGGAACGACAGGCGACCTGATCCTTTCTGGCCCAGGAGCAATAGACCTTGCCGGCAACATTATTAATCCTCCTTCATTTCTTGCGGCCTTAATGTATCCCTCCGCGACGGCCGTTACCTCCTCAGTCATATTCCTCGACCTGGTGGTAATCCTGGTGCTATGCGGAATCCTCTCTTTCGTTTCATACAGGCTTCGCCTTCTAACTGCCAGTGGGAGCATAGCCTCTTTCATAATGGGGGTGATCATCGGCTCATTCGGCTCGATCGATTGGCTCATCATCCTCATCGCCTTCGCCTTGAGCGGCTTCCTTGTGACCAAGTTCAAGTTCGAGCTTAAGAAGAGGAAGGGGGTGCATGAAGGCAAGAAGGGCGAGCGCACCTGGAAGAACGTAGTCGCTAATGGCTTTGTGCCCGCCATGATCGCCCTAGGGGCTTGGACTCTCGGGCTGCAGGACAGCGCTGCTGCCAATCTGGTATATCTGACCGCCGTCAGCGTGGCGGCTTCGGACACCATCGCTAGCGAGCTGGGCGTCCTGAGTAACAAAACCTACCTGATCACGAGCATGAAGCGGGTCGCGGTCGGCACAGACGGCGGCGTCTCGGCTTATGGCACTGCCTGGGCATTGATAGGGGCGGCTTTCGCATCGATCCTAGGATGGCTGCTCCTGTTTCCCTTGGGCACGATAGACGCTAGGCTGCTGATCCCGATAGCCATGGGTTTCCTCGGCTGCAACGTTGACAGCTTGATCGGCGCGACACTGGAAAGGGGAGGGATGACTAGCAAGCTTGGTACCAACATCCTTTCCATGGCTTTCGGGGTGCTTGGCGCCCTGCTGATCATTTCGCTGTTCTACTAATGATATTGTAGTTACCCGATGGCTAGTGCATAAGTTGATTTTGTTCAATGGCAGTGATTAGTTTGATTATCTAGCAGGATAATGTGTGGACTGCATTGGGAAGGTGCATTTTGGCACAAATCGAGCTTAAACCTGGTTCGCTCTACATTTTTCAAGACAAAAGAGCGGACCGTGCTCTGGGAATCTACAACCTGCTGAAGTCAAAGGAAATGGACGTCCTGGTAGTCAGCAGATTGCACCCGGACCGGCTGATGGAAGATTTCCAGATCCCGCCAAGCAACGTCTTTTGGCTTTCGAATTCGGCGGGGCCGCGGAATATCAACCCGCAGAACATCGGGATATTGACCGATACCCTGATCCGGATGTATGAGAAAGGAGGAGCGGCGGTGATCCTCGAAGGGATTGAGTACCTCATGCTCCAGAACGATTTCTCAAAGGTGCTGAGGCTCATGAGCTACCTTTACGAATCCGTCGCCGTGAACCATGGCATGCTGGTCATTACCCTAGACCCGGAGGCTTTTAACACCAAGGAGTTCGCCCTCCTCACCAAGGATGCCGAGCTGGTCGGTGAGGCGGAATCGATCGTCGTCTAATACATCTGGCATAAATGCCTTTCGCGAAGCGACGACCGTCGCATCCAAAAACGGGAGATGATGGCGCGTGCAAGAATCTATAAATAGAACATTTACTTTCGAGGATTCAAGAATGGTGTGACGGCCATAGCGGCGGGGATACACCTGGTCTCATCCGAACCCAGCAGTTAAGCCCGCCTGCGTGCCCCGTTGTACTGTGGTGCGCGAGCCCACGGGAAGCTCGGAACGCTGTCAGCCATTCTTACTTTTCCTCTCTTCATTCACCAATTGCTTGTCATTCTACATTGATCCGCTTTGAAATCTCGCAATTGCGGTCTTAACTTAATACGACTGCATGATACACTCATTGTCCAACGAGATCTCGACATGTTGCGTCGAAATGATCCATTGATCAGTTGCCATGACTGGCTTTTATTAATAAAAATCAACTTATATTTTTAGATAATAGGTTGATGCGGATGAAAATAGAGAAATAATAGACTGTGGTGGCAGTCCGATCTAATCAGCAAACCCTCGTTTTTCCGCTGGGCCGACGCAATGACTTGATATAATCGCAATGAAGAACCACATTTAGAGAGGAGTTTGATATTATGGCACAGAAAGAAAAATTTCCCACAAAGACTCCGGACAAGGTAGAGAAGGTTACTGAGAAGCAGCGAGATGAAGGCGGATATGGGATGGCTAAAAAGGAAGGAATAACATATCCCCCAGCAAAGAAGCAAGGGAAGAAGTAGAAATGAATGAGACATATTTCTCACCACGATGTGCATGCTGGAGACTTCATTAAGCAGGAAATCAACAAATTGCAACTAAAACAACCAAATTGCTAATGGTCGTTTTCTACCAAAATATGCAAACCATTTTTGCTCAAGGTTTGATCTGGGCAAACCCTTTCCTTTCTCATTTTTCGAGCCCGATCAACGGGCCAAAGGATAGGAAGCATATCTTACATCTTAGAACCTAATGTCCACTGGCAACCGTCCGCCGTCGCTGCAGACATTGAGATACGACGAGTTTGAGCATATTGTGAAGGCGAAAAGACCACCTTACTCTCATTCTCTCGGCGCTGGGTCTATTTCAATTTTTATGTATGGTGGTTCGGCCATCTCCGATTTCTTCATTTCATTTTCTATCAAGAGCCTACACCATCCATCAGTAACCCCCTTGGAGGAGCATACTTGCGAAGGTCATTGTGGGATCTAAGGGCCTTATGGCCTCATGGGTTTGCTCAATCAAGGGGGACTTATGATATTTGTGAGTCGATACTATTTATAGAAATCACCAAATATTAGTGTTATCGGAATGGAGAATGATCCTCGAGAGGTCAATATAGTTAGGACATTGGATGGAAAAGATGCGAAACGGGGAAAAACGAGCGCGATTTGAAGATTGGACATTGAGGTGCACTACTCTTCCTCTTCTCCAAGAGTTGATTAAATCTTTCCCCTCTGGCCCCTCATAATCATTAAGGTAACGGAGAATATTAATTATCAGATTGAATCCAATCAGCTCTCTTTGCGCCCTCCCATTCCAATCACACAATAGTTGATATTAATGGCAGGCGGCCGCTGTGGCGTCGGGCAACACTCTAGTAGCTATGACCCTAGGAAAGACTCGGTTGCTATAGATCTGCAAACTAAAGAGACAAGGAGGTTGGTAGAAAATGTGCGACAAGTCCTACTGGCTAATGACCGCTATTGATAAGAAAAGCGATATCCACCCCAAGTGATTTCTTAAGCCTTGGAGTGGAAGTTTCACTCGGCCATTACGGTCACATTACCTCGGAACATAAACCCCTTCCTTATTTCTTCAATCGGCCTTTGATTGCATCTTTCCCCTAAATGTATGTGCCTTCCCTACCATCCCTTCGTTCATCGAATCGCATGTTCTCACCATTGCATGGATTGATTTCTCCACACCAAGAACAACGAGTCATATTTCCAATGAGCTTGGAAGTGAAAAAAGTCTTCACCGTTTCAAATTGAATGCGCGAATCGGACCATTGGTCACATACTGCACATCGGATCTGACAACGAATTTCATCGGGCATAGGGGCGGGGAAATCTCAAAACCATAAATTAAACTACTTGTCAAAGAAAAATATTGTTCAAATGATCTTCAATAAATCTAACCAAAATTCTTGACCTTGACGCGGTGAGATTCTGGCCATAGGTTTTTCATATTATCATTGATGAGAGCCGACTCGACGGAATATAAATGTGCAAAGGCAATGAATTGAATCAAGGGGCTACTGATGATATTCAAATGCCAATCCTGCGGAAGGCTGTATCCAATAATTCAGGCAGAGACCTCCTACCTGAAGGATATTGAGAGCCTTTATTGCCGTAAATGCTATGCGAAACGTGTCGAAATTGATTCCCTGGTCAACGTCATGGCTTTTATCGACATCGCAGCTTAACAATAGTTGAAGCAATCTCGATTCATGATGTTCAAAGTTAAGTTTCCAAGCTTCAAAAATATCTGATTTTGAGTGATATTCGAGAAGAAACAAATGAAGATGGAAAGTCGACAAACAAGGCGACCTAATAGTAGTCTGTCCTGACTGAAACTGGCTGAGAAACTTATTTATCCTGACTCAAACTAGGTGTTCGGAGACTGGTGTGTAAGTGCTCGGGCTGACTGATGTAGACCTAATAATATTGGCCGTGCTCGGAATCATCTTGGCGATTGTGGTATTCTTAGAATTGAGGTACTTCCGTAGCAAGAGGAAGAACCGGGTCGACACGAAGATAACGCAGGACGACGCATACAATTCCATCCAGACGACGAAGGCCGTCGCCCAAACCCTTAAGGCTCGTGGGAAGACCTCGAAGGAGGCAAACCTCCTCATCATCGAAGCGGAGGCAGCTTTCGAAAGAGGGAATCACCTTTATGCGCTGGAGTCGATCAATAAGGCCAAGGATTTGCTGAAGAACGCGAGGGAAGAGAAAACCGACCCTATCGCCTCGATCGTCTTGAACGCTAGCCCCAAGAGCGGCGAAGAGAAATGCGAGGTGCCATTCCAGGAGGCGAGGAAACTGCCCAAGAACTACCTGGAATCGAAGTTCATGATCTGCTCGGTCCGCGATATTCTGGACCAATCCATCGCCAAAGAGAAGAATGCTGCCGCCGAGGAGAACCTGAAGCAGGCGGAAGAGAGCTTCCAGAAGGAGGATTACACCGAGGCTTTGAAGCTGGCCCTTCGTGCCAAGCGAGCTCTAGATGGGGGAGCTGACTCCATCGGTCCGATCGAGCCCAAACCTGCTATTAAGGATTCTGGCGTGGAGCGATTGGCACCCCCGCCAAGATCTCTACGAGAGCCGTCCAAGAGATGCGTACGCTGCGGCGCCGGCCTCACCGAGGAGGATGTTTATTGCCGAAAATGTGGCCTGAAGGTGGACCGCAGCCCGAAATGCTCCGCCTGCGGGGAGAAACTGGCCGAGGACGACATATTCTGCCGCAAATGCGGCAACCAGGCGAAGAACGCCTATGCCTGCCCGAAGTGCGGTGAGACCGTCTCCGAGGATGCGACCATCTGCCCGAAGTGCGGAGCCTCGCTCTCTCTCGACTGACCAAGAGTCTTTTATATCGTCTGGCACATGCTTGAACCGTTGCCATGATCTTGGTGAAATTGGGCGGAAGCGTCATCACCGACAAGGGGCGATACCGCACCTTTGATAAGGCCAACGTTGAGCGTCTGGCCAAGGAGATAGCCCGTTCCAAGGTGCCGGTGATGATCGTACATGGGGCGGGCTCGTTCGGCCATGTTCTGGCGAAGAAATACCACTTGAAGGACGGCTTTAGCGATGAAAAGCAATTGAAAGGGGTCTCCCAGGTCTCTCTGGATGTGAGAGACCTTGACCTGCGCGTCCTAGGCGCGCTGCAATCGGCTGGATTGAACTGCGTTTCCATCCCGCCGAGCGCCTGCTGCCTCATGGATGATGGGAAGCTCACCAGCTTTGACTTGGAGATCGTGCACCACTACCTGGATCTGGGGATCGTTCCGGTGACCTTCGGGGACGTCGTACTGGATATGAAGAAGGGCTTTGGCATTTGCTCAGGCGATCAGCTGATGGCGTGGCTCGCAGACGAGTTCGACCCGGAGAGGATCGTCTTCTGCACCGACGTCGACGGCATCTTCAGCTCAGATCCGCATCTGAACGATGATGCTAGCATGATCGAAGAGGTCGATCGCTCCGTTCTCGCCAGATTGCCGAGGAGCGAGCGCTGGGCTGACGTCACCGGCAGCATCTATGGCAAGATCGAGAGCATCCTGGACCTCGCCAAGGGTAGGGAGGCGATGGTCATCAACGGACGCGTTCGCGGCAGATTGGAGCGCGCCTTGAGGGGCGAAGCAGTCAAGGGCTCACGAGTCATTGGGGATGGTTAGGATGAGGCAGATAGAGCGTCGCAAGATCGACCATATCGAGGTCGCTTTGAGGGAGGACGTCGCCGGATCCAGAAACTACTGGAACGACGTCAAACTGGTCCATTGTTCTTTGCCGGAGGTTGATCTGGATGACGTCGACACCTCTTGCGTCCTATTCGGGCGGAAGCTCTCCTTCCCTCTCGTCGTCACTGCGATCACCGGCGGATATCCGAACGCCGTCAAGATCAACCGCAATCTCGCCGAAGCTTGCGCCGAACTCCAGATCGGCCTTGGCATTGGGAGCCAGAGAGCTGGCGTGCAATATGGGGACGACGGCAGCTATGGCGTCCTCAAGGACCACGATATACCGTTGCGAATCGGCAACCTAGGAGCGCCTCAGCTCATCGAGCAGGGAACGAAGTCCAAGTTCCGTGAGGACGCCATCAAGATGGCGATGGATATGATAAATGCGCATCTTCTCGCCATCCATCTCAACTTCCTGCAGGAGATCGTCCAGCCAGAGGGCGATACGCGTGCCCGCGGCTGCTTGAATGCCATGAGGGACGCCGCGAAGCAGTACCCGCTCATGGCCAAGGAGACCGGGGCTGGCATCTCGCGCGACATCGCCCTCAGATTGAAAGGCATCGGGATGCGAGGACTGGACGTATCGGGCACCGGGGGAACGAGCTTCTCCGCCATCGAGAGGCATAGGGCGAAGAAGGCCGGGGAGGAGCGCTGCGCCGCACTGGGGCGCACATTCGGTGACTGGGGCATACCGGCGCCAGTGGCGACCGTCTGGGCCAACGTCGGTATCCCGATAATCGCTTCCGGGGGCATCAGCGATGGCCTGCAGGCCGCCAAGGGTATAGTGCTCGGCGCTACCTGCGCCGGGGCGGCGATGGCCGTCCTGCCCGAGGCGATGGAGTCCGCGGAGAAGGTCATCGAGAAGCTGAGGACCATGCAGGCAGAGTTCCGCGCGGCGATGTTCCTCATGGGTGCTAAGAAGGTTTCAGAGCTCGCGGGTAAACGCTATGTGCTCGTTGGAGAGACGAAGGAATGGCTATCGCAGTTGAGGACCGAGGGATGAAAATGGACATCATGAAAGAAGTCATGCGCATGGCGAAGGAAGTGGACGAAGAGCTCATGCCGTTGCTGAACGTCGGCTCCCACGAGAAACTGCGCCTCGCGATAAATCATCTACCCCATTCGGGCGGGAAGAGGCTGAGGCCGTCCATGGCGATAGTGGTGGCCGAAGCGGTCGGCAAGAAGGGCAAGACCGCTGTCCCGTTCGGATGCGCTTTGGAGATCATACACAATTTCACTCTCGTTCACGATGATATCATCGATGAGGACCTGACCAGGAGGGGAAGGCCGACGGTCCACGCCCAGTTCGACACTCCTACTGCGATAATGGCTGGCGATGCGCTCTTCGCCATCGGCTTCAAAACGCTTGCCGAGACCAAGGTGGATGGCGGTCGCCTGAGACAACTGCTCAAGGACGTCTCCGAGACGGTCTTCCTGATAGCGGAGGGGGAGCAGATGGACATGGACTTCGAGAATTCGTCCGAGGTCACCATCGACGCCTACATGGAGATGGTTGAGAAGAAGACGGCCGTCCTGTTCGCCTGCGCAGCCGGTGGGGGCGCGATAATAGGAAAAGGGAGCAAGAAGCAGATACGCGACATGAGGGAATATGGGCGACTGCTCGGCATCGGATTCCAGATCTGGGACGACGTCCTCGGTCTCATCGGCAACGAGAAGTTGCTGGGGAAGCCGGTAGGCAGTGACATCCGCAACGGCAAGCGCACGCTCATCGTCGTTCATGCGATGCAAACGCTCGGTCCCAAGGGCCGCAAGAAGAGCGTCAAGATATTGAAGGCGCTGGGGAACGAGAAAGCCACTGATGAGGAAGTAAAGCGCGTCATCCAGCTGTTCGAGGACATCGGCAGCGTGGACCACGCCAAGAACATCGCGTTGAAGTATGCCGAGGACGCGAAAGCGCTCCTGAAATGCCTCAAGCCATCGAAGGAGCGGGACTTCCTGCGGGAGATAGTGGACTTCTCCGTCGGGCGACAGCTCTGAGACTCCGACGGCAGATCACTTCTTCGCTGCTTCGCAGCTTATGCCCCGTTCGACCAATCGGAACTCCGCCGAACCGCCTTCTGCCAGATGACGGTGCTTCATGATGACCGCCCGGCGCTTCCCCATGCCCATCTTCTCCAGGTTGATTATCGTCTTAGCGTTGTGCATCAACGAATGGCCGCCGAGCGGCTCGTAGGTGCCCTTGTCCACGTCGGTGTAGACCTGTGAGGTGATGAGCACCGGGATATTGCGCTTCTTCGCGATCTCCAGTAGCTTGAGCGATTGCGATGTGAGTGATTTGCGTTCTGACCGCTCCTGCTGCCTCGACGTCAGGCGATAGTATAAGGTGATCGAATCGACCACTATCGCCTCGATGTCAAGGTTGCTCTCGGCCAGCTTGATCGACTTGTCGACCATCTTCTCCTGCTCGTCGAAGCTATTGGCCTCGAAGAACAAGGTGGAACGGAGCAACGGCTCGTACTCCTCGCCGCATATCTGCTTGAAGCGCTCCAAGGAGATGCCCTCTGTGTCAAGGTATACCACCTTCTTCCCTTGGCTGGCGATGTTCCTGGTCATGACCAGGCAGAGGTTGGTCTTGCCCGACCCAGCCTCGCCATATAGCAAGGTGACACAGGATGGCTCCAGGCCGCCATCGAGCATCAGGTCCAGTGAAGCGCATCCGAAGGGGATCTTGTCCACGACCCATGACCGCTGAGCGGAATGATAATCATTCCTTCTACTCGCCCATTATCTGATAGGCATTTCGAGATCGGCAAAGACTCTTGAATTGTGATTTTCTTGCATTCTCATGCGTTTACTTCTGGCAGGCCTCGGCGCCGGCCGGCCTCTCCGATTCCAGCTCGTACTTACGGAACATCATCATAACGACCGCCGAGACGACCTGCAGCCCGGCCATCACGTAAAGCCCGATATCATAGCTGCCAGTGGCGGCGACTGCCAGTCCAAGAATGATCGGCCCGAAGACGCCCAGACCGACGGCGAGCCCGTTCATCACCCCCGTGGCGCTTCCCAGTAGTTCGCGGGGAGCGATCCCCTGGAGCAGGGTGAAGCAGTTGGGCGGCAGGATGCTGATGCAGAAGAAGATCGCCGCCAGGATGACGATGATCATGGTCTCGTCGCTTGCGCCAACCAGCAGGAAGATGAAGAGCACCGCTACCAGCTGGAAGGCAGTGGTAATGAGCACCCGCTTCCCGGTGCGGTCGCTCATCAATGAGCCGAGGTACAGACCAGCAACGCCCCCTAGATATGGGAGGGATGCGACCAACACTATCTGGTCCACGGACAGCCCCTTCGCCTGGATGAGGTAGGTCGGAAGCCATAGGGAGATCCCCCACCATACCAGGTTACCAGCCGCATCCGCCGCCGAAAGCACGAAGATCCCTTTGATGGCCAAAGCGGACCGAAGCCCGGCCTTTGCATCACCGATGATGTCCTTGATCGGCTTCCTGTCCACCTTCATCTCCGCGGAGGGAGAATCTCGCATGTAGAATAGCAAAGGGATCAAGACCAAGGAGGTGATGAACGCCACCGCGAAGAACGACGCCGCCCAACCGATCACCAGGATCAGCGGGATGAGGAAGATCGGCACCAGCAGGTTGGAGAAGTGCATCGAACTGAGGTGCAGGGAATTGACCTTGGACCGGTAGCGGGGCTCGAACCAGGCTTGGGTGACCTTGCTGGCGCTCGGAAAAAGGATGCCCTGCGAGAGCCCAAGGAGCAGACGGGCGGCGATGAACGCGAAGAACACCAATCCTACGATGCCAGTGAAGAAGGTCAGCATCGAGAATACCACCACAGCGACCATCATGCACTTCCTCGGCCCGAATCGGTCGACCAAAGGGCTGAGGATGACGTTCGAGACTCCGTATCCGACCAGGAATATCCCCAGAAGCAGCCCGCCGTAGAGCCCTTTCTCAGCGTCCGTCCAGCCATAGTCAGAGGATATGAATGGCAGCGCGACCGACAGATTGACCCTGGCAATGTAAGCGGCCAAGGTCGTAAGGAACAATATGAAGGCGATGCCGGCCGGGCTTCTGCCCTTCGACCTCTCCGTCTCGACTGCCATGATGCCATGACAATCGCCTGGAGCGCTTATCATCCTTGCGAGGCTTGCAAGCTTGCAATTAATAGGAAGGTACTGCTCCGTCCGCGTCAACGGGGTATCATGGAAGCGACCATCCCTCAGGAGGTCAGCGAACCGGAGACCGACCTCTTCCCTTTCGGCACCGTCCGCGCTGGCCAGGACCGGTTCTTGGACGACGCCCGCTCCTGCCTCAGGCAGGGCATCAACCTCCTCGCCCATGCGCCGACCGGACTGGGCAAGACCGCCGTCTCCCTTGCTGCAGGCCTGGAGGCTTGCCGCCTGGATGGGGGACAGCTGTTGTTCACCACTGCCAGGCAGTCGCAGCACCATGCGGCAATCGAGACGCTCCGGATGATCTGGAAGGTGAAGTCTGTTGGAGCAGTAGACGTCATCGCCAAGGAGGACATGTGCTTGGCAAGAAGGAAGGATGGGCGGGTACCGTGCTCGGAGGGCGGCGACTGCTATTTCCTGAACAAGCGAATCGAGGAGGCAGCGGCGCGGATACTGGCGTATCCGCTGCATGTACAGGAGGCGACCAGGCTGTGCCTGCGACTTGGGACTTGCCCCTACGCCTCCAGCCTGAAGGCGGCCGAGGGGGCGGAGACGGTTGTTTGCGATTACAATCCGGTGTTCACCGATGGCTCCGCCCCGCTACTGAGACGGACAGCCAGGCGGCGCAAGTCCATCGTGATCGTGGACGAGGCGCACAACCTCCCCCAGCGGCTCATGGACGACCGCAGCGGCACGCTCTGCGCCTCGGACCTTGACCGTCCGATGGCGCTCCGGTCGCTGCGGGGACACCGCGAGGACCTGAGAGTGCTGGCCGAGATCGCCAGGCATCTGACCGCGGGGAAGCCCCGCCTCCACGTCGAACCGGGCGAGCTGGACGATGAGCTCAAGGGGCGATGCGGCGTCGACTGCGCCGGATTGGCTTTGGAGTTGGAGGAGGCCTTCAAAGAAGGCGATGGGCGACGACTACGACCGCTGCTGCGATTCCTGAGGAACTGGAGCGCCTTTGGCAACAGCAGCGTGCGCTACTCGACCAACGAGCCGAGGAAGCTGGTGGTCAAGCTCATCGAGCCCTCCCTTGTGGCAAAGCGCAGCTTCAGTGAGGTCTGCTGCGCGCTCCTGATGAGCGGGACGCTTCACCCGCCGGAGATGTACGCCGACCTGCTGGGCATCTCCGACGACAGCGTTTGCCGCGAGTACGCGAACCCCTTCCCTCCGGAGAATCGGCCAGTCCTTTGTGTCCGAGGGGTGTCGTCGCGTTTTCGGGACCGCTGCGAATTGAGCTATTCGGACATGGCAGCCCAGGTCGGCCAGGTTTGCCAGTCGGTGCCAGGCAACCTGGCGGTCTTCTTCCCGTCCTATGACTTCATGCAATCCACATTGTTCCACCTGAAGGACATTGGAGGTAAGCGATTGCTGGTGGAATCGAAGGGGCAGACGAAGCAGGAGAAGGAGGCGATGATCTCTGACATGCGCCAAGACCGGAACGCGACGCTGATGGCGACCATCAGCGGAAGCTTTGCCGAGGGCATAGACTTCAACGAGAACCTGCTGTCGGCGGTGGCTATCTCCGGCTTCCCGCTAAACCCGCCCTCCCCGGAATCGGAACGGATGGAGACGCGGCTGGCTTCGAAGTTCGGGGAGCAGCGGTCGAGGCTCTACGTGCAGACCTATCCGGCGATCGCCAAAGTGCTCCAGGCCGCCGGAAGGGCGATCAGGAGCGAGACTGACCGCGCCGCGATCGTCCTACTCGACGAGCGATGTTTGCTTCCTTCGATCGCTTCCGCCTTCCCAGCCGATTTCCATGCCAGCGAAACTTGCTGTCTAGGAGCCTCCCTGAGGACGTTCTTCGCCTCCGACACCCGCAGGACCAGCTGAAAGGATTATTAGAGCCGATGATGATGGCGCAGATGTGCAGGTGATCAGGCAGGGTGCGGAGGCGGAGATCCGGCTCACCGAATGGAAGGGACGGAAGGTCGTGGTGAAGAGCCGGGTGCCCAAAGGATACCGCCATCCGCAGCTGGATGCCTCGCTCCGCGCCACCAGGACGAAGAACGAAGCACGGTTGATCCAGGAGGCTAGGAGGCAAGGAGTGCCCACGCCGGTCATCTTCGACATCGACGTCAGGAAGGCGGAGATGACCATGGAGTACATCGACGGTGAGCGGGTCAAGGACGCGCTGAACCGAGCCCCTCAAGAGGAAGCGGAGCGCATCTGTCGGGAGATCGGACGGTTGGCAGCAATCATGCACCGGGCCAAGATGGTCCATGGCGATCTGACCACTTCCAACATGATATTGCGCCAAGGTAGGATCTGGGTCATCGACTTCTCCTTGGGCTCGAGGAATGCGGAGGCGGAGGAGATGGGGGTTGACATGCACCTTTTGAAAGAGGCGTTCCAGTCTGCGCATTCCGAGCGCTTCGACCTTTTCAAGGTCGTGATGCAGTCCTATTCCGAGAATTTCGAGAAGAGCGATCTGGTGGTTAACAAGATCAAGGACATCGAGGAAAGGGGGCGCTATACCTGATCAGAATCGACGTCATCACCTCCAACCCGGGGAAGATGCGGGAGTTCAAGGCCGCATTGGAGCCCCTGGGCTTCGAGCTGAGGCAGCGCTCAGAGGAGATCGACGAGATCCAGGCGGACGAACTGGAGGACGTGGTCAGGGATTGCATGGCTCAGCTCCAGGCACGAAGGGTGCAGAATTACATCATCGATGATTCGGGACTTTTCATCGACGCGTTGGGGGGGTTCCCGGGCGTTTATTCGGCGTACGCGCTAAAGACGCTGGGTTGCCGAGGGATCATCAAGTTGATGGAGGGCATGAGCGACCGAATCGCCAGGTTCCGCTGCTGCATCGGCTGCAACGCCGGCCGTCTTGGCGAAATAGTGATATCGGCGGAGGCGGTCGGCACGATCATCGATGAGGAGCGTGGGAGCGGAGGATTTGGCTTCGACCCGATCTTCGTTCCCTCCCGGTACGATAGAACGTTCAGCGAGCTGCCGTTAGAAGAGAAGAACCTCATCTCCCACCGCGGCAAAGCTATTAATTCGTTGAGCGCGAGTTTATCGAAGCAAAAGGAGAAATGAGGAAATGAAGCTCGAGAACAGAAAGATCCTGGTCACTGGCAATGCAGGCTTCATCGGAAGCCATCTGGTTGAGGAATTAATCCGCAAGGGAAATCAGGTTGTCGGGCTGGACAATCTTTCCGCGGGAAAGAGGTCCTTCATGGACCAAGTGGTGATGGACGATCGCTTCCGCTTCATCGAGGGCGACCTGCTGGCCGTGGATCTGAGCAAAGTGCTGAGGGAGGTCGATATGGTTTGTCATTTCGCCGCCAATCCCGACGTTCGTCTGGGCGCGTCGAACACCCATATCCATTTCGAGCAGAACATCGAGGTTACCTATCGGCTTCTGGAGGAGTGCGCCCGCAATGACGTCAAGGACATCATCTTCCCTTCGACCTCGACGGTGTATGGCGAGGCGACGGTCATTCCTACTCCAGAGGACTATGGGCCGCAGATACCCATATCGATCTATGGCGCCTCGAAATTGGCCTGCGAGGCGCTAATCTCCTCCTATTGTCACACGTTCGAAATGAACGCGGTCATCTATCGCTTCGCAAATGTGGTCGGCCCCCGTTCCACGCATAACGTGACGCATGACTTCATCCGCAAACTGCGGGAGCAGCCTGGCTATCTGGAGATCCTTGGCAGGGACCCGGGTACGCACAAGTCATATGTGCATGTGAGCGACTGCGTTAAGGGGATTGTGGTCGGCGTTGAACGCGCCAAGGACCAAGTTGAAATCTTCAACATAGGTTCGAAGGACCGATTGTCCGTGCGGAAGATCGCAGACATCGTCACCCAGGAGATGGGACTTAAGGAAGTGGACTACCGCTGGACCGGCGGCGTCAAGGGAGGTCGGGGCTGGATTGGGGACGTCAAGGACATGCTGCTCTCCATCGATAAGCTGGAACGGTTCGGCTGGAGCCCCAGGCTGAACAGCGAGGCCGCCATCCGCCAGGCGGTAAAAGAAGCGTTACGGATGGACGGCGATTAGAGGAACGGCAGCCAGCCTCCGCCAGAGATCATTCCATTTGCATCGATTGCATGGCACCAGGTCGAACTCTGGAACGTCCAAGAATCTCCCCAAGAGAGCGACGGAGAAGGAACGGAAAGGGAGGGCAATCCGCCTGCATACGGAACGCCCACTGAATCGATCACCAACCAGATCCCACTTTCGTCCGAAAAGTAGGTAAGATGGAGAGATGTCGCGTTCACCCAGTAATACGATGCGACGGCATCCCGGATGTCTGGCAGGACGCTTGCATTCTTGCCGACGAACACGGTTGGAAAGGCGTGGCCTTCGATGACGTTCACCCGGCCGTTGCCGCCGAGCTCTCCGATCAGGGAGACTAACAGGATCGCTTGGTCCTCGCAATCTCCGGTCTTCATTGATAAGGTCTCGTTGGCGCTCTGCCAATAGTCCTCGGCGTCAGTCACATATTGAATGTTACGTCTGACCCATTCATAAGCTCCAACGATCTGCATCATGCTGTATTCGCCGGGGAATCGGTCCTTGATTTCTTGTGCGACCGCGGCGGTGATCGAGAAATCGACCAATTTATTGATTTTGTCAAAATATTTGGGCGAATTGTGATAGGTTGAGAAGTTGGTTGAGGAGGTTGCAACGATCACTTGGGCCTCGCGGCTTATCGACGTGGAGCCGGAATCAAACCACATTCCGTTCGGAAGACCGACCGCGATCTCAAGCTGGATCGAATAGAGATGGTGCCCGGAGGTTGATGGCGCTGCGAAGGACAGCATTCCGATTTCCACCGTCTCGCCCGCTTCGATAAGAGCATTAGCTGGTCGGCTGCAATTGATGGCCGTATCGGTCCATCGCATGGAGAGGCCATAAACGAATAATGGATTGGAACCCGTATTGTTCAAAGATATCCATGCCACACCTCCATATGTGACATAGATCTCCGATAGAAGCCATTCCAATATCCAGCTCGATTCTCTATGGCTGCTTGTTAGAGGCCCCGGAATAGAGACCGCNNCTCGATGGCATTCATGGTTGGTGAAACGAGATCCGCCTCGTTCCATCCGACGATGCCCGACCCACTTAAAACGAGCCCGCCAGCAATGCTGATTGAAAGAAGTATGGCTACGATTGCAAGCACCAGGATCTTCCGCATCTTGGCTGATTGAATGGTCATCACCTGAAAATACTTGCGCTTTTCATTTCGGGGAACGGTAATATATATGGAGGCGCGATTCACCGAAAGCCTGAGTGACGCCGACGAACGTCACCGGTTGTGGGTCTGTGGGGTAGCTTGGTCCATCCTACGGGCTTTGGGAGCCTGAGACCCCGATTCAAATTCGGGCAGACCCACCACTCATCTCATCCAGTGTCCTATTTTCAGAATTCAATAACGGTGTTAATATAGCCGGTTCCGGGACATGTTTATCCTCTTCAGGAACCCAGACCGGATGTT
>PMBU01000112.1 GCA_003153895.1 Methanomassiliicoccaceae archaeon | reverse complement strand
AACCTCTACCCGTTCAAGCAGACCGTCCTCAGGCCCGGCGCGTCCCTGGAGGAGATAATCGAGAACATCGACATCGGTGGGCCATCCATGATCAGGGCTGCGGCCAAGAACTATCGTTCGGTCGCTACCGTCACCAATCCTGCCAGGTATACATCAATCCTGGAGGAGATGCGTACTAGAGGAGAATTGGGCGATAGCACCCTCAAGGAATTGATGCTGGAAGCGTTCCGTTCTACCGCCGTCTATGACGCCATGATCGCATCCTATCTCGGGCGGACGTTCCCTGGCGAGATGTTCCCTGCGACCTATGCTCTGGGAATGGAGAAGGCCTACGACCTTCGTTATGGCGAGAATCCGCAGCAGATAGCAGCTTTCTACACCGATCCCTTCTCGGCAGGAGTATCGGTTGGCAATAGCGAGAAGCTGCATGGGAAGGAGATCTCCTACAACAATATCCTCGATCTGGAGTCGGCATTGGAANNGTGATCGGTCTGAACCGTGAGGTCGATGCTCAGACGGCGGAACAGATCGCCGGCCACTTTGTGGAATGCATCATCGCTCCCAGCTATTCTGCCGAGTCCCTCGCCATCCTGACAAAGAAGAAGAACTTGCGCCTTCTTAGGATGAATGGGGAACTGAGGCAGGATGAGATGCCGGAGCTCAAGATGAAGAAGGTGAAGGGCGGGCTGCTGGTCCAGACCGCCGATGTCAAATCCCTCGATCCTGGCACCCTCAAGGTCGTCAGCAAGCGCGCTCCGACGGCAGACGAGGTCAAGAGCATGCTCTTCGCCTGGAAGGTCTGCAAGCACGTCTGGTCCAACGCCATCATTCTGGCGAAGGGAAGGCAGGTGGTCGGCATCGGCGCCGGGCAGATGAGCCGCGTCGATTCCTCAATGATCGCCGGGCACAAAGCGGGCGAGAAGGCGCGCGGTTCGGTGATGGCCTCGGACGCCTTCTTCCCCTTCCGCGATGGGGTGGACGAGGCAGCGAAGGTCGGCGTCACCGCTGTGATCCAGCCCGGCGGGTCGATCCGCGACGAAGAAGTGATCAAGGCAGCGGACGAGCACCACATGGCCATGGTCTTCACCGGTGTGCGGGTCTTCAGGCACTGAGGGCAGCGGCAGGTTAATTTCCCCAAGGAAACCATCCTGATCCGGAGATTGAAATGAAGCGATCAATGGGCGCAAAGAGCCTGGTCTATCCGACCCCGGTCTTCGTCATCGGCAGCTACGGCGAGAAGGGTGAACCGAACGTCATGACGGCCGCCTGGGCGGGAATATGCTGCTCCAAGCCGCCGGCGATCACGGTATCGCTGCGCAAAGCCACTTACACCCACGGCAACATCGTGAAGCGGAAGGCGTTCACCGTCAACGTGCCCTCCGACGACATGGTGGTCCAGGCGGATTACTTCGGCATGACCACGGGAAGGGAGGAGGATAAGCTGGCTGCAGTGGGCTTCACTCCGGTCCGCTCGGACCTCGTGGATGCTCCCTACGTCGAGGAATGCGCCATGGTGCTGGAGTGCAAATTGATCCAGACCCACGAGATCGGCCTGCATACACAGTTCATCGGCGAGATAATGGATGTGAAGGTGGACGAGGCTGCGCTCGATAAGGATGGGATCTGCCTCATGTCCAAGATCAGGCCATTCCTATATGCTCCGGACGATCACAACTACTACAGCGTCGGCAAGATGCTCGCCAGAGGGTTCGATTCGGGTAAGGCGATCGAGCGGAAGAAGCGCAAGTGATCGGAACTGAGTTCAAAAATCATTCATCGAGTCGCCGGATCAATGGACAAACCTCGGTCTTACATGCCTGATACTCCAGCTGCAGGGTGCTGTGAGAGATCTTGAATTTGGATCGGAGCACTTCTTCGCATTCCTTGATGATGCAGGAGCAGGCGCTGACCGGCTTATCATCTACGAGGACGTGAGCGCTCATGGCATAGATGCCTGAGCCTAGCGTCCAGATGTGCAGGTCCTCGACATCATGGACTCCGGGGACCTTCTTCATCTCTTCCTCGACCTTGATGCGGTCGACCCCGCCAGGCGCGAACTCCAGCAACACATAGGTCGCCTGCTTGATGACCTTGTATGCTGAATAGAGAATGACCAGGCTGATCAGGATGGAGATCACTGGGTCCGCGATCCTCAGGTCGAAGAGGTAGATGAGCACCGCGCCGACGATCACCCCGATCGAGGAGAGCATGTCGCCGAAGATGTGCAACGAGGCGCCCTTCACGTTGAGATTGTCCTCGGCCTTCCCCCTCAGTATCAAGACACCGGCGATATTGGCGATGAGCCCGATCACTGCGACGAAGAGCATCAGCTGGGCCTCGATCCCCACCGGGTTCTGGATGCGCTGGACCGCTTCGTACATGATGATGAACGAGGTCGCGGCCAGCACGATGCCGTTCAGAAGGGCGATCAGGATCTCGACCCGAACGAACCCGAAGGTCTGCTTCTCATTTGGCAAACGCAGGACGATGTAGGATGCCCAGACGCTCAGAGAAAGCGCAACAACGTCAGTGAACATGTGGCCAGCATCGGACACTAACGCCAGGCTGCCGCTGACCAGCCCACCGACCAGCTCGACTACGGCGAAGCTGAGCGTGATGCCGAGGGCCAGAAGCAAGGCCTTGGAGGTCGCCGTTCCGTGTTTGTGGTTCACGCCCGAGTCGCCATGCATTCGAAAGCCCAACGCACTCGATGACTTGAGTATTTTACGCTTCCAATATTGGATCGGCCCGAGGAGCAGAGGATTAAGTATCGCTAAGCGAATCCTTCGAGCTGGATGAAGTTCAAGATTCGATTTTTGCCCATGAGCGTCGAAGCGGTCGTTGAAAGCGAGACGAACATCCTGGACGCCGCCTCCGAGGCTGGGGTTGACATAAACAGCGCCTGCGGTGGGAAGGGGACCTGCCACAAGTGCAAGGTGCTGGTCGAGGGCGCTTCCGAGATGAAGAGCAGCGAAGGGATCGATGCCCGCTCGCTGGAGGAAGGATACCGCCTCGCCTGCCAGACGACGGCGCTGGGGGACCTGAGCGTTTTCGTGCCGGAGGAGGCGAGGGTCGGAGCTCATAAGATACTGGAGCATCATCGTGCTACCGCAGTCAAGCGACTGAGCCCGATGACCCGGCTACGTTCAGTGGCCGTTGAAGAGCCGACGCTGACCGACAGCGTTGGCGACTTCGAGCGCGTGCTCCGCGCTTTGGATGTTGACGACGCTCGCGTGCCCCTGTCCGAGCTAAAACGGCTGCCAGGGCTGCTTCGGGGCAACAAATGGAATATCGATGTGGTGATGGGCTCCGAGGACCTCGGTAACCGGATCGTGAGCTTCTCCGCCCCCGGGGCTCGCAACTTGGGAGTGGCCGTGGATATCGGCACGACCACGGTCGTGCTTTCGCTCATCGATCTGGTATCTGGTCAATTGCTCAGCACGACCTCCGAGTACAATCGGCAGATGAAGGCGGGGGATGATGTCATCTCTCGGATATCTTATGCCGAGGAAGGAGGACTTGGAGAGCTCAGGGACCTTATTGTGGGAACCATCAATTTGCTTCTGAAAAAGGCTATATCCTCCTCCGAAGAGGACGTGAAAGAGAGCGAGGTCACCAGTTACGCGATATGCGGGAACACCACCATGATCCATTTGCTCCTCGGCCTGGATCCCAAGAGCATCCGATACGAACCGTATGTGCCTTTGACCAATATTCCTCCGGTACTCCATTCGCAGCAGCTCGGGCTGGGAGGGAACGAGCAAGCCCTG
>PMBU01000132.1:290-2923 GCA_003153895.1 Methanomassiliicoccaceae archaeon | reverse complement strand
GCCAGCGCCAGGAAGTACTCCTGAGGGATCATTTCTCATCCTCCTGCGCGATGAAGACCCCGCCCAACATCGAGGCGAACATGAGCACGCCGACCAGGATCAGGGTCGGGCCCCAGGTATGGAAGATCGCCATGCCGACAGCGCTTGTCGGTACTTGGCTGAGCTCCCCTTGCCATGTGACCGTGAGTATCGTTCCGACTATTACGAAGAATAGCGCCAAGCAGGCAACGAATGCGACGATCGCCTTCTTAGTATTCACACTTGCCACCTCCGCTCAGGCGACGCTTGGTGAGCATGATACCGAACAGGATGAGCACCGATACTGCTCCCACGTAAACGAGTATCTGGATGATCGCAAGATATTCGGCGTTCAGGAACAGGAAGATCATGGCGACGCCTATGAACGTCATCGCCAGCCAGACCACGTTGCGCACGATGTCCTTGGCGAACACGACCATCAAGGCGGAAACGATAGTGAATCCAGCGAACACCAGGAATATTATCAGAACCCAGTCGAGCGGCAATTACTTCGCCTCCTTCATNNNCCCTTCTCGTTGACGCCTTTCTGGACCATCTTGACCGCGTCCGCCGGGCAGACCTTCTCGCATTTCGAGCAGCCGATGCACTTCTTGTCCTCGACCTCGGGAGTGTCCTTCATCTCCTTCCCGGTCTTGGCGTCGAAGCCCTTTATCTCGCGGTTGTTAGCATCCTCAGGCTTGACCTGGATGATATCGATGTGGCACCCTGGCCGGTCCTCATACTGCAGCTTGAACGGGTCATAGATCAGTTCTTTTCGAGAATAGGCTGCAAGCTCGTATTCCGGAGCGATTATCATAGCGTTCTTAGGACAGTATTCGGCGCAATAGCCGCAGATCATGCAGCGACCCAGGTTGATCTGGGGGCGTCTTACCTTGCCCTTCTCGCCAAGGTCTATTTCCACCAGCTCGATGCAGCGGGTCGGGCAGATCCTGACGCAGATGCCGCATTCGATGCACTTATCCATAACGAGTCCCGGTCGTCCGCGATATCCGTCCTTGACGACGAGCTTCTCCCAGGGATACATCACCGTGTTCGGCGAGTGCCTGGTGTGGTTGATCGTCTCGCGGAGGGTCACGGCCATCGGGCGCAGCATGAACGCCCTCGGCTTCAGCTTCTTTCTCTTAGGGGCAGTTTCCGCCATTAGATCCACCCCGCCATCTTGATGGCGATCGCGATCGCCAGGTTGATCAATGCCAGCGGCATCAGTCTCTTCCAACCGAGTCCGAGTATCTGCTTGGTGGTGACCCGCATCAGCGCGCCACGCACCCAGATCCAAACCGCGAATAAGATGAACACTTTGATGATGAACCAGATCTCTGGCCATATGAAGCTGGGACCGTCCCAGCCGCCAAGGAACAATATCACCGCGACCATCGATGCCGCGTAGCCGCGGATATACTCCGACAGCATGATCAGGCCGAACCTCATGCCTCCGTACTCGGTCTGCCAGCCTTCCACCAGTTCCGCTTCCGCCTCAGGTAGGTCGAACGGGATGCGCTCCACCTCGGCGATGGCGGCGACCATGAACACCAGGCAACCGAGGAACTGGGGGATGATGAACCATATCCCGGCGTGCTGCTGCGCCTGCACGATGTCCATGAGATTGAATGAACCGGCCAGGATGACGACCCCGACCAATGAGAGCAGTAATGGCACCTCGTAGGAGATGAGCTGCGCCGCAGCCCTCATCCCTCCCATGATTGTATACTTGTTATTGGAAGCCCAACCGCCGATAAGGATGGCGAAGGGCGCGATCGAGAACACGGCAAAAATGAGCAATAAACCGCCATTCAAGTTCGCCAAGGCGAAGTCAGGGGAGAGCGGGATCAGCCCAATCATCAGCGCGGAGATTCCGATGAGTATGACCGGCGCCACGTTGTAGAGCCAGACATCGACCTCTTCCGGGATGATGATCTCCTTGATGAACGCCTTCAGGCCATCGGCGAAGTTCTGGAACAATCCCAGGACACCGACCTGAGTGCCTCGTCGGTCCATTAGGCGACCGAGGATCTTCCTCTCTTCCCAGATGAAAGTGATGGAGATCAGGAAGCCTACGATGAACACGATGAGCGCTGCCAAGAACGTGGTGACGAAGATCACCACTCCGGGGCTGCGGAACCAGTCGGCGATGCCGTGCAAGGTGATGAAATCGAATANNCATCAGCCAGACGGAGATGCCCTGAAGGAAGATGAAGAGGCCGTTCATATCGTCACCGGTCCGTCTCCCCGAGGCACATGTCCACCGATCCCATGATTGCTGGCACGTCCGCGACCTTATAGCCCCTGAGCATCCATGGCGCAGCGGAGACGGTGCAGAAGATCGGGCTCCTGACCTTCAGACGGTAGGGGTGGTCGTCACCGTTGCCGATGATGTACATGAAAGCCTCGCCTCGCGGGTCCTCGGTGTGCGCCCAAGCGCTCTTGCCCTTTACCGCGTTCCGTGGCGGCTTGATCCGGACCGGCCCCTTGGGCATGTCCTTGATCGCCTGCCTGATGATCCTTACCGATTCGTACAGCTCGTCCATGCGGACGCGGTATCGAGAGAAGGCGTCGCCCTCCTTCTGGACGCAGACGTCGAAGTCGACCTGCGAATA
>PMBU01000132.1:0-284 GCA_003153895.1 Methanomassiliicoccaceae archaeon | reverse complement strand
ATCTTCTTCTCGAAGTGGTCGAGCACACGGGTGAAGTCGCGCTCGAAGGTCCCCGGGACGTCGTTCCTGACGCCGCCGATGCGCGGGTAATTGTAGGTCATGCGGGCGCCGCAAAGGTCCTGCATGAGATCGAGGAAGAGCTCCCTCTCCCTCATGGGGTAAAGGAAGACAGTATAGGAGCCAAGGTCAGTACCCAGCGCCGCCAGCCACATCAGGTGAGAACCGATCCTTTGCGCTTCCAACACGATGGTGCGGATGTACTTCGCACGTTCGGGCACCTCTAT
>PMBU01000032.1:14379-22008 GCA_003153895.1 Methanomassiliicoccaceae archaeon | reverse complement strand
TCGATACCGCATACTTTGCACTCGCCACTGGTCTTCTGCAGCAAGGTCGTCAGCACTGCAATGGTGGTGGTCTTGCCCGCTCCGTTCGGTCCTAGGAAACCGAAGACCTCGCCCTCGGCAACATCGAACGTGATGCCGTCGACGGCCCTGATGGATCCATTATAGACCTTGACCAGGTCTTTTACCTCGATAATGACTGTCATTTTCTCTCACTTATCCTTTTTCTCCTTTGGGTTGACCTTCTCATGTAACTTCCTCTCAATCTCTTCCAACTCAGTCTGCATGAAAGCCAGTTTGGAGAGATGCTTCTCTCTCGCCTTCTTAAGAAGGCTCAACTTCTCTTGCGGGGTCATCCGGTCCATCTCGAACATGTTCGAGAACCCCGGGCCATCGATGACGAAAGGATCGATTCCAGCCAATGGACTTGAGCCGTTGATCTCCTTGGCAGCCTTGTCCAGTATCTGGAAGTAGCGAATCATGAACCCCAGGTCGCTTGGCATCTGCTTCACAAATTCCTTAAGCTCGCCTTCGCCTTGCTTCGTCAGCGAATAGTAATCGGTCCCGTCCCGCTTCTCTGCCAGGACCAAACCTCGCTCTTCCAAGCGCTTGACCGATGGATAGATCGTTCCAGTTTGGGGGGACCATACGCCTTCAAACTCCTCCCGCAATGCTTTGAGGAGCTCGTAACCGTACATCGGCTTCTGGCGAAGCAGGATCAGCATGACCGACTGCAATGGGCTGACGCGTGGGATCTTCTGTTGCTGTCCTCTCTTTTCCATTCGATTAGTCCTTCTTTGCCATAGTAGATGTCTACTAGGTTAGTCTCCACTCATTATCAATCCCCTATATCAAGATTGCCAATTCTTTTTGCGGAACAGCGAATGCTAGGAAGCGTCGAGTCCAGAACCTCGGCGCGCAAGGCATGACAAGGTTTATCAAGGCAGACGTTTTTAAGCGCCCGGTCTGAAAAATGCGCTACTATGATTTCGGAAGGCTGGACGGCTCGAGGATCAAGATAAGCGACAGGCTCGGCAGTCCTTTGGGCCTTGTCGATGGCAG
Source organism: Methanomassiliicoccaceae archaeon (assembly GCA_003153895.1). Classification (GTDB taxonomy): domain Archaea; phylum Thermoplasmatota; class Thermoplasmata; order Methanomassiliicoccales; family UBA472; genus FEN-33. The sequence goes on along the minus strand of PMBU01000032.1, from coordinate 20,949 downwards.
CCAGGTATTCTCAACGATGTTCATTTACGAACACGATGGCAAGAGCAGCTATGAGATCGTTCTTTCTACGTTGGGCCCGGAGAACTATCGACAGATCTGCACCATCACGTTCAACATGATCGACACCCCTGGCGCTTGCGCGCAGGTGGCGAAGTTCCTCGGGGAACGCAATATCGACATCCTCAACTCGTCCTCGCTCAGCATGATCTCCAACATCTGCATGGTCTGGAGCATGATGGTGGACCTCAGCTATTACGGGGATTCGGCCGGCCTCAATGAGGAGTTCGACAACCTCAAGAAGCAGCGGGCGGCCTCGCTGAGCAAGGTGGACTCGATCGAGATCGAGGCATCGAACATCAGCGACCGTTACACCAAAGGCGTCGCCGCACCTGGCTCGGCGGTAAAAGCCCGGACGATCAAGCAATATTCCAAGGCCAATAGCTTAATCAAGAACGGGAACTTCCAGGTCCCGGAGGACTATCTGCGCGCCATCGATAACCTGGCCAAACAACAGCCAGTGATGATGGTGGCGGACCAGGACTCCTGGATACTGTCGATCACGCCGCTGAACCCGAAGTCCAAGCTGGTAGAGCTAGATCTCGTCATCCCCGACAAGCCGGGGGCGATCTACGAGATCACCAAGGTGCTGGCTGAACAGAACATCAACCTGCTTTCAGTGAGCACCAAGGTATTGGTGTACTACGAGACCATGTCTATGAACATCGTGGCGGACGTGTCCAATTACGATAAAGACCTGGAGACGCTCCGCACCACGACCGAGGCCCACCTCGCCAAGCTGAAGGGCAAGTTCTCCCTCGCGAGGATTGGAGCAATCGACCTCTAGGAAAGGAAATGACGATTGGACGACGTGTCATCCGCCTAGACGAGGCAACCTCCACCAACGATGTGGCGAAACGTCGTGGCAGGAGCGGAGAGCCCGAGGGGCTGGTGATAGTGGCGAGGCACCAGACCCAAGGCAGAGGGCGCCTAGGCCGGGAATGGATCTCACCAGAGGGAGGATTGTATCTATCGGTCCTGCTCAGGCCGGAGCTCGACCCGAAGGAACTGACCGCACTGACGACCTACTTCGTCCTCCCTGTCGCGAAGGCAATCGAGAACATTACCGGCCTGAAGACCGAATTGAAATGGCCAAACGACGTGCAGATCGTTGGCCGAAAGGTCGCAGGCCTGCTGGTCGAGGGGACGGGGCAGCGGGGGAAGATCGCCTTCCTGGTGCTGGGCATTGGGATTAACGTCAATAACTCGGCCAAGGACCTGGGGTTGGAGGGCGCAACCTCGCTGAGCGAAGAGGCAGGCCGGACGATCGACCAGGAGGAGCTCCTGGAGGAGATCCTGAGCGAGCTGCGATCCCATTATGAACGATTCAAGAAGGGGGAATATCCAGAGGACGAATATGTACGGAGGTCGTCGGTCCTGGGGCACCAGATCGAGGCGGTGATAGGCCGGGAGACCTTCAGGGGAAAGGCGCTCTATCTGGCTCCTGATGGCGCATTGGTCATCAAGAGCGATGAGGGATTGGTGCTCAGGCTCTCTTGGGTGAACGATACGAGCCTGAGAGTGACGGATTCGGCGGAAAACATCGACATTCCGACGAAGGATTAATAAGCGATAGACGATTCATTTCGAAAGGCTGGAGGCAACGCGCAAATGGCTGCCGAAGAGAACAACCGGGAAAGGCGGGAGATCAAGGAGCTCAAGGACCTGAAGCGCAGGAGCCGGGTCGGCGGGGGGAGCGAGAGGATCGAGCGCCAGCACAAGCAAGGTAAGATGACCGCCCGCGAACGCATCGAGGCGATCATGGACCCAAGCAGCTTTGTGGAGACCGACGCCTTCCTGACGCACCAGTGCAATAACTTCGGCATGGAGAGGAACAAGGTCCCAGGCGATGGGGTCGTCACCGGTTATGGCACCATCGAAGGGAAGCAGGTCTACATCTTCGCCCAGGACTTCACCGTCTTCGGTGGCTCGGTCGGCAAGATGCACGCCTCCAAGATCTGCAAGGTCATGGACATGGCATTGAAGAACGGCTGCCCAATTATTGGGGTATTCGATTCGGGCGGAGCACGCATCCAAGAGGGCATGGACTCGTTGGCCGGCTACTCGGAGATCTTCTTCCGCAACTCCCTCGCNNTCGCCCGCATTGATGGATTTCGTTTTCATGGTAGAAGGGACGAGCCAGATGTTCGTAGTCGCACCGGACGTCCTCAAAGCGGTGCAGAGCGTCGAGATCAGTTATGAAGAGTTGGGCGGTTCCTCAGTCCATACAACAAAGAGCGGCGTGGCGCACTTCGCGTCCGAGGATGAAGTGGTGTGCATCAAGAAGCTCAAGAAGCTGATGACTTTCCTTCCGTCCAATAACTTGGAGGGGAGCCCGCGGATCACGCCGAAGGATGCCGCCGACCGGGTCGAGGAGAGCCTGAACATGATCGTGCCAGAGGACCCGATGAAGCCGCTTAGCATGCATGAGATAATCAAGCAAGTGGTCGACGACGGCGATTTCCTCGAGGTCCACGAGAACTACGCCAAGAACCTGCTGGCCGGGTTCGCCCGCCTGGACGGCATCTCGGTGGGCATCGTGGCCAACAACCCGCCAGTACTTGCTGGAACGTTGGACGGACCATCATCAATCAAGGCGGCGCGGTTCGTGCGCTTCTGCGATGCGTTCAATATCCCGATCATCACGCTCGTCGACGTGCCTGGCTACCTCCCATCGGTCGAACAGGAGTCCAGCGGCATGATCCGCAACTCCACCAAGCTGATGTACGCCTACTGCGAAGCGACCGTGCCAAAGATCACAGTGATCATCAGAAAGGCGATAGGGGGCAGCTACTGCGTCATGGCCTCCAAGCATATCCGCAGCGACGTCAACCTGGCTTGGCCGACGGCCGAGATCTCCATCATGGCCTCGGAGTCAGCGATCGACGTGGTCTTCAAGAAGGAACTGATAATGGCAGACGACCCGCAAGAGAAGCGCAAGGAGTTNNCTCGACAACAAGCGCGAGTCGAGGCCGGCGAAGAAGCACGGGAACATCCCGCTCTGAGGTGTCAAGATGGTCAAGATAACCGATACGGTTCTGAGGGACGCGCACCAGTCATTGCTGGCGACGCGGATGCGCACCGAGGACATGCTCCCCATCGCCCCATTGATAGACGAGATCGGCTACTGGTCCGTCGAGATGTGGGGCGGCGCCACCTTCGATACCTGCCTCCGTTTCCTCAAGGAGGATCCGTGGGAGCGGATCACCAAGCTTCGCAAGGTCATGCCGAACACCCATTTCCAGATGCTGCTCCGCGGCCAGAACATCGTGGGGTACAGGCACTATTCTGACGACATCGTAGTGAAGTTCGTGGAGAAGGCTCACGCTCGCGGCATCGACGTCTTCCGCATCTTCGATGCACTGAACGACGTGCGAAACATGCAGACAGCCATGAAGGTGGCGAGCAAGGTCGGCGCTGTGGTGGAAGCATCCATTTCATACACCACCTCCCCGGTACATTCCATCAAGGGCTTCGTGGACATGGGCAAGAAGCTTGAGGAGATGGGCGCCAACACCATCTGCATCAAGGACATGGCCGGATTGCTAACCCCGCAAGCGACCTATGATCTAGTGAAAGAGTTGAAGCAGGAGATCTCGCTGCCAGTGCATGTGCACTCACATATGACATCGGGAATGGCATTAGCCTCTTACTTGAAGGGGATCGAGGCCGGTGCGGACATCGTCGACACGGCCATCTCGTCCATGAGCATGGGGACGTCGCAACCTCCGACGGAATCGCTCGTGGCCATGCTGAAAGGAACCGAATACGACACTGGTTTGGACCTGAAGAAGCTGGCCGAGATCGCAGACTATTTCAAGGAGATCAGGAAGAAGTACGGGGACTTCGAGAGCGAGCACACCGCCATAGACGTCGACATGCTGATCTACCAGATCCCTGGCGGGATGATATCCAATCTCGCCTCCCAATTGCGCGAGGCGAAGAAGATGGACAAGATCCATGAGGTGTACGAAGAGGTGCCGCGGGTTAGGGCAGACCTGGGTTACGTTCCATTGGTTACCCCGACCAGCCAGATAGTTGGGACACAGGCCACTTATAACATCATCACCGGCCAGAGGTACAAGACCTGCACCAACGAGACCAAGAACCTGGTCAGGGGGATGTACGGCAAGACGCCCGCCCCCATCTCTGCCGAGATCCGCAAGAAGATCATCGGGGACGAGAAACCGATCACGGTGCGGCCAGCGGACCTACTGCCACCCGAATTCGAGAAGATGGCTAACGAGGCCAAGCCTTATGCTCGCTCTGACGAAGATGTCCTATCCTATGCTCTCTTCCCGGCGGTCGCCCTGGAGTACTTCAAGGAGAGGGTCATGATCGAGAAGGGAGCGAACGTCCGCGATCTGGCAGCCATAGCGACCATGTTCGTGTTCGAAGCGGAGAGTAAGATGAAGGCGAAGCATTCGGCGGTCTGCGAAGAGGCGAACCATTGGAAGGTCGCTGCCAGGCGCGAGTCCCTCAACGGTGGAGGCTGGATCCTATGAAGGTCAAGGTCCACATGAACGGCCAATCCTACGAGGTACTGGTCGAGAAGAACGGCGCCGATTACCGCGTCACGGTCGGCGAGACCACGTTCAAGGTTGTCCACAAGGAAGGTGGGCTGATAATAAACGGAGAGTTCGTCCCGTTGAAGGTTGAAGGCTCCCTGGAAGATGGTGCGACCCTCCAGATAGACAACCGCACTGTGCAGACAAAGGTCGAGCCGGTGATGGAGCTGGAGAAGGCGGGGGATGGCTACTCGGAGGAAGAGGAGTCCGGGTCGTCCCACAAGGAATCGCAGAACGTCATCACCGCCCCGATGCCTGGCAAGGTCGTTTCGATCAAGGTTAAGGTGGGGGAGGATGTCAACCCGAACACGTTGGTCCTGGTACTCGAAGCCATGAAGATGGAGAACGAGATCCTTGCCGGCATATCGGGCAAGATCAAGGAGATCAAGGTGAGGCCTGGCGAAGCCATCGAAGGTGGCAAGGTGATGGCGGTCATAGAGTAACTAAGTTGCTTGCTGAGCCAGGATGAGCGAAACATTCGAAACGTTAAACCATAAGTTAAATATCAGTTACTCTTTTTTTGAACTACCTTCCGGCGGAAATATGCGCTCCATAACCATATCGTTCGTCTGCGGCATGTGCCTTCTGCTCATGATAATGGCAGCAGTATTGCCAAACGTTGATGGCCAAAACGGCTCGCAGAATATGGTTGGATTCAACAACGCTTCTTCGATTCTTCTAAACTCAAACGTGACCACTGATCAAAACGAAAGCTCTGGGGGATCGACCTCACTAGCATTAGGATTTGAAAGCCATCTGATGACCGAGAACGAAATGGAGGCAGAGAGAGCAAGGGTCGGTGTCTTTGATCCGAGCATCGATTATTCAGAGACTTCTAGTGGAAAAGGGACAGGGGCAATTCCTCCCACCGAGGCGCAATGGGAATCGATGGTAGGAACGCAGATCGTAATTGACAATGCTGTTTCTGAAATAGCCAGCCCTGGAAGTAGTACCATTGATTTATCGCAATCCAACTATTTCCCGCCGGTCGGCGACCAGGGGCTGATCAACTCATGCTCTGCTTGGTCAGAGACATATTACGCCTATGGATACCTGGAAGCGAAGGATAACGGCTGGACCGATGCCCATCTTGGAAACCCAGCTCACCTCATGAGCCCCACCTGGACCTATAACAAACAGAATGGTGGCATCAGTGGTGGTAGCTCCTTGGGCGACAATATCAAGATTGTCAAGGATTTTGGCGCAGCCACCAAGGATATGATGCCGAACTCAACGAATTATATCGATTGGGGCAGCGAGCTGGCTTGGCGAGAGGCTCCACTTCATCGAGCCCAGGACTTCGTTCTTATTAATTACGATCCTTCGACCGTGATATCAACTTTGAAAAGCGTACTGACATCAGGGACCCCGATAAACTTCCGCCTCGATGCCAACCTTTTCTCCGATTATTATGCCGATGCGTTCGGCAATAAGAACAACATCCTTTCCTCATCTGAATATACCTCGACCACGACCAACCATGCTCAGACCATCGTCGGTTATAATGACACGATCGGCGACAATGGCGAGACGGGATCATTTAAGATAGTCAATTCCTGGGGCACCTCTTTTGGAAGGAGCGGTTACTACTACATAACATACCAGGCATTCTTGAAGGTGGCGAAGCACACGCAACTAGGGTACGTTGTCGACCTGCCCAATTCCCAACCAACGTTGCTTGGCGTATGGCATTTCGACAATCCACCAACCCGGGACACCTCGATAACGATTCAGGCAATTGATGTTCCAACCGGACATCTTTTGGGCCAAAAAACTCCGTACATTCAAGCCGGTAGCGCAAACCGTATGCCGACATTCATGTGCCTGGACATTTCGGCATTGGCTTCATATGCCAATAACCCTAACATCAAATTCGTTCTTCAGATTGGAAACTCCAATGGACATGGAAGCCTGTCGTCTTTCCGAATTGAGCAATATCAAGGCT
>PMBU01000032.1:0-14309 GCA_003153895.1 Methanomassiliicoccaceae archaeon | reverse complement strand
TCGAAGTTGATCTCCTTCATCGAAGGACCAGGTACCCTGGCTTTCGATTGGAAGGTATCTTCTGAGTCTGAAAACGACTATTTGAGATTCTATTATGATGGGACCATGAACAACCAGATTTCAGGTGAGCAAGGATGGTACAGGGTAAGTTGCACCATTTCCGCGGGCGTCCATTACGCTACATGGAGTTATGAGAAGGATGCGGATAAGAGCGCAAAGCAGGATTGCGGTTGGATCGATAATGTCAATTGGACCGGACGGTCCGCCTTGGCTTTCGATGATTTCGAGGCTGGCTCAGGGCTTCATTGGATTTCTATAGATAACAATGCCGCTTCAGGCATCGATACCTGGGGGAATAGCACCCATCGCTCTTTCAGCGGCGAGCTGAGCGCCTGGTGCTCTCAGATCGGAACCGGGACGAACAAGCTGCCCAATTATCTCAACTATCACTACGATGAGAATATGGACTCCCGTATGGAGGCGAACCTGCTAGATATGACCGGATTGAGCGATCTGCATCTCTCTTTCCGCTATTGGGCATTGACCGGTAGCACCAGCCTATCAGACTATGCTTACCTGCAAGTGTATGAGAACTCGACCTGGAAGACATTCTGGACCCAACCCTCCATTAATTCGAACGGTTGGAAAACAGCACAGGTGACCACTCCGGCAGATGCCACCAAGGTGGCATTCTGCTTCCATAGCGACAGTTCGGTAGGATCTGGTCCATATGAAGGCGTCTACATCGACGATGTGCTCCTGACCGTCCTCGATTCTCAGGCACCAATATCGAGCATAGAGCATTTATCGAGCTATACGAAAACTGACCATGTCACATTGAATTGTGCCGTGACGGATGCTGGAGGAAGCGGGTTCAACAATGTCCAGATCCATTACCGGAAGGGGAATAGCGGACCTTATACCTTGTATACCACCACTAGCAACCCGACAGGGACCTGGACTTCAAAGGTGATTGATTTCAAGTTCGCCAATGTTGGAAGTACTGAGGGATTATATCAGTTCTATTCCATCGCCACCGACAACGCGGGGATGACGGAAGCGACCCCCTTGACCTATGAGGCTTCTATCGCATTCGACGTAACGTCCCCAGTGACGACCGCGAGCCCTAACAGTGCTTTGGCCCCAGCTTGGAACAACCATAGTATGACCGTCGCCTTGAGCGCAACGGACGTCACCAGCGGAGTATCGAAGACGTTCTATCGCCTTGATGGCATCGCTTGGACGGCATATACGAAACCAATAGTGATCTCAAGCCAGGGCGGCCATGTCTTGAGGTATAATTCGACCGACAATGCTGGCAATGTTGAGACCACTAAGTCGATAAGCTTCAATGTCGACACCGTCGCTCCGACGCTGGCCATAACCTCTCCAATCAACCGCTCCCAAAACAATTCCGGCAACGTGACCGTCAAGTGGACCGCAAGCGATGGCGGGTCTGGCGTGGCCAAAATAGAGGTTTGCATAGACCAGGCGAATTGGACCAGGGCGTCCGGGATGAGCTATTCGTTCAGCGGTTTGTCCGATGGGGCTCATACCATCTATGTCAGGGCGACGGACAACGCTGGCAGCTCAGTTATGGCGTCTGTCACTTTCGATGTTGATACCGTGGCTCCTTTGGTTACCATAACGTTCCCAGAAGATGGATTACACACTAATGCAACCGGAGTTCAGATGAATTGGACAGCGGTGGACAACACCACCAGCGTCGCCTATATGCATGTCTGGAACGACACTCATGCATTCATTAATATGACATCTGGCGACGGATTTGTGTTCATAGACCTGAGCGAGGGAACTCATGTGCTCCACGTGAAGGCTTGGGACACGGTCGGCAACTCGCAGGAGAAGACCGTCTCCATCGTCGTCGATAGGACTGCACCGGAGATCACAATTACCTACCCACAATGGGGCCAGCGCTTGAACGACACCTTGATCAATGCCACTTGGATTGCCCTTGATAACCTCTCCCCGGTCGTCAAGATCGAGGTCTCAATTGATGATGGCAACTACGTGGACATTGGGACGAGCACATTCAATTATTTCGCGGGAGTCCTTGAAGGTGATCATACCATCAATGTAAGGGCAACGGATTCCGCAGGGAACGTTGCTATTCAGCATTCGTTTTTCACGGTGGAGAGGACGGCTACAGTCGTAATAGGTCGCCTACCATCGGCTGGGGCGATAGTCTTGCCGAACGCGGTGGTCAAGGTGACATTCAGTGAGGTCATGAACCAATCGTCGGTGACATTCACCGGTATCACTGGGACAATGACCTGGAACATTGCTGGAACAGAGGTCGAGCTAGCTCATTTGGCTCTTGCCTATGCTACAATATATAATATCTCGATATCTGGATACGACCTGGTCGGCAATGCTTTGACCGGGTCCAACCTTGGCTGGAGCTTTACAACGATAACGCAGGTCACTGGCACGGTAAACGATATCATTGGAAACCCAGTCGCTAATGCCACGGTGACATTGACTCAAGGGACGGCTGTGATTGAAGGAACAACTGACGCAAACGGTCATTTCGGCTTGCTCGTGAATGGTGGCATTTACAACCTTACGATATCCAGGGATAGATTCCAGAGCCTGGCGCGCAACGATATGGCCTTTGGCGTTGGCCATAATAACACATTGGGCGCTTTGGTAATGGCCTTCTCTCTACCTGATGCCCCGACTGGGTTAATGGCGACTCCAAGTAATGCTCAAGTGTCGTTATCATGGACCGCTCCAGCCTTCTATGGGGGCAGCATCGTCGACCACTATGTCGTTTACCAGGATGGCATCGCCCTACCCAATAACCCCACTGGCCTGACGACGGTCATCACTGGCCTAGTTAACGGTCAGAGCTACTCCTTCAAGGTGGCAGCCCATAATCTCGCCGGAATAGGTGACCAGTCCGGGGCGGTATCCTCTATACCCTATACTGTTCCAAACGCTCCCACTGGGTTGACGGCCACTCCAGGCAACGCTCAAGTGACTTTGAACTGGACCGAACCATTGTTCATTGGAGGAAGTGGGATCGATTATTATGTCATTTACCAAAATGGCATCGCTCTGACCGATCATCCGAGCGGTTTGACGTTCAACGTCGAGGGTTTGAGCAACGGCCATGAATACGAATTCACCGTCGCCGCGCATAATTTGACAGGCACTGGAGCAATGTCGAATGTCGCCTCTTCGATCCCGCGCACTTTCCCGGCAGCCCCCTCCGGGCTCTGCGCCATCGCTAACCATTCTCAAGTATCTTTGAACTGGTCCGTTCCCACCAGTAATGGTGGCTCCCCGATAATTGGCTACAATATCTATCGTTCCACATCTGAGACCGGCAACTATTCTCTGATAGCCTCACCCTCTGGACCGACCTATAATGACACCGAGCTAGCGAACGGTCAGACATACTGGTATAAGGTGAGTGCCGTGAACGGATTCGGAGAAGGCGCCAATTGTTCCGTTGCCTTCGCCTCAATGCCTCAAATCGCCAGCCCGACCGACGATGCCACGATGCTGATATGGGTGGCCGTGATCGCGGTCGCGGTGGTGCTGGTGGCATCGCTTCTCTTATTGCGCAGGCGCAAAAGGCAATAGGTAGTCGAGAGCGACAAGTCATTTGGTACCTCTAATGCAGCATGCGCACTGGGGGAAGGAAGACCCCGAAGCGATCCAACCCGGGTCAAGAACGCAGCAGCAACGGAAGACTTAATTGGCCTCAGGCTACTTCCCTCTGAGAGAGAGGGGGGTCTAGCTTGAAGTGCAATAACAGCTTGACCATGGGTTTTCTTTTCACGATCATTCTCCTCTGCCTAGTTTCGCTCCCTTTGGCTAGTGCAGACTGGCCAATGTACCATTCCGACACCTCTCATAGCGGTGTGGGAGCAGGCAATTCGACCATCGATCCTACGCTCCTTTGGAGACACGGGACCGGGAATCAGATATGGTCGTCTCCCGCAGTTGCAGGTGACGTGGTCTATATAGGTTCCAACGATGGGAATGTCTACGCCCTAAACGCTTCGACCGGTTCGACGGTGTGGACGTATGCCACCGGCGGCGAGGTCCGATCTTCTCCATCGGTCGTCGCAGGGACGGTCTATTTCGGGTCTATGGATAATAAAGTGTATGCTGTAAGCGCTTCCACCGGTTCATTGATCTGGAGCTATCTCACTGGGAATGACACCGACTCGTCTCCCACCGTGGTCGGGGGCGTCGTCTACATTGGCTCGCTGGACGGCAATGTTTACGCCCTGAATGCGGCAAACGGTTCTTTGCTCTGGAACTATACCACTGGCAGTGTCGTCGTCTCGTCTCCGGCCGTCGTCAACGGTGTGGTCTATGTCGGATCGATGGACCACTACGTCTACGCCCTGAATGCCTCTACTGGTGCCATTGTCTGGAGATATGCCACTGGCGGAGCGGTCTACTCGCCTCCAGCTGTCGTCGGCGGGGTGGTCTATGTGGGCTCGTGGGATTACAAGGTATATGCCTTGAATTCAACGAGCGGAGGATTTCTATGGAGCTATGCCACAGGCAACTACGCGAATGCGTGCCCCGCTGTCGATGGCAAGACGGTATATGTCGGCTCGCGAGATGGCAGAGTCTACGCGCTGAACGCTTCTAACGGAGTTTTGATTTGGAACTTCACGACGGGCAATACCATCGGCTCATCACCCGCTGTTGTCAATGACGTCATCTACATCGGATCAACAGATGGCAAAGTCTATGCTCTGAATGCCTCGAGCGGGGCCGAGATCTGGAGCTATCAGACGAGCGGGGCCGTCGTTTCGTCCCCTGCCATCGTGGGGGGCGTTATCTACCTCGGGTCATGGGACGGCTACGTGTATGCCTTGGGCAATCCGTCGGCGCCAAGCCTTCTCCAACAGGTCTGGGTCCCGCAGCCATTGAGCGCTGTGGAAGCGGTCGGCATAACGGCCGTCGCTTTGGGTGCAGTATCGGTCGTCCTATCGTTGGTAAGTAACCCCTTGAGTGTGTTGGGCGAGCAGGCTGGGCAGAAGGCGGAGGGTTTGGTCCCCGATAGCCTGAAGGAATGGCTGGGGGATGTTGTCTCCTCCAAACAGAAGACCGAGATCGAGAAGAAGAACGCCCCCCTGTTTAGACCAACGAAACCGGAGGTCTTGGCATACGCGACCTCGATAATCCTCCTTGCGATCGCTTTCTCATACGTTAAGATAAGTTCACTGGATCAGCTATGGGCATTACTCCCTGTCTTCTTCGGCACCAGCATCCTCGTCGGATTTGTCCAGAAATATATGGCCATAGTATTCCTGCGGCGCCGAGGGGTATGGAGCGAGCATAGGATCTGGCCATTGGGGTTCGTTCTCTTCCTGCTAACGACTTTCGCCTTCAAGGTCCCGTTCTCCTCTCCCACACGTTCCGCGCACCAATCGACGAAAGCCACAGAGCGTCTGTTAGCCAGAGCCGCAGGGTTGGAAATCCTGATCGGGTTGGCTTTCGCGGGCTTCTTCTTCCTGCTTTTGAAGGGCGGGTTCACGGCGATTGGCGGGGCAGGCTTGGCGATGTGCGTGATCGGTGCCTTGTCGGGGACGTTCCCTGTGAAACCGATGAGCGGCAAGGATATCTTCGATTATAGCAAGCGTCGCTGGGCAGAGCTCTTCATGATCGTAGTGATCGTCTTTGGCGCATGGCTATTCCTGTTGTGACATAATGAGACATTTTCATGGCTGCATGATTGTGCCCTTCAAGGAATCCTAATGTCTCATAGCGCTCGTTCTTTTCCTGCCTCAGGGCTCAGTCGAGCTACCTTCGAAGTCCAGTTCAAAAGATCTTATTTAAGCTGTCATCGTTAAACGACTTCCAATCCTTTATGGAATGACATTTGCCCGTCAGCGAATTAATAAATAATTGCCCTCAGCTACATGATTTGCCAAAATCCGAAAGAGCAAGGAGTAGAACAGAACACCTTGTTGGGTGAGGCTACCGTATAAACATAGGCTGCTGCCCAGAAACATCGAGAGATGCCAATGAGTAGAATAGGCGTTGCCGGATTAAGGCTCCGCCCGAAGCAGCTGAGTGACCGGTCCCCGGCCATTCACTCTACGTTCTACGGTGCCAAAACTGGACGAAGAGCGTGTTCGATCGCCGAGATGGCGCAGTCTAGTCGCTCCACACGCATCAAGAACCCACAGCAACCAGGCCTGTTTTACTGGCTCAGTGTGATATACATGAACGCCAGCGATGAGATCGAGCAGGGTATCAATGGCCAAGGCGGCTCAGTCCCGATGTCGGTCAAGCCCTCGAATAACTTAGCGGCCGATTCCGGCAAGAAGCCGATGAGCAAGTCCTCTTTGAGTTTCGGAGCTCGTCTATATTATCGATACCGCAAGCTCTGGAAGACGCTGAAGATTTACCTCATCATGGCAGGACCTGGAATCATAGTCATGGTGGCGGATAACGATGCTGGTGGAATTACCACCTATACTGTCACCGGTTCAACTTATGGCTATAACCTAATTTGGTTCCTCATCTTGCTAGGCCCGGTCGCCTACTTCGTGCAAGAGATGACCGTGAGGCTTGGGGCTGTCACGAAACGAGGCCACGCGGAAGCAATATTCGACGCTTTCGGGGCTTTCTGGGGTTGGTTCTCTCTTGGCGACCTGGCTTTGACAGACTGGCTCACGTTGATCACGGAATTCATTGGAATGACGGCCGCTCTCAGCATTTTCGGGATACAACCACTGATCACAGTCGTGCTGGTTTGCGTATTCATGATGGCTTTGGTATTGAATGGCAGATACTGGACTTGGGAGAAGATCGTCCTTGTTTTCTGCGTGCTCAATCTGATCTACATCCCCGCGGCCATCATGGTACATCCTGATTGGGATAGGGTGTTGGGAGGGGTCATACCCAACTTGCCCGCATCCCAGGGATTAGGAGCGCTGGTATTCTTGCTTATGGCAAACATTGGCACGACCATCGCTCCCTGGATGCTATTCTTCCAGCAGAGCTCCGTGGTTGATAAGGGGATGAAACCCAAGGATATCCCGTTCGGGAAGATGGACACTGCCTTGGGAGCAGTTCTTACGGTCATGGTCGCGGTCTTCCTAATCGTAGTCACTGGAACCCTGCTCCTAGGGCAACCGGTAAACAGCGCGGCGGAGGCCGCCGTGGCTCTGCAGAAGGAAAACAATCTTGTAGGCACCATGGTGGCCATTGGACTGTTCGATGCCGGCCTTTTGGGGGCCATCTGCATCTCACTGGCCAGCTCATGGGCGATCGGGGAGGTTTTCGGTTGGGCCCACTCGTTGAACAGTAGTCGCCGAGCTGCACGTGGTTTCCACATTTTCTACTTCATAATGTTGGTGAGTGCGGGAGCCATGGTTCTCATCTCCCCCCAGCATGTACTTGTCACCGTCACGCTTTTTGTTCAGGTGATAGCGGTCACGCTGCTTCCTGCGGCGCTTGTTTTTCTATTGCTCTTGCTCAATAACGAGGAACTGATGGGCAAGTACAAAAACAACCGAAGGCAGAACGTCATCGGTTTCACGATCGTGGGCGCGATAATATTGCTCTCAATGTTGTATGCTATCACAGCGATGTTCCCTGGTCTCCTAGGAGGGGTCGGGTGATCTCCAATGGTTGATAGGAAGAGAGGCGGATTGCGAATATGGCTCAGCAATAAAGCCCAACCATTCGTTGACATCACACGAAAATATCAGCAACCTAGAATCAAGATGACCAGATTGGTCCGCCTTGCCCTTCTCATGCTCCGACTCTATCTGATTCTAGTGATTGCCATCCTGGTTTTCAAATTCGCCACTTCGATTGGCTAGCAGCGATGCTTCATTCAATGAAGTGATGGGTCAACTTCATGACGTCGCGGTAGGTGACTACGCCAATAATCCGGTGATCATCGTCTGTGACCGGAATCGCCCTGAAATCATATCGGTTGAAAAGCTCCGAAGCCTCCTTTAGCGTGCTTGTTGGTTTGAGAGAGATAACGTTCTCGATCATGAAGTCCCGGAGCCGCGATGTATCAGCAGCCGCCAGCAGCTCCTTTATGTCGATAACGCCCTGGAGCCTGCCACTTTCCTCTACAACATAAAGGTACATGACAACGTCCTTATGCTTGGCTATCAGATGATACTCGCTCTGCGCTTGCTCGGCAGTGATGTCCGGCGGAACGGTTACAAAAAGAGATGTGGTATAGTTTGTGACATGTTCTTCCTGCTTCTCCAGGATGGAGCGCACCTTCAGGGCCATTACCTCATCCAGCTCATTGAGATAGGTAAGCATGTCCGAGTGCGGCAATGCGGCCAGGAGATCCGCCGCCTGTCCTGGCGTCATCTGCCTGATGAGCAGAGCAACCTTGTCCTTCGCCAGGGAGGAGACCAATTCCCTCTGCACATTGGGCTCGATCTCCTCGAGGGTGTCTGAGGCGTGGGCCGTATCCAATTGATTGAAGACCATGACCCGGTGCTCATGGTCCAAATCTTCCAGCATGTCAGCCAAGTCGACTGGCTTGACGTCGGAGAGATTCTCCTTGAGTATCTTGAGCTTGACGTCACCCTTGAAGCTTGTGATATTAGGCGGCAATGGTTGAACATAGAACCAAGGAATTACATCCCCATTGGGGCCAACTTGGCTGCTGGCCCGACTATCGGCGGTCTTCCTCAGGCCTATCCTTCGCATGCGTCCGTAACGGCTGGAATCCACCGCAGTGACATACAGTTTATCGTGGCGCTTCACCAATGTCAGGTCATAGACGACCTCGATCTCGGAGTCGTTGATGTCCAGGACCTTCTTGTCCATTATGTGGTCGGCGACCAGAAGTGCGGTCTCCGGTGGCTCACCGTCAAAGGTATGTATGTCATTGGAGTTGATGGTCACCTGCGAGTTACTGAGGGAAGTGACCGACGCCCAGGGCACAACTAGCATCGGATTGCCAAAAGGACGGGAGACGATGACATGCGTAACCTCGGCGTATTTATCATGATCGACGATGACCATATCGATTAGTTTCCCTATTTTCTTGTCATGCCATATGACCTTGATCCCAAGGAGCTCGCTCAGGTGATACTTCTCGTCCGGTGCCATGGAATTGGATGAGGTGGCCGCCATTTTCATCCCTTCTTTTTGGTTGACCGTAGAGAATTGCCTCGGACTATGAATGCGCTACCATTTTGCAAGGTCTTCCTCACTCCTTGGATTGGAATCTGGCAATTGTTCAATGCAATGACCAGACACCATGTAGAGGGAGCGACTGCCGATAAATAATCTTTGAGCAGGAGGAAGAACGGTCTTAACCCGATTGGAATGCAAAATTGGAAACGGTGACAGAAAAAGATGTTTGGCAGAGCAGAGTCAGCTGATATGACCATTATGACAATCGACGAGTCCCAAAGACCATGGACGCAATCAATGGCACCACCCAGAAAACGAATCTGAGTGGCATGCCAAGCAGATGGTATGCCCAGAACTGCGGAAATATCGTTACCAAGAATAGTGCACCCCATAATATGGAGTAGTTTCTGAGCCCTCTGTATCTTCCCAGGGAATCCGATGGGACCAATCCTTTTTCCTCGATCGTCAACTGATGCGTCAGAATCGCCAAGATGAACATCATCGCGGCCATATCAATGGCATATAAACTGCTCGAGTAATCGAGGAGACCGCCAACCTCTGTTCCCAAGTGCGTGGTAACCTGATTAAGTAGGTAGGGTTCAAGTGAGACGCAGAAAAGCAAGATTGTGTTGAGGATTAGTGTGCTTCGCGTCTCAATGGGGAGCACTTCCATTAAGTTCGAGAATCGTGTCCAAACTGTAATCAGGATTAGGAAGCTGAACCCGAATTCTAACACGTCCGATTGAAGGGCGGCAACTGTGCTGGGGGGGTTGGCAAAAAGGGAGATTGCCCCGATGGAAAGGGCAAGCCCGAATACGAGATCCGAAAGCGACTCGATCCTGGATTTTGAGTTTGATTTTGTAACTTCTTCAGCCAAGATGCAAACCTCGCCCTTTCTATTTGAGGAAAGCAAATAGTATTAACTTCTTCGCATTCGATGTCTGACAAGATAAGTTCGTTTGATTGACCCATTGACTCCAGATATCATGCAAGACCGCTTTGTCAGAGCCCATCTTATTACATCAATACGAAAGAAAGCCCTTCATTATTTTCTGGGCCTTCCATTCCTTTGCAGAGCCGATCGATTGCCTTTTGCGAGTTTGCCCCGGAAGACGATTGATTATGCAATAGATTGAAATGTTTTAAGAAATGGATTTGGCTCTACCTAACCAATCAACGTTTGATATGAGGAAAATGGCGAAATCGCTTTATGGTGAATCAATGGGACAAAAAGATCGCGAATGCTTGCTGATAGAAAAGGTTGCTCGGCGTCGAGCAGAGGAAGCGCTGAAAGAGATTCGGATGCATTATCCAGAGGCAACGGTCGAGATCGACATCAAGAATGGCAGAGGCATACTCACTGCTTGCCAAGATCGGTTCGTACTCAGCAAGGAGTTCGTTGAGACAGAGGAAAGCCTCCATTCGCCCCACCGTATCTCCGAGTATTGCCGGATATTGCAAGGAAGAGCTCGCTTGGTCTTGATAGTGCCCCAGGAGAATTCGATCAAGACGTTCATGCGCATGTTGGAATTCAACCAATGGTGGCTGTTCTATTATCAGGTCTTCTTCTACGATTTGGAGGCAAACATCAAGCGCGTGGACCGCAAGACCTGGTGCGAGATGATTGGGCGCCCATACGAACCGCCTGCCCGGGCCCCAGAGATCGCTTGAAAGACTCGGATGCTTCACTGATAGGGCGGGACGTGATGCTAATTCGTGTTCTCCGAGCACTACAAAACACCAGAAAATTTTCCTACTTCCTTTTCCTGATGACCATGAATGCTGCCCCAGCCACAACCACCAATGCGATGGCGATTCCAACGAAAGGCAACCAATCAATACCCGGAGACGTTGGAATGGGCTCTGCCGTAGCGACCACCGAGCTCACGTCGCTCTCTCCAACCTGGTTGAAGGCAATGACAGAATACTCATAATTCGTCCCAGGTTTGACGCTGGTATCATTGTACCAGATCATTCCAGAACTTGCATTGATTATCCAGGGAACGGTTGGAGTTGGAACTGGGTTTCTGAACATCTTATAGATCTGGATCGGGCTTCCTCCATCATTGGAGGGCGGGGACCAGGTCAGATTGATGAAGCCAGTGCCTATTGTCGCGTGCAGGCTCAATGGCGCCTCGGGGGCACCCAAAGGCAAAGCCATCAAGCTTGTTGAGTTCAACCCCCAGCCCAATGAATTGCTTGCTACCACCTTGTAAGAATAAGTAAAGCCGTTGGTGACAGCGATGTCCCTATAGGTCTGCGCTGTCCCGCTCCAAAAAAGCGAACCGTTGCGGAAGAGATGATAGATAATCGTCCCTGGACCGACGTATAGAGGTGCGGTCCAGCTCAAGTTAACTTCCGAGTCCGATGCTAAGGCATGCAGGTCTCGCGGAGAGCTCGGGACGGTCGAAGGCGTGGCAGAAACCTCATTTGACCGAGCCCCCTCTCCAACAGCATTCACGGCGCTGACCTCATACCAATAGGTTTGGCCGTTGGTGAGGCCATTGTCGGTATAGGCCAGGACGTCGCCGAGGGTGACGAGGAGCGTCTCTTCGCTGGATACCGTACCCCGGTANNTCGTGTTCAACGGAGCGCTTGGCACTGTCGGCGGGATATTCGCGGTCCCTGACGCATAGTTCGAAGGAAGGCTCGAGCCGACTGAGTTGACCGCCCTCACGATATAGAAATACTGGATCCCTGGCGTCACCGTTGTATCGTTGTAGGCTAACAATCCGGCAGCCGTGCTGCCGATCGGACCGATATAAGTGCCTGGAACGGTCCCCCGATAAACGTCGTAGCGGGTGAGTGCCGGATATCCAACATCCAAAGGTGCGTTCCAGGTCAAGGATAAGTAGCCCATTCCTGACCTCACTGCCAGAGCCGTTGGCGCGCCCGGTGAGGCGGGCACAGATATCAGATTTCCCATCACCAGCCCGTTGAAATTGCCACCGGGTGGAGGGAAGTTGGAGGCGGCATACGCGTGGCCTCTGATCCCCGGATCGGTATATAGGACCCAGTCCCCTCCGATCGTGGTTGGTGCAACAAGCCCCAAGAAAGTTATGGACTTCAGGGAGGTACAGGCGTAGAAAGCGCCATAGGAGATGTTCGTTACTCCGCTTCCAATGGTCACCGAAGCCAAGTAGATGCAGCGGTAGAACGAGCTGTACCCTAGGGATTTGGTGCTGTTCGGGATGATCACTGAAGTAAGGTGAGAATATGAGAATGCATCATCGTCGATGATCGCGGTGGCATACCCTCCTAATGTCGAGGGGATGGTGATCGCACCCCCGGAGCCGGTATACTTTATTATCGTAGCGACGGCCGGGCTTCCACTCACTTCGTAAGTGTAATCGCCGCTTTGCGCCGCAACGACGCCATCCGAGGCGAGAACGACGAAGCTGCTTAGGAGCAAAATGAGCACGAGGATCGCAGATGCTATTTTCATTCCAGATAGCTCGCCCATCGAAGCACCGTTGATTTTTCGCCTTCATCCTTTGGATGTGGCTAGGGTTCCTACGATTCAACGATGTTTTAATTGTTTGTTATTTCGTTTCATCCGAACCGCCTTTCTTGACAATTTGGCCTTAGGTGAGCCTCTCTGAGCCAGGATGCGTGAAAGCCCCGCTTCGTCAACGAGCAGTACGCCGTTCGGAACGAGGCGTTCCGTTAGCAACCGCCAGTTCTCGTTCCTGAGGAAGACATCCTTGAAGAGCGGAAGGGATTCCTCCAGCAATCCGTTGCTGGCCAATGTGACGGCATGCCAGAAGCGCATCTCCTCGTTCTCCGGAAAGAGACGCTCCGCCGATGAATAGTGCTCTCTTGCAAGCGCCATATTCCCTTTTTCCAGGGCGATATCCCCATCGTTCATCCGCTCGTACGCCCGATGGACGTCCAACAGTCTTCGCAATTCGACCAGAGGTTCGGGGCTGTCATCGACCCTCAGGTCGACCAAGCGGTCCTCCCAAGAATTGCCGGTGGACTTACCCCTTACCACCAGGAGGGCCGCGGACTGCCTTCCCCGGATATCGCCACCCGCCGCCTCGCCCGCCTCCAAGGCGCTGAGCATCCTTTCCGCAAGCGTTCCCTCCGCCGAACCGAAGGCCCGGTCCATCGCTGGCCAGACCTTGTCGCTGATCATGAGGTTGGCTTGGACGGAATAGCCCTTTCCGGTCACATGGCCGGCGAAGGGGATGCATTTCTTTCCAGTATGCGTTGCCACGCCCCCTTTGGCATCGACGATCGCCAGCTGCCTGACCTCCCTCCCTTCGTCCGAAGCGATCAGACTGTCCAATGCCTGCTTGGCGCCCATTCCCTGCTTGAGCAATTGCAGTCCCCGAGGGCCGAAAGAGATGTTGGAGAATGCCTGTGTGGCCACTGCCCCAACGCCAGCCTCGGCCCAGGTGACCACTGACCCCACGGAGAACCAGTGGCTCTGCACCGCGACCCCCATGTCACCGGAGATCGGGTCCCTGCAAACGATGGAATAAGTGTGCAACAATGGCGCTCTCCCATTTCCAGCCTCGGAACTTGCGATAGGATGACTTGGCATGCATCTCAACTCTTGAACATGCAAAGAGTTGAGGCGCACATAAAGAGAGCCCTTTCCAAGTCATCCCATGCGATCGGTCGATCGTCGAAAAGCCAAGGGTTTTATAATGGAAAGCTGTACGAAATCTACCCTCGGTCCAGAGGGCATTTGGCAACCCGAAGGGAGCATAATTGGATGCCTTCAGAGAAGAAAGATGTCAATGGAACCGCGGGCAACGGAGAAGAACGCTATCCAAGCGAAGACCTCATCGCAGCCCGGATCTTGGCGCGTGCGATCGCGAACGCGACCGCAGCACACTCCGCATGCAGC
The DNA here is from genome assembly GCA_003153895.1 of Methanomassiliicoccaceae archaeon. Classification (GTDB taxonomy): domain Archaea; phylum Thermoplasmatota; class Thermoplasmata; order Methanomassiliicoccales; family UBA472; genus FEN-33. The sequence goes on along the minus strand of PMBU01000032.1, from coordinate 331 downwards.
CGCAAACTCATTGAAGATCTGATCAGCGCACGTTCAAAGAACATAGATCTGGACAAGCTCCATCGCCTCGCCATCAGGCTAGGGATCGAGCAGGAGTCATTGGACGAGGGAGAGATCGCGATTCGGATCGCGAACGAGGCGCTCGGGGATCATTCGCGCATCGGCAAGGAGCCGTTGAGCTTCATCTCGAATTGCATCACCAAGAAGCGGCAATCAGCACTGGTTAGCAGCGGATTGATGCCGAGCAACATCGATCGGGCGATCGAGGAGGTCATGGACCTAACGTCCTCCGATCACGATGCCGGCCCAATGGCGATCATCTTCAAGGGGA
>PMBU01000090.1 GCA_003153895.1 Methanomassiliicoccaceae archaeon | reverse complement strand
AGAGCGTTGCTCTTCCTCGACGAACCTTCGCTCTCCCTGGTGGGAACGCCATTCGCGGCCATATCGCCCGATAACGTAACATCTTGGATAAACGAGGTGTTCGAGAACGTGAACTGCATCAAGGGGTTGCATTGTTGCGGCAACACCGATTGGCCGACGGTCCTTCGGACCAACGTCGACGTTCTCTCGTTCGACGCTTACAATTACGGCCATACGATCTCGTTGTATCCGGTGGAGGTGAAGCGCTTCCTGGAGAAGGGCGGCAGNNGCCATCGCGCCTCTGGTCGCGAAAGGCGTGGATCAGGAGCTTCTATACCGAACTTCTCTTCTGACGCCACAGTGTGGATTGGGTACTCTGGACGAGATGATGGCCACCGAGACATTATTGCTTCTGAACCAGGTGTCAAAGAAGTTCCGCGAGCTGCACTCGATGGTGGGATAGATGAGCGGCCGCATCGCGATCGCAGGGAAAGGAGGCGTGGGAAAGTCGACCATCGCGGCGCTATTGGTCCGCGCTTTGCACGAAAGGACCGGAAAGGTCATCATGGCGGTCGATGCGGACCCGAACTCCAACCTCGGGGAGAAGCTGGGCATGAGGGTGGAAAGGACGATCGGTGATCTAAGGGAGGACCTCCTAAAGAAGGCGGATGAGGTCCCGGTCGGTCAGAGCAAGCAGGACTTCGTCCGTTACCAGATGCAGCTTGCCATGGTCGAGGGGAGCTCCTTCGACCTCTTGACGATGGGAAGGCCAGAAGGGCCGGGATGCTACTGTTTCATCAACAACATCCTTCGCATTTTCCTCGATCAGGCGATGGAGAAGTACGATCACGTGGTCATCGACAACGAAGCGGGCATGGAGCATCTCTCGCGTCGAACTTCTAAGCATATCGACGCCTTCTTGGTGGTATCGGACGATACCAAAATCGGTGTGGAGACAGCGGTGCGCATTTTGAGTCTGGCAAAGGAAATGGGAATAGAGGTCGGACGTTCCACATTAGTATTGAACAAAGTGAAAGGCGATGTCCATTCTGTCGTGAAGGTTGTTGCCCAAGCATCGAAGTTCGAGCACGCCGTAGTACTTCCCTTCGACCGAGATGTAGAAAAGGCATCGATTGAAGGAAGACCGGTCATCGAATTGCCGGATGGGAATTCACTCTATCTGATGATAAAAGCGCTGGCTTTGGAATTGTGAACTGATTCTGGGCAGCTTTATTTCAATGCTATTGGCTCTTGAGGAACTTGGGGATTCCAGACGATTCTTTGGGTCCCACGATCACTTTCAATCCCGTCAGTTCGGCAAGCTTCCCGCTCATCCTCGATACCATCCCCGGGATGATGATCTGGCCGCTCTTGGCTTTCTCCCTCGCTCCCGAGGCGTCCAGGCTGGCGTTCACTGACTCCGGCGTGAGCTTTCCTGCGGAGAATGCGGTCATGACGCTCAACCCCTCGGTGTCGACTATCAGGAGCCAAACAGGAATCTTGGACTTCTCCACGTCCGATAGCACGGTGAAATATGTGAGGGAGAAGTTGGTTGTGAACAGGATGGGCGAACTCTCGTTCGGAGCATTGACGGGGTAGATTCCAGGCTTCACTTGGATCGGGACCTGTGGGTCGGTATAGATGTTCTGCCGGAGCACGAAGAGCGGGAGGGCATGGGTCTCGCTGAGATCGTCGAACAGCACCACGCTGCCGTATTTCATCGTTGCAAGTAAGCCCTTGAGGATAGCGCCTTCACCGCTTCCAGCATTGACAAGCATCGGATATCCAAGGCCGCGGAACGTCTTCTTCACTGAGACCTTGCGCACGATGCTGGAACGCTCCAATAATTGCTTCATGCTCCCGGCCTCAAAGTCCAGCACCATATCCTCGATCCCTGACGCCTTCACTTTCTGGACCAGGTCGGCAAGCTCGTTGAGACCTCTGCTTTCGCTGACCACCAACGGGCAGCTCAGGTCCTTCGCTACTGCGGCCATTTGGACATGATTGCTCGCATCTGCTCCATACAAAAGAGGTCGTCTTTTGGAGATAGTTCCGGCAGCGCTTCTCATGGCCTCCGGCGATCTGGAGACAAGAATGATGGGTAGGTCGGTCTTAGAGGAAACCGTTTCGACCGCCGCTCCAAACCTCTTGGAATCTGAGCTATCATTTTTAATGGCGACAGCATCGAAACCTAGGACCTGGCCGACGCGCTCGAACTTTATTCCAGAGATCCGTTCGAGCCTTTGGACGATCGCTTTCTCATCGAGCAAATCGGAAATGGTCAGCGCAAAGGCCGTCGGATGGAAGAAGCGCTTCTCGTGCCGNNTCCTCGGACAGGAAGGGGCAATCCTGCAACTTCGCCTTGGAATTGGCGATCTGCATCGCGAATGCCAGGCAGGTAGGGTAATTGCACTTGCCGCAGTTCTTCTTTGGCAGGAGCCGGAAGATCTCGATGGCGGTAGGCACGATCAATCGCCTCCGGCCAGGTCTTCGATCGCACGCTTGACTATCGCGGATGCGGTAGGGCTGCGCATGATGAGCACGTCTGCGCCAGCGATCAGCGCGGCAAATGCGGTGGTCGCTTCCCACCATATCGCCCTCTCGGCAATGCCGTCTGGTCCAGGGACGTCATCTGCCGCCTCCTTTGCCTTCCAGGAAGCCGAGGTATCGCAGATCAGAGGCACTTGCAGCATCCCGTCGCCCATGAATGCCGCCAATCGGATGCGCTCCATGACCGAGTAGGAATACTCCAGCCCCATGCCGAGGGCGGCCATCAACGGGTCCATGATTATGGCATCCTTCTTGACGCCGAAGTCGGTGAGGAGGATGTTGATCTGCTTTGCCAGGTTGATGTCCAAGTTCGAGAATGAAATGATGGCATGGTGGTTTGCCATGGTCGCGGCCGCTATGCTTTTGTAAGCTGTGTCCTCCGCGTGGCCTATCAGAAGCCGCTCCTTGGCGGCGATATTGCTGACCAGTTCGAAGGTCTTCGCGTCCCGCTCCTCGTTCCCGCATCCATATACGATGATGGGGACCTTGACCGCCTCTAGAACACGCCTCACCGTTTCTGCGGCCTCCTGAGGCGAGCGGTTCGCCTCGTCCGGGCTGGTCGAGACCAGCTTGACGCAGATGAGGTCCGCGCCGTACTCATCGACCCAGGCCTTTGCCCAAGCCACAGGGTCGTTGATCGCTTCGCCGAACTCGGACTTCACCGGACCGGGTAGGTCCGATATCGAATCCAATACCTCGCCGGCGATGAGCGGACGGTTCGGCATCTTGCCCTCATAGGAAAGGAAAGGCATGCCGCCTTCCCCGCCCACCTTTAGCGCAATGGAGCGTGTGCCGCTATTCTCGATCGTCGCCCCTAGAGTGACCTCACCGATCTTGCCAGACCATTTCTCTTTTGGTATCGGGACTTCGACCATTGAACGACCTCTTACTCCAACAATGACTGCATCTTAAGGGCAGGATGATCCACCTTGCTCATCCAGTTGGTCAGACCTTCCGCATCGGTGGTGATCGTTTCGTCAGCGATCTTGTCCAGGAAGTCCGGCACGCCAAGCTCCTCCGCCCTCTTCCTGATGCCATCGGCCATCGCGTTCTTGAGGTCCTTTGGCATCCAGGCCACGCGGAGCAGACCTCCATCCGCCGAGATGAACTTTTTGCTGAGCAAGTACTTCCTACCGATCCCGATGAAGCCAGGCGTCTGTCTTCCCCCGCCAATGTTCCCTGCCAACGTGGAGAATTTCATGCCTGCCGGGGTCATGCCAGGATATTCGCGGTTCACGGCGATCACCGCTTGAGCGTCAGCGGTCATCGCTACGATGACCTCGAAGCAGCCGCAGGAGGTCATGGGATATTCCATCAAGCTGTAGGCATTGAACCGCTCCAGCTTCCCATGGCTCAGCTTTACCACAGCCTCGTTCACGCCCGCCCATTGTCCCCGCTTCTCATCGATCGCCTCGCCCTTCAGGATCGGTTGGTTCGGCCCGGTCGGCGATATCTCCCGGCTCGCCTTCGCATCCAACCAGTTGATCGCCCCGCACAATCCCAATCGTTCCGGGGTGATTATGCAGATATGGTCTGGCGCAAACGATTCGCAAAGTGCGCAGGAGTAGAAATCGCTGACGCTCTCGTCGGTCAGCCCGGCCAAGCGCAGGTCGCGTACTCGATATTTCTCCAGCGCTTCGGGCAGCAGCCTCTGCGCTTCCGTCTCGTCCGTTATTATCGTGACTTGTACTCTGGAAACGATGTTGCCGAACTCGCCTTTGATCTTCGCGACCAGGATATCGCCGAAATGTTTGAACTGGAAGCCGGACTTGACTGAGTTCTTGCTCAATCGGACCCAGATGGTGTTCCTCTGACCCGTATGCCAGACGCCCTCGGCGAAATTTATGAACTGGTGAATGCGCCTCTCCAGGACCGATTCGAAATCGCTCTGCATGTTCTTGCCGTAGACGTCGATGACGATGGCAAGCGCGGTCTTGCTCCCTTCCGGAAGCTGGTCCACGTCCTTGCCGATGACGGTGATCTTTCCGTCCTCCACTTCTGATTCGGGTCTCTGCCGGAGGATCTCGAAGGCAAGGGTATGGGCCGCGCCTCCCGCTTCGACATATGTATCTGGCCTGCGGACGGTCTCGCCCTCGAACGCCGGTCCGTAAGCTACCGGCAAAGCCACCGGTGCCAACCTCACTTGGATCCCGCGTAGCTCGATGGCCGTCTGCACCAATCGATCGTAAGAGGGCTGCGAAACGAATTTGTCTGGAATGCCCTTCACCTCTTGATCGGTTATTGTCGGGGCTCCGTTCAACAGAGCGGCGAACTCCGCCCCGGCCTTAATGGCGTCGATCGGGCCGAGCTGCAGTACGAAAACCTTGGGCCGCTTGACCAGATAGCCGGCCAATCTCTCTCGATCGCCCTTTTGAACACCTCCGAACGTGAGCGCGACGCGGATGGCGAAGTTGAGCGCATGCACCACCTGGGTGAACTCACCGATCGGGTACAGCCTCATCTCCAGACCGGTCTTGATCCCCTCGTCATTCAATTGGCGAATTGTATCGAACGAAGCGAAGATTAGCATGCCCTTCGACTGGCAATCGCGGACGATCTTGGCCAGGAGCTTCGGGTCGTCGGCCGTTCCGACCAGTACCACGCACCCAGGGATGGTGTCGTCCACGATCGCGATCCCTAGTTCACGTATTACTTTGTCGGGAATGAATCCGCAGTGTGGCGTGCCTTCGTAAGGCCGCTCGTTCCTGATGTACCTGAGCGCCTCAACGATCTCAGCCGCAACCATGACCGCCTCGCCAGCGGCCAATGCCCCCTCCAGATCCTCATCCTCTTTGATTGCGAGGCGCGCCTGCTCCAAGGCGATGGGCATATCGCCGAGGCGGCGGACCTCCCTGCCTTGCCAGGCCAGGATCGCTGGGAGAGCATAGGCGGTCTCTGGAAACTCGACCTCTTCGTCCTTTCCATAGCGCTCGATCGCGCTGGTGAGCAATTGGTCCGCATATCCGGTGGCGATGATTGCGCCATGGATCGCCTTTTGGAACAATTGCTGCTGATCGAGCCTCCGGACCGTTTTTGGAATGTGGTAATCATGATCGAGCTCGAGATGCCAACGCCTCCGCTCGATCTCATTGAGAAGTAGATGGGCTGCGCTTTCCGGCTCTGGCTCGACGATGAAATTGCCGCCGAGGACATCCCTCGCAGTATTGGTAAGGACCTCCGCAACCAGCGGGGCCTGCTTCAAGAAATCGATGCCATCGACATGCACCGGTGCCCCCAGCATAACGCACCACGCCCCGATTCCGACGGTCTCCTCGCTGATCGCCCCGGGCGCGCTTACGACGAATGGTACCGAGCTGACATCCACATCGAGACGTTGAGCCAATGCCATGGCCAGGTCCATCGCGCGGGTGATGTCAGCGCACGAGCCGATATGCCAGACGGCTGGAAGACGGACCGCATTGGCGTCAGATAGGTCATCGATGAACGATCTCAAGCCTTCGCCTGCGTACTTCTCCACGGACTTGCTGGAGAACATCCCCTGGCTTGCGAATCCCTCTGCCAAGCATCCGGCGGTGATGACCAGTACATCGTTCTTCAGCAGTTCCTTCGCGATGGCGAGATTATGAGCATCGGGTGATCGGCAATCGCAGCCGGCGATCAAAGCGATCCCTCTGACCTTGCCTGCCTGGATCGCTTCGGCGAGGTACGTCAAAGGGTCCTCGGGAGCAAGCTTGCTCAAGAGCGTCTCGATCTGCTCGAGCGAGAAGCCCATGATTGTCTCAGGCGCATTCCTTTTGCTGATCCTGGCAAGCTTTGGCGTGCCACCAATGACATCAGAAATATCCGTTGAGATATGCATGCTATCGTAATCGGCGACGGAACATGCGATCCCCCCGAAGATGATCGCCATCAGGTCGGAATCGTGATCGGAGGACGTGAGGTCCATGACCTCCTCGATCGACCGATCGATGTTGCTCGGCATCAATCCTTTGCTAACCAGTGCTGATTGCCGCTTCTTGGTGATGCAATTCGAGATGAAGCTCAACGGCTCCTTGCCGATGCGCGAATGATCCCCGAGCGCCTCGTTCGCGATC
>PMBU01000047.1 GCA_003153895.1 Methanomassiliicoccaceae archaeon | reverse complement strand
GCATCGCGATATTTTCTGGGCGGAATCGTGGTATATAGCGACAAGTCCAAGGTGAAGTCACTCGGGGTCCGTGAGGCGACACTCAGGGTCAATGGTGCCGTGAGCGAACAAGCCGCCTCTGAGATGGCGACGGGCGTTCGTGAGCATTTCGGCTCTGACTATGGGATTGCAATAACCGGTCTTGCTGGCCCGGGTGGAGCAAGCTTCGGCAGGCCAATCGGGCTGGTCTTCTTCGCATTCTCGAACGGCAAGACCACGATGGTCGTCCGGATGGAGTTCAGCGGTGACAGAATTAACATCAAGAGGGCCGCGGCCTCCCAGGCGCTCAGGATGGCGGTTGAATGCATTACCGAGGACTGATCGATCAATAATGATGAGGGCAGGGCAAGCAAGTTCAAATTCTAAAAGTTGATTATCCGCATCGATAATAATCAGTTACTATCTTCCAAATCATCTGGGATTAAATCGAGGGGAAAATTGAAATGGGCACCCGCATCGCGATAGTCGGAGGATTCTTGGGCGCAGGCAAGACGACCTTGCTGATCAACCTCGCAAAGCGCTACAAGGCAAAGGGGAAATCGGTCGCCATCATCATGAACGATCAAGGCGAGGTGCTGGTGGACACACAGTTCGCCAGGCAGTTGGGTTTCGATACCGCGGAGGTGCTCAAGGGCTGCTTCTGCTGCAAATTCCCCGAACTGATCGACAACGCGCGGAAGCTCGTCCTGGAGAACCACCCGGACATCATCTTGGCAGAGCCGGTCGGCAGCTGCACCGATCTCCTTGCGACGGTGGTGGCGCCATTGAAATTCCGTTTCCCGGAGGAGTTTAGCGTGGCACCATTGGCAGTCCTCCTGGATAGTACTCGGATCTCCGACGAGGTGGAGGATGAGGGGTCGTTGGGAGCCTATCTCCGCAAGCATCAGGTGCAAGAGGCCGAGGTGATCGTGCTCTCCAAGACCGACCTGGTCGCGGCCGAGGAGATGGATGGGCTGTTGACCATCATCAAGGAGATGAATCCCGGCGCGAGGGTGATACCNNAAAAGCCTGAAGCGGCCGGTCGACGTCGACTATGAGCTTTATGCAAAGGCGGAGGCCGAGCTGGGCTGGTACAATGGGTCGTATGAGTTCGAGCTTGGAAGCGAGACGGACACCTATGACCTCGGGATCAAGATCCTGAGGAACGTCGCCCAGAGTTTCGAGAACGGCCAGATAGCGCATGTGAAATTGCTTCTCGATTCGCCCATCAACGCCATGAAGATGAGCTTGGTTTTCTCGGACATCGGCGTGGACGGAGTGAAGGGAGGGCGCAAGGCGAAGGGCAAGGTGGTGCTGAACCTGAACGCACGAGTGCTGTCCACCCCAGACAGGCTAAGGGAGGTCATGCGCCAATCGGTGATGAGCGTCCTGGAACGGTTCGTTGCATCCAACATATCTTACAAGGACGACTGTTTCTCGCCAGGTCGACCGAACCCCACCTATCGTATCAGAGAGGATTCAGGAGCTTAGAGAAGCGCGTGGATTATGCTTGATTCTTTCAATGAAAGTTAAATATTTGAGTGAAACGTGATGACTACCATGGATGCCTCGACTGGATGCAGGATTGAGATCGCCTATATCGACCCCGAGGCTTACAGTGGGATAGTCAACCATAAGATGCGCAAGGACATCCTGCGGGCGTTATACGGCATGGCGCTGAACGGGCCGGTGTCGAAGCAGGAACTTGCCGACCAATTGCAGCTCGATTATCATCAACTGGTCTATCAGCTCAACAATCATCTTCGGGAGTTCTGGGTAGTGAAAGAGGAGCTCAAGAGGCGGGGCACNNGTCATCTTCATATCGCTGGGAAAGGAGCAGAAGATCTACGTCTTCGACCCACTGGCTAACCTATTCGGTCCGCTCTCGAAGGTCGGGGTGAGATGCGACATTTGTTCCGATTCGGAATCTCAGAAATGCATCAAATTCATCAGTACTGGATGCTCGTGCGGCTCGGCCTCGACGGCCGCGGAGAAGGCGATACTAGCGGCGAATGGACGGAGAACCAACCAGAGGCCGGTGGACATGGCTATCATCTGCGCCCTCCGAGGAATACCGGCCGGTCAGAACTGTGTGATCGACATACCATGCAATACCTGTGCCTTCCTCAGGCGAACCATCAAGATCGTTTGATAACGGTTGGGCGAGGTACAACACCCAACCTAGGAACCGATTATTATTGAGAGAATAGATGCTTCTGTGGAATCATCCATTTTATCAGGTTTGGACAGCTCGAACGCAATATGCCGCTTTTACAGCGGAAATAAGCACAATGCTTATGAATCAGGCCCTTTCTTATTCATGCAACAGTCGAAGGTGCATTTTGGCCATGGTCGATGAGATGAACCGTAGAATACTGAAATTGCTCATGACAGACGGCAAGATGACCTATAACGATGTTGCCCAGCGCTTGAGAAGGTCGCCTTCTACCGTCAGGGATAGGATAAGGCGCCTGGAGGACGATAAGATCATCCTTGGCTATGTGGCAGTGATAAACGCCGAGCAATTGGGCATGAAGGCCGAAGGCATAATGTTCGCCAATCTGGAAAGCGATGTCACCGCGGAGAAGCTCAAAACCTTGTCAAACATCCCCGGTGTAATGGAGGTCCTGCAGGTCAGCGGAAGACGAAGGGTGATGATACGCCTTCACGCGCCGGATAACCGAAGCCTGGAAGAGGTAATCCAGAAGGACATAATCCCTCTGGGCCTCGTCGATTTGGAATTGCGTATCGTGCTGGATTCGCTGATGCGATTCCCCGGGGTCTGAGCGCTGTTCAAAGCTTCCTTTTCATATCGGTTTTGAATCCGAAAGGAATTACGCGATAATTTTCCGATTATTGCGTCATTTACGACTTGGAATTTCATTTTTTACACACTAAAATGGTGCGTTCCCGCATGAAATGAGCGGACCGTTGATTCATCTCCAACCCAGAAACCTTATTTTTCGTGATGAATTCCCATCGGAATATTATTTATCAAGGAACGGATATTGCCAATTTACAAATATTCTGGTAAAGTGAGTCTAATGTCCACTCAGAGGATGGCGCTAATACCCCAACTCCCAGATTTAGATAAGGTTAGGCAGATGAGGAAGCGGCTTGACCTTTCGCAAAGGGAATTGGCCACAATGGCCGGGGTAAGCCAGTCTCTGATCGCCAAGATAGAGAGGGGAAGCATCGACCCATCTTATAGCAACGTCAGAAAGATCCTCATGGCGTTCGAAGAGGTGCTAAGACGACGTAAGGTTGAGGGCATGAAGATGGGTGGGCAATTGTCAGTTGGGGATTTGGCCACCCGAGGGGTTATCTTCGTGACCCCGGACCAAACCCTGGGGGAGTGCGTCGAGCGCATGATGAAGGGAAGATTCACGCAACTGCCAGTAATGCATGGGGATCGGGTCGTTGGAGGCGTGACCGATGACAGCATCCGCAATTACACCATCGAAGAGACCAGGAATGGCAGGAAGAGTTACGACGAGGTCATGCAGACTCGGGTCGAGGAAATAATGTCCGAGCCCTTCCCGATATTGAGCGAGGATACCCCGATACAACTGGCCTCCGTCCATTTGCAAAGGGATGAAGCGGTGCTTGTGTCTCGCAAAGGTCAGATAGTCGGGATCCTCACCAGTGCCGATTTCTTGAATCTCGGCCTGAACCAATGATTCCAGCCGTGATAAATACCCAGCAGGGAATGCTGCGATTCTTTGTGGATCATTGAGTTTCGGACCGAAATGGTCATCTGAGCGGGAAGGAATTAGCGTTAAAAGAGGGCGAGAATGAAGAAAAAGGACCTGGAGATGGCACTGCAGAAGGTCAGCCCATTCCATGACCCGAAGGCCGACCTTGAGCAATATGTCACTCCGGCGATCATCGCGGCCGACCTGCTCTTCTCCGCCTACGTCCAAGGGGACATCGTCGATAGGAAGGTCCTGGACCTGGGATGCGGCACTGGCATGCTGGCTATAGGTGCCTGGTTGTTGGGGGCGAAAGAGGTCATCGGAGTCGACATCGACGCCAAGGCGCTCTTGGTCGCCGAGGAGAATGCGCACGCGCTGCATGCCGAGATAGGTTTCCTTCACATGAATGTGCAAGAGTACCAAGGGAAGGTGGACACAGTGGTCATGAACCCTCCATTCGGGGCGCAGCGCCGCCACGCCGACCGGCCCTTTCTGGAGAAGGCCTTGGAATCGGCACCCGTCATCTACTCTCTGCACCTGGCCGAGACCCAGGAATTCGTAGAGAGCTTGATCCGGTCCAACGGCGGGACGGGCGAGGTCCAGAAAAGGTATAAATTCGAGATTCCTCATACATTCGCGTTCCATAAAAAGGCAAAGAAGGACGTGGAGGTCATCTTATTCCGCGTCCAGACGTCTCAACATTAGGTGAAACACAATGAAAGAAAAGAGGCCCGTCCTTCCGGGAGAGGAAGTCGCCGTAGTGGAGGAGTTTCTGCCTGCCGACGGCACGTTCGAGGAAGACGGTAAGGTTTACGCGGCGTTGATGGGCGAGCTGGAGCTCGACCTTGAAGAGAAGACTGCGACAGTGAAAGCGATCAATCCCATGGTTGAGCTGGAGCAAGGCGACCTGGTATTCTGCGCGGTGACCGACGTCCGCAGTGCCATGGCGATCTGCGAGGTCGTCGCCAAAGAGGGAAAGGAGCGCAACATCACCGGCGATACCAATGGCACCATCCACATATCGAAGCTATCGACCGACTACGTTCAAGATGTCGGAAGAGAGCTCCGCCCCAGCGATATCATCCGGGCCAAGGTCACCCAGCCACGGCCATCGGTCCAGTTGACGACCGCAGGACCGCATCTTGGCGTCGTCAAGGCGCTGTGCCGCCGATGCCGCACCCCGCTGGTCCGCAAGGACAAGGGACTTTGGTGCAACAATTGCGAGCGCGCGGAGATGCGGAAGATATCGGACGACTATGGGGAAGTGGAGTTCTAGGCGCAAAAGGCGAGGACGAAACTAGCCATTTCCCGTCAACTATACATTATAGCCCGAACAGGAACGAAACGAAGTATGATATATATCGATTAGAATGAGTGCGGAGGCGAAAAGCAATGGCAAAGACCAATGAGGATCTATCCCGAGAGATCGCCGAACTCAGGAACGAAGTCAAGCAGATGAAGGAGATAGTCAACATGCTTTTCACCATAATCGTCGAGTCAGAGGAGGAAGAGGAGGAAGCCATCTTCCCAGGGCTGGGCGGTGCGGAAACGCCCAGGCTGAACAATTGAGCGCCGGCCACCTCCATCATCACTATCTCAAGATCGCTTGCATATCACGATCGCAATTGAGGGCTGAAACGTGAAGGTCGTCTGCCTCATTTCCGGTGGAATCGATTCTCCAGTCGCAGCATATCTGATGGCGATGCGCGGCGCCGAGATCATCCTTTTGCACATGGACAATCGCCCCTATTCGGACGACACCGGGATCGAGAAGGTCCAGGACTTGCGGGACCGGCTGGAGCTTGTGACCAGGCAGGCGATCAGGCTGTTCGTCGCTCCCCACGGCCGAAACCAGGAGATCATCGCCGCCTCCTGCCGAAAAGGGTTCCAATGCGTCCTGTGCAAGCGCACCATGCTTCACGCTGCCAGCACTTTCGGTGGCAAGATCGGCGCGGACGCGATCGTCACCGGAGACTCCCTTGGGCAGGTGGCGTCGCAGACCGTGCAGAACATCCGGGCCGAGGGGCTGGGGCTGGAGATGCCGGTCCTCAGGCCATTGATCGGTCTGGACAAGATCGAGATAGAGAACATTGCCAAGCACATCGGGACCTTCGAGATATCGACCCGAACCCCTTCTGCATGCACCATCGTCCCGAAACGGCCGGTGACGATGGCACGGATCGATATGGTCATCGACGAGCTGAAGCGCCTAGATCACAATGAGATGACGGCATACGCCGCTGAGCACGTCGAAGAGATCATTCGTCGTAGATGAAGCAGTTGACCCCTCGCCCAGGCACATATAGCATGTCCATGGTGACCCGGTCAATGTACCTAGCCTGCACCCTGGAGATATACAACGTGTTCTTGCCGACAGGGATCTTGATATCGGAGCTCTTTGGGGGCTTCATTTCCGTGGACAGGAGAACGGGCCCAGAACAATCGGTCGAGACGCGATAGTCCTTCCCTTCCTTCTTGATGAAATCCAAGACTTGCTGGTCCACGGAGATTTCGCTCATTTCGGCGTTGGAATGAGCTTTCCGTATATAACGTTAATCAATTTCGTCGCATTCTGGCGGTCAAGAGGGATCATCATTTCTGTGGCATAACCTTAATTGCTGGCCATTCTTCCAACAGATGGAGAGCAAAGTGTCGAAGCAATCACTATTATTCAGAGAAAGTTATGAGGCCTTGCTAGACATGATGAAAAGAATAGTCATGGACACTTCGGCGCTGTTCTCGATGGAGCAGCTGCCTGCGGGCTTTGAGGCGTTCGTCACTCCGAGCGTGATAAAGGAGTTGGAGCGGTACAAGGACCGCCGTGCCTCGTTGTGGGGGGAACTGTTGCATGTTTCCGAAGCTTCCAAGGCAAGCCTGGCAAAGGTAAGGAGAGCGGCATCCGAGACCGGCGATAGCACTCGGATCTCGCCGACCGATGCGGAGGTGATCGCCCTGGCGCTGGACCTCGAAGCGGAGCTTCTGACGGACGATTATTCCGTACAGAACGTCGCCTCGTATCTGCAGATGCCTTTTAGGCCAGTGGGTATCAAGGCGATAAAGGAGGTCCGCAAGTGGCGCTGGAGATGCACCGGTTGCGGCAAGGTGTTCGACAAGGAGATGCCCGAATGCCGAGTTTGCGGCAGCAAGCTGAAGAGCACACTCTCAAAGAAAAACTGATTTGCAGCGGATTGCCCTTCCCATCCGCTTTACACCGAGCATGCGCATGGCCATTTCCAACCGCCATTCTCCCCCGAAAGCCATCATCGCAAGCCTCTTGGTCTTGACTGCGACGTCCAATTGCCCACCGACCTGGCGACGCCATCCCTTTTCATACTCTTCCAGGGTGGTACCTTTCCTGATCCGGTTGGCGGCAGCCTCCCCCGCGATCTGGCCACATATCATGGCAATAGGAATGCCGCCACCATTCACTGGCATGACCTGACCGGCGGCATCCCCTACCACCAATGCGTCCCCGACCACGGTCCTTGGGATCGGTCCTGACATGGGGACCAACTTGCCATTCAGATGCCCGGTCTCATGGCCCAGCCTTTCCTTGAAGGGCGTCCAGAAATCATGGAGTTTCTTGTCAGTGAACAACTTCGAGTACCCGAGCCCGACGTTCGCGCCCTCATTCTTTGGGATGATCCAAGCATAGCCGCCGGGCGCGATGCCGCCGAAGAACATCTCCGGGATCGGTTCGAATTTGCCTTTCGCGATGGTTGACATCGCCGGGCATAGATCCCAGGGCCTCTCCAGGTTCAATGATTTCGCCACGACGGACAGAGGCCCATCGGCGCCGATTACGACCTGCGCCTCGATGACCCCGTGGTCAGTGGACACCTGGTTGCCATTCACCTTGGTGCAGCGGATGCCAGTTAGGATCGTCGCTCCGGCCTTCTCGGCCTTTGAGGCCAAGTATTGATCGAAACGGTCGCGATACGTGGTCCATCCATGGAACGGGGTGTTAAAGACATGCATCTTCGGCGAATAGATGCGCATCACCTCGCAGCTGATGGACCTGAGGTATGAGGGAAGGTCGAACAATGCGGGAACGTCGATGGCCTCAGGGAAGATCGCTTCTATCTCTTCATTATGAGGCATGAACTCGCCGCAGCGGACCGGGACGCCGACCTCTGGCCGGCGCTCGATGACCAGCGTCTCGGCGCCACCTAGGGCGCTGTGTTCGGCGGCGCTGCTCCCTGCCGGCCCGCTCCCGACAACCAGGACCTCGACCTTCTTTGGCACGTCCATGAAGAAGCCCCCTTTCCTACCGTCACTTCCTGCGGGAGACGACCATCTCAGCTAACTGGGACAGGCTCTCCTTGAAAACAGAATCGGGGATCCCCTCGAGGTTCTGAAGTGCCTTGGACTTATAATCCTCCGCGATCTTGTATGAGCGGTTCACCGCTTCGGTCTTCTGCACCAGTCTCAGGGCTTCTTCCACTTCTTGCTTGGTCTTCTCCCGCTTGACGAACATCTTAGCCAATTTTCCGCCAAACTGAGGGTCCTCGATCGCGAACATCAACGGCAAGGTCGGCTTTCCGTCGATGAAATCGACACCCTTGGACTTGCCTAATTGGGACACGTTGCCGTCGATGTCCAGGATATCGTCGACGATCTGAAATGCCATGCCGAGGTTCAGGCCGTAAGCCGCGAGCTTCTGTACCTGGTCATCGCTCCCCTTGCCCAGGTACGATCCGACCATGGCTGCAGCCTCGATGATCTTGGCCGTCTTCCCTTCTATGATCTTCTCGCAGACCTCTTGCGAGACCGAAGGGTCGAATTCATGCGAGCTCTGCACGATCTCGGACTCGGCGATTGCGGTCGCGGCGTCCGCCACCATCTGGACCACCCGGCTGTCCCAGGTCCCCCCCAATCGGAAGGAGCGGACGAAAAGGAAATCCCCGGCGATCAGGGCTTTCTGCACGCCGTACTTCTTATACGCCGCTTCTCTCCCCCGGCGTATCTCGCCAAGGTCATTGATGTCGTCATGGATCAGAGTGGCCGAATGGATGAGCTCGAATGATGCCGCCATGTTGATGATGTCATCGCCGTTCTTGCCCCCGACCGCCTTATTCGAAAGGAGCGCAACTCCAGGACGGATCCTCTTTCCACCTGCGCCGATCACGTGGCGACAGATGTCCGTGAGAAGGTTCTCTTCGCAATCGATGCTGCTGCGGATGCGAGCCTCGACCTGCTCCATTTCGCTCGATATCGGGGTATCCCAGGGCACTTTATCGCCATCATAATAGTGCGTTGCTACTTAACTCTTAGCGATGATGCCGGGGAAGTTTCGAACACAAGCCAGCACCCCACAATCCTGCGGGGGCATCAGGCATGCAGATGGTGATTGGGAAATGGGGTTGAAGCCGACTAAAAAGGTGTCAGCTCACGGGACGAAGAATGCTTTCGCCGCCTCTTGACAGGCTTGGATGAACGGGTCGGGGAAGATACCGATCAATATCACGGCAACGAAGCAGACCGCCACCGCAATGCCGAAAGCAGGGGCTATCTTCAGCTTGTCCTTCGGCCCATCATCGAGGTACATGTACTTCACTACCCTGGCATAGTAGTATAGTGAGATGGCGCTGTTGATTATCGCCGCCACGGCAAGCCACAGTAGCCACTGCTCCCCGGCTAGGGTAGATGCGTTTATGGCTCCGGAGAACAGGACGAACTTGGACGCGAATCCGGCCAGAGGAGGGATGCCTGCCAGGGAGAACAGCATGATGGTCATCGCGAACGCCATCAGCGGCGCTCGACGGTACAGTCCCTTGTAATCGTTGATGTGCTCCCCCAATGCCGCTGTCGCCAGGCCGGCCACGATGATGAAGGCGCCCCCTTTCATGAAGGCGTGGGTCATCATGTGGAATATGCCCCCGGTGAGGCCATACTGCGCCACCGTCGGATCTCCGACCACTGCGATCGGCAGAACGATCAGGATATAGCCCGCCTGGGCGATGGAAGAGTAAGCCAGCATCCGTTTGATGCTGGTCTGTGAGATGGCGATCACGTTGCCCAGGGTCATGGTGGCGATGGCGATGATGCCGATCATCATGCTCCAGTCCGCTCTGATCGCTACCAGTCCGATGATGAAGACCTTGAACAGGGCGATGAACCCCATCTTCTTCGAGCCGGACGCGAGCATCGCCGTGATTGTGGTCGGCGCTCCCTCGTACACATCGGGCGCCCACATCTGGAACGGCACGATTGCGACCTTGAACCCGAAGCCGGCGACGATCATGACGATCGCCAGTATGAGCACCGGGTCCATGCCATGCAGCGCTGCTACCGCCGATGCCACGGCATGGAAGTTGACCTGCCCCGTCGCTCCATAGATCAACGAGATGCCGAAGAGCGACAGCGCTGATGACAGTCCGCCGATGATGAAGTATTTCGTGGCAGCTTCCGCTCCCAGCTTGTCCTTCTTCCGGAACGCCACCAGAGAGTAGGACGAGAGCGAGGTGATCTCGATGCCGACGAACAAGGTGATCAGGTCCATGGACATGGCCACGACCATCATGCCCGCCGTCGCCAGCATGACCAAGGCGTAATACTCGCCGGTATGCTTCAGTCCGTCCACGTAGCGCAGCGACGCTGTTACGACGTAGAGCGCGACGAACAGGAAGATCAGCATGAACAGGGCGGAGAACGCATCGATCCGGAGCACGTTCTCGAAAACGGCCATATGTGAGCCGTTGTAGAACCAATAGAACACCAGGAGCATGGAGGCGACGATGCCTGCCAGCGACGCGATCCCGGTGGCCTTGTCCGATTTGGTCAGCATGCGCACTGCAGGTATCAGAAGGGCGACCCCTCCCAACATCATCGCAGGTAATACGGGAGTAAAGTCGACCATCTCAGATCACCCCTAGTAGGATTTTCAGCCCGTCGGCCGCCGGCCGCATGAAGTCGAATATGAGGTTCGGGTAGAGGCCGAAGAGTATGATCGCAGCGCATAGCGCAGCCAGCGGCGCCGCCTCGAACCAATTCACGTCGCGCAGGTGCGAGACGTCGATCCTGTCCGTGAGCGGCCCGAATATCGTCCTCTGCATCGCCCAGATGTAGTACGCTGCAGTGATCGCGACGCTTATTATCGGTATGAGCAGTAGGTAGTTCCACGCCTGCCAGGTGGCGAAGAATATGGTGAACTCGGCAGCGAAGCCTACCAGCCCCGGAAGTCCCAGCGACGCCATGAAGCCTATCATGATGAACGTGGCGAGCCACGGNNATGAGGCCGTGCGAGAACATTTGGAACGCCCCGGCCGCGATGCCTATCGTGCCGAGAGTGGCAAGGCCCAACAGCACCATGCCCATGTGGCTGATGGATGAGAACGCCACCATCTTCTTGAGGTCCTTTTGGGCGAGAGAGGCGAACGCCCCATAGAGTATCGATAGGATTGCGATGCAAACCAACAGCCATTGCCAGCCGCTCGCGCCTTGCGGAAGGGTCGGCATGGCTATCCTGATTATGCCGTACGCCCCCATCTTCAGGAGCAGCCCGGCCAGCAGGACCGACCCTGCGGTGGGCGCCTCGACGTGCGCATCGGGCAACCAGGTATGGAACGGGACGATGGGCATCTTCACGCCGAACCCGAAGAACAGCGCGAGGAATATCCCCATCTGGAATCCGTTCGGGAACAGTGCTCCAGCGGCCTGGATGGCGCGCATGTCGAACGTCCCCAGGTCCGCCTGGAAGTACATGGCGAATATCGCCAGCAGCATGACCAGCGACGCTATGTGAGTGTATATGAAGAACTTTATCGCGGCGTACTCGCGCCTCGGCCCGCCCCAGATGCCGATGAGGAAGAACATCGGGATGAGGACGATCTCCCAGAATACGTAGAACATGAAGTAATCGAGCGACATGAAGACGCCCATGACGCCGACCTCGAGCACCAGCATGAGGCCCATATACTGCTTCGTTCGCTCTTTCACGTCCCAAGAGAATAATGTCGCCAGGAAGCAGAGCAAGGCCGTTAGGAACACCATCGGGGTGCTTATCCCATCGACGCCCACGATCCAGCTGATGCCCAGGGACTTGGTCCATTGGTATTGCTCGGTGAACTGGTAGTTCTGCCCGAAGATGCCGCCAGCGTTCAGGTTGAAGCTGAGCAGCAGGACCAGCGACATGACCAAGGTGATGCCGGAGAACACCAGTGCCAGCGATTTGGCTACTTTGGGGTCCTTGCCGCTCAAGAGGGTCACGATCGCGCCGATCAAGGGCAGGATGATGAGCAGTGTCAGGATTGGAATGCCTTCTAGCATGGTATCACCTCAGCCCTCCCAGAAGATACATCAGGATCAGGATGACAGACAAAGCGGAAACGATCACGATGGCATAGGTCTGGACGACCCCCGTCTGGACCTTCCTCAGGACGCCGCTGCCGGAGACCGCGAATCGGCTTATCGCGTTGACGAAGCCGTCGATCACCTTGCGGTCGAAGAAGTCGATCGCCCTGGAGAATCCATAAACTACCTTCATCCCGACCCAGTCATAAGCCCTCGGGAATCCGTAGCGGGCGAGCAGCAAGTCGTACACCTTCTTGGAGCCGCCGGTGGCGAAGCGGTCGACGCTGATGCTCTTCTTGAAATATGCCATATAGGCCAGGCCGACCCCGGAGAATGCGACGATGATCGAGAGCCAGGTCTGCCATTCGGTGAACAGCTTCTCTATCCAGCCCAGCCCGAGTGTCTCCCCGGCGATCAAATGGCCGTCCACGTTCACGGTCCGGATCACCGCGGGCAACCCGCCGTCCGGGCCCATGAGGATGAAGCCGGTGCTGAACGCGAAGACCGCCAATATCATCAATGGCACGGCCATCGATTTCGGCGCTTCATGGGCGTGATGGGTCGCCTCCTTTCCCTCGCCTTTGAAGGTCATGAACCAGAGCCGGAACATGTAGAATGCGGTCAGGAAGGCGGTCACGATGCCCATGATATACAGTAAGTAGAACCAGATGTTGGCGCTGCCAGCGTTGTAGACTGCAGCCAGGACCTCGTCCTTGGACCAGAATCCGGAGAGGGGCGGAATGCCTGCTATGGACAGGGCGCCGATCAGCATCACGAAGGACGTGATCTTCAATTTTTTCGATAGCCCGCCCATCAGCCGCATGTCCTCGGTGTGTACGGCATGGATGACAGCGCCCGCGCTGAGGAAGAGCAGTGCTTTGAAGAACGCGTGGTTGAGCAGATGGAACATCCCGGCCATATAGCCGGCATTGCCCATCTCCGCGGCCGCCTCGTTCAGGTTCGCGGTGGCTATCATGTAACCGCCAGCGCCGAGCGCCAGGAACATGTAGCCTAGTTGAGAGATAGTGGAATAGGCCAGTACGCGCTTGATGTTGGGATTGTTCAACGCCATCGTCGCGGCGAACAGAGCGGTGAAGCCTCCGATCGCCGCTACCACCAGCAGCACATCCGGGGTCTGCACCATCAACGGGAACGACCTGGCGACCAGGTACACCCCTGCCTTGACCATCGTTGCAGCGTGGATCAAAGCGGACACGGTCGTGGGGCCTTCCATGGCGTCCGGCAACCAATCATGAAGCGGGAACTGCGCGCTTTTTCCGACCGCTCCGCCGAAGACGCAGAACAGGCCGACGCCAAGGAGCGTCATGTCCACCGGTTGAGCGACGAAATTGTGAGTGAAGAGGTCGCGGAAGTTCAGCGTGCCGAAGGATGCGAAAATGCTGATGATGCCGATCATGAAAAGGATGTCGCCGATCCTCGTGACCAGGAACGCCTTCTTCGCGGCAGCGGCCGCCGACGGCTTGTAGTACCAGAAGCCGATGAGCAGGTACGAGCACAGGCCCATTATCTCCCAGAAGATGAACATCTCCAGGTAGTTGCTGGCGACGACCAGGCCTTCCATCCCGACGACGAAGAGAGAGATCTCGACGTAGTAGCGGCGCTTCCTTTCGCCCTCCTCGTGCATGTATCCGAGCGAATAGACCAGGATGAGTGTGCAGAGTATTGTGACGACGATCAGCATGACCGCCGACAGACTGTCGATATAGTAGCCCATCTCCAGCTTCAGCGTGCTGTTGAGCTGCAGCCAGGTCATCGTGCCCGAGACCGGATCGGAGCTACCTCCGGTGAGGTACTCGAAGGCCACCATGACTCCCAAAACGCACGAGGCCGCGATACCGCCGACCGCGAAATAGCCCCCTCCCTCGGGTGTCTTCTTGCCCAAAAGGGCGACCAGCAGCAGACCGATGATGGGGAAGATCGGGATCAGCCATGCGTACTCAGCGTAGACCATTTCTTCACCACCTCAGCAGCTTGATGTCCTCGAGATTGATGGTGTCCTGCGTCTTCTGTAGGTTGAGCAGGATCGCCAATCCCACCGCGACCTCCGCCGCGGCTATTGCGATCGAGAATAGGGCGAACACTTGCCCTGTGGGGTCGTTGCGGAACGCGGCGAACGTGACGAAGTTGATGTTGGCGGCATTGAGCATCAGCTCAATGCACATCAGGACGACGATCGCGTTCTTGCGCGTCAGCACCCCATATGCGCCGATGACGAACAGGATGCTGGCCAGCGCCAGGAAGTACTCCTGAGG
>PMBU01000064.1 GCA_003153895.1 Methanomassiliicoccaceae archaeon | reverse complement strand
ATGTCCGAGAGCAGGTCATAGACCAGGTCGCGGCGTTCCTTCAATTCTACCTTCATCTTCTGGACGAAGTCCTGCGGTCCCTTGAGCGCCTCAACGCTCGCCTTCTGAACGAACG
The DNA here is from genome assembly GCA_003153895.1 of Methanomassiliicoccaceae archaeon. GTDB lineage: Archaea > Thermoplasmatota > Thermoplasmata > Methanomassiliicoccales > UBA472 > FEN-33. The sequence goes on along the minus strand of PMBU01000064.1, from coordinate 9,716 downwards.
AAGTGACGTTCGTCACCGATTGGCTCTGCAGCTTGTTGATCTCCTTGGTGATGTTCAGGGGGGCGACGCTCCATCCCACCCTCCATCCGGTCATGGCATAGGTCTTGGANNCCCTCGAAGATTATCTTCTCATAGGTCTCGTCCGATAGGACAGTAAGGTCGTGGTCCTTTGCAAGGTCGGCGATACCATGGATATCTTTCTTATCCATGACCGTGCCGAGCGGGTTCGAGGGCGAGTTGATGAGGATCATCTTCGTCCTCTTTGTGATCGCCTCCGCCACACTATCTGGGTGCATGCGATACTCCTCTTCCTCCTTCAGCGTAACGAACTTCGCCTTGGCGCCAGCTATCCGGACGCAAGCCTCGAACGTCCCCCAGGAGGGATCTGGAAGTATTACCTCGTCCCCTTCCTCCACCATTGCCATGAAGGCCATGAAGATGGCATGCTTGGTGGGCGTTATCACTACATGCCTTTCATCGCACGGGATGCCGTTCTCCTTCCGGCTCTTCTCCGCCACCGCCTTCCTCAATTCGATTATTCCCGCCGAGGCAGTATAATGAGTGAAATGGTCCCGCAAGGATTGTACGGCGGCCTCCGTGATGTTGTCAGGAGTGTTGAAATCTGGCTCTCCGACCGAGAATGAAATCACGTCTATCCCTTGCGCCTTCAGGTCGCTTACTATGTTGGTAATCCTGACGGTCCCCGACTCAGGGATGTTGGCCATTCGCTTGGCGACCATTGCGCGGATATCGCCCCGTCATATAATAGATTTCGTTAACGCTGCGAAGCTAGTGGCATTTGGTCAATTGTACACTTTAATTCTTTGCTGTGTCTTATTGTGCATTTCATGTCAATATTCATATAAGCGTTCGCGATTAGGCCAAGCGGTGAAAGAATGCCATTAGACCTCGATATGACTAAGCTCCGGTTTGGGACAGAATTGGTAAAGAGAGGTTTTGCCAAGATGCAACAGGGAGGAGTGGTCATGGACGTCACCAACGCCGATCAGGCCAGCATCGCTGAGGATGCCGGTGCCGTGGCGGTCATGGCGCTGGAGCGCGTTCCCGCGGACATCAGGGCACAGGGCGGCGTGGCCCGAATGGCCGATCCTAAGAAGATCGAAGAAATCATGGACGCGGTCACCATCCCGGTCATGGCGAAATGCCGCATCGGGCATTTCGTGGAGGCCCAGATACTCGAGTCAATGGGCGTGGACATGATCGATGAGTCCGAAGTGCTCACTCCAGCCGACCCGTTCTTCCATGTTGAGAAGCGCAAGTTTAAGGTGCCCTTCGTATGCGGAGCCCGGGACCTGGGGGAGGCGATCCGCCGCATCGATGAGGGCGCGGCCATGATCCGGACCAAGGGAGAGGCTGGAACAGGCAACGTGGTCGAAGCGGTTCGCCACCAGAGGGCCATAATGTCCCAGGTCCGCGAACTGAAGGGAAAGGAGGCCGAGGAGCTAATGGCCATCGCAAGGAAGATCGAAGCGCCGCTCTACCTGGTCAAGGAGATCGCGCAGCTTCAGCGCCTACCGGTCATCAATTTCGCTGCGGGCGGGATCGCGACTCCAGCGGACGCAGCGCTCATGATGCAGCTGGGCAGCGACGGCGTGTTCGTCGGCTCAGGCATCTTCAAGTCCGACGACCCGGAGCCGAGGGCCAGGTCGATCGTCGAAGCGGTCACCAACTTCGATGACCCGAAAGTGCTTGCTGAGATCTCCAAGGGACTGGGGGAGCCGATGAAGGGCATCGAGATCTCCACCATCAAGCCGGAGCAACGGCTGCAAGAGCGCGGTTGGTAGATCAGGGGATGGCGGCGAGCACCTGGGCTGTGACGTCCGGAACCGTTAGAAGCTCATCTCCCAGCGAGATTGCCAGGTCCGCGATTTCGTAGACGGGGCTGAGATAGTCGCCCTCGGGGAATCCGCCGATCAGCACGCCGATCTCTTCTCCTTTGTGAAGTGAAAATGCCGCTCCGAGGTCCTCATTCTTACCAGTAGGGGAAAGCGCGATAACGAAGTCAAGTCCCTCGTTCTCCAATATCGCTGCCAACGATTGGCCCGTTCGTATCGAGATGCGCTCCTCTCCCGCCCCAAACTCGCCGCGCTCGAAGAGTTCGGTCATTGTCCCAAGGAACTTGATATAGTCCTTGTTCACCGATGCCTTCCTGCCGAATCGGATCACGACATCGTTGCGGGCATGCACAATCACATCCAGCGCCCCATCATCTCTGTGCTTGGAGCCCAAGGCCAGGGTCAGGAAATCATGAACGATGTCAGGCCTCCCTCGACGATGCCGATCGGTCATGGACATCATCAGGTCGCGATGCAGGTAGCTGTCCAGGACCCGTATCCTCTGCCGGTCCGCTCCCGGCATGCAGCAGATGCGAGGTCCCGGTCCGATGATGNNAGGATCTTGTGCAGCATGCCCTTTTCTTCGGCCAGGGAGATCTCGCGCGAGATCCTCCTGCCGGTGGACATTTCCGGCTCGATCAGATCGGAGTAAGGCGATCCGGAGACGAATGGGTTGCTGCCCGCCACGATCCTCGAGGAAATCTCGAAGACCTTGAACTTCAACTGGTCGGTCACGATGGTCTCAAGACAGAACGGCCCGATCATGCCGCCGAAGAGCTCCTTGGAGCGTTTGACGACCATCTCGCCCATCTCGAAGACCTTGGGCAGGAGCGACTCGCGGATCACAACTGGAACGTTGCCAGTGACAACGAAAGTCGGATATGTTCCGAGGCGCTTCAGCTGCTCCGAAGCGCCCAGCTTGTATAGCTCGTCGATGTTGCTCTCGTCCCTCCGGTCCATTGATAGAAGCTCGAGAGTCCCGTCGCCGGCTTTGTAACCATCCTGCTTCATCAGCGAGTGGAAGAAGTGCAGATAGTAACGCGTCCCGAGGATGTACTCCTGGATCGTGTAGGGCTGGCTCATATCGATGCCCATCTTGAACTCGGGATAGTCCTTGGCGATGAAGAAGCCCCGACCGCCCTTCGCGCCATGGTACTTCACCAAGACCGGTCGGTCGATGTTCCTGGCATCATCGATCTTGGCAGGCATCTCGATGCCCGAGGATTCGAGCCATTCCCTCATCTTGTCCCGATCGGATTCCCATGCCAGTACGTTGCGGTTTCCGAAGGTGGGAACGGCGAGCTTCTCGAAAAGGGCGCTTCCCAGATACTCGACGAACGAGCCATGGGGGATGATGATGACGTTCCTGGCAAGCAGCTCATCCGCCATGTCCAGCATCTCCGGGTAGCTGCCGATGCGCAGGATCTCGTCCGGCTTGCCTAGAGGGAAAGCGTCATAGAATTTCGTGTTCTGGGTCACAGCGATGCCCAAGGTGCGGAAACCTTCTTTCCTCGCCCCGTTGAAGATCTGCAAGGAGGAATGCGAGCACAGGGTAGCGACGGTTATCTTGTCCCTTTTGTACTCCTCAAGGATCTTGAGTATGCTCTCTTTCCGAACCATATCGTTGAATTCGCATTCCGATTATAAACTTTTGTACAAAGCCATGCGTTGACCCGAACCAGCGATCAAGCGAGATGCGAGTTCCTCAGAGCAGTTTGACCTCGAAGAACATGAAGATGACATAGACTGCCAGAGCCCGCGTCACGCCCGCTAGGAAATTCGTAAGCGCGAACCATTTCGCGTTGAGCGCCTTCCCATCCATATTGAATACTGAGAAAAGGTAAATCGGCACCGTGTCGGTCATCAAAGGGATGCTCAGCAGGATGTACAGACCGATATACCGAGTCCTGCAGACGAACCGCTCCATCAGGTCCACGAAGTTCTTGAACCATTTCCATTTCCTCGACCAGCGTTTGATCGGACCCTCCACCTTTATGCCGAGGTAGAAGATGAGGAAACCGCCTGTCGCCTTTCCCAGGCCGAGGATCAGAGCTTTTATGAAGATGCTGACATCCGGGTTCAGGAAGAGCCCGAACTCGACCGGGATGGGCAGAATTATCGCGGCCAGAACGCAGTAAATATAGAATATCACTGAATAGGCAACCGGGTCATTGGATATCGATTCCAGGAACGCTATCAGCTGGCTGATGATATCCATTGGCGCTGCAATAGAGCTAATTGGCTAAAATCTTTCTCAACCTCAGGAGGGTTGATCGACCTTCAATATCGCCTATTATCCAGTATCGCCACCATTCAGGAAGCTTTTTATGGTCAAATAGGAATAATCCCGCTTAGGGAACGATATGGCGCCAACCGGTGGAAAGGGCGAAGATTGGTTCGCAGAGCTGGACGCTGAGCTCCAGAAAGAGACCGAAGCGATCAACAAGGATCTGACCGAGCTCAACAACTCGAAACAGTCGATCAACAAGACGCTCATCGAGGACTTCTGGCGCATCTGGATGCGGTTCGGAAAGATCAACGTGAATATGACCATGGAACCTTCTCATGAGACATTCGCCAACTTCGATGTCTATCCTGACCAGTGGCGCTTCAAGGAAGGGTTCAACTTCGCAAGCGTCAACAGCCTGCAACTGGTCGACAGGAGCACGGACCAGGGAAGGCTTGGGGACTCGATCAAGGTCTGGTTTTATATGGTCGAATCCACCCCGCATGTTCGGGTGATCTTCGAATATTGCGAAGGAGAGCATTACTACAAGTATGCTGGCTGGAAGCGCATCTTCGCGCAGTTCGTGATATTCGACTCGCCGATCACGCATCTCAGCATGAACAAGCTGCATGACAAGATGGGTGATGTCGTCAAGGTCTGGTATGAGTCTCACCTCAGGCGAAACCGCGACATCATTATCAAGCACCTGAAGGAGAACTACGAGCGTGGCGAGACCTTCACCGAGTAATCTCTCGCCGATTCCTTTTTAATCGTACCGGACGCGCTGGTACGACCCACTTTCACTCACCCGAAAGAATACTTTTAAACCATGCGCTGATAAAGAGAGCATAGCCTAAACACCTTGAGGTATGACAATGGAAAAACAAGAACTCGCACCCCATGTATCTGAAATCGCCCGGGTGCTCGGAAACAAGATCGAGGAATCGGAGATCGAGAAAGAACTGGACACCTATCTGAACCTTTATCGGGTGTCCTTGGAGACCGCCAAGCGGAGCGTGGTACGCAAGCTGGGCGGGGACCCGAACGCGCTTACAAAAGGCGTCAGGAAGGCTATCGCCGAACTGAGTGGCACAGAGATGAGCGTGGACCTTTTGGTCAAGGTGCTCACTGTGAACCACAAGGACATCGAGCAGAACAGCGAGACCAAGAAGATCCTATATGGCCTCATGGCGGACGAGGGTGGAAGCATCGCCTACACCGCCTGGGACGCGGAGAGGTTCCAGCTGGAACGGGGCAAGGTGTACCTGGTCAGGAACGCCTACACTAAGGAATGGAACGGCCAGCCACAGCTAAACATGGGCAATCGCGCCACCATCGAGCCGCAACCGGATGATTATTTGAAGCTGCCCGAGGGAATGGATGTTCCCGCCTATGGTCCAACGAACGCCACCGTGATCGAGCTGAAGGAAGGAATGAACAGCGTNNGCCGGGGACGCTGTCACCATCCGTGGGGCGTATGTGCGCACCTGGCGTGGGATACCGCAACTCAACTTCGGGGAGAGGGCTGGAGTCGAGAAGACGAAAACGACGTTCGCCTCGGACCAGGAGCTGAGCAAGCCGAAGCTTAGGAGCATAGGAGAGCTGGAGTCGGCCGGCGGCGCGGTCGACGTGCTCGTCCGCGGCGTGGTGGTCGACATCAAGAAGGGTAGCGGGCTGATCTTCCGCTGTCCGCAATGCAACCGGCTGGTGCAGAAGGGATTGTGCCGCATCCATGGGAAGGTGGACGGGCAGCCGGACCTAAGGATCAAGGCAGTGGTGGACGATGGCATGGCGGCTTTGACGGCCGTGCTGAACAAGGACATCACCGAGATGCTGGTCGGGATCACCCTGGCGGAAAGCCTCCGGGAGGCCAAGGAGGCCATGAACCCCGAGATCGTGGAGGAGAAGATCAAGGACCGGATGCTGGGAAAGCCGATAGAGGTTCGAGGCAACGTGACCAGCGACGAATATGGATTGATGATGATCGTGACGGAGGCGGAGCTGAAAGTCCCCGAGGTCAGGGGAGAGGCCGCCGCGCTCCTTGCCGAGCTGGAGGCGCCACAATGATCTCGCGCGAGGTGGCATGGCGCGTCTTTGCGGGCGAGTACAACTCCTCCGACTACGAGATAAAGGGGGAAGGGGAGAGGGCGCCTTCGTATATCGTTACGCCACTCGGAGCGATGATAAACCGAGTGTTCCTGGTCGGCGTGTTAACGGACCTGGACAATATCGGGACGGGAGAGGAACCGCTATGGCGCGCCCGCTTGACCGATCCCACCGGAACGTTCTACGTTTCGTCCGGGCAGTATCAGCCCGAGGCAACCGCGACGCTAGCGAAGATCGAGCCCCCGGCCTTCATCGCCGTGGTGGGCAAGACCCGCACCTACTCGCCCGAGGAGGGGACGATCTACGTCTCCATCAGACCAGAGAAGGTGACGATCGTCGACGCCGACATCAGGGACTACTGGGTGTTGGAGACCTGCCGCTCCATGCTAAGGCGGATCGAGGCTATGGCCGACGCCAAGGAGATGGCCGCACCGACGGTGGACGAGCTGGTCAAGCTCGGCCACGACCGACTGCTGGCAGAAGGCGTGGTCAAGGCATGCGAGCACTACAAGGATGTCGACCTGAGCCGCTATCGCGCCATGGTGATCGATGCGCTGAGGTATCTCCTGCCCGAATATCGTCGCGACCAAGAAGGGGAGATGCCCCGGGAGATGGCGACCAACCCCGAGGAGATCGAGGAGGAGGAAGAGGCCAAGGAGGTCGACCGTGAGGAGCAGGTCCTAGCCTTGATTGCCACCCTTGACAAGAACGGGAAAGGCGCCCCCTGGGACCAGATCGTGGACGAGGTCAAGAGGTTGGGAATGGACAAGACCTCGCTGGAGGAAGTGACCAATGCGCTCCTGGACAAGGGAATGATCTATGAGCCGGTGCTCGGACGGATGAAGCGCATCTGATCAGCGGTATTCTCCCCGCGAAAGCCATATCAAGATCAGGCCGAACAGCCCGATGATACTGCCTTCGAGGAACACCATGCCAAAGGTCCCGAGGGCGAAAACTCCTCCCACCAAGACGATCCTGAAATGGCGGCGTTGGGCGGCGAAATAGCCGCCTATCAGCGCCATGACCCCCGAGACCACCCAGAAGACCATGAGGAACGTGACCGCCTCTTCGATCGAGCCGATCTGATCACCATAGACCCGGGCGATCTCGGCAACGATCGCCTCCTGATTGACCATAAGGAAGAGAGACATCGTCAGGCCTATCATCCCCGAGAGGACGAGGCAAACGGCACCGATCGTCGAGCGCATCGACCCGAGCACCTTCTGGCGTGAGGGGAACGGGTCCAACGGTGGAATTGCCTCCTTGAGCACGAAACCACACTTCGGACAGATGGATGCCTCCTCCTTGAGGTACTCACCGCAACGGGTGCAGAACCCCAATCGGTCGTTCGAACTGTTCGCCAATTCCGATTCTCCCCTGTAACAAATCACACCTCTGGTATAAGCGGATTGTGCGGCCTATTCATCTCGGATCATGGGAGTTCTTTCGCCAGCTGATCTTCGCTCTGCCATTGACCCCTGAGGTGAAGCTCGATCCTGTTCTCGAGATTGTAGTACCAATAGGCCAGGAAGGGGAAGCACAGCAGCGATATCGCGAAATAGGCCGCAAAGTTCGTCTTCCTTATTCCCTGTTTTCCGTTGTTCGGAGGTTCCTTCCCCGAGTTCGCTCCAGCCGCATTGAAGAGGGAGAGCAACTCGTTCCAGCTGCGCTCATGATCTGCCTGTGCCACCGTCAATGATCTCAGGAAGAAGTACCCGAATACTATTCCCGCGATCGGAAGCGCAGCCATTGCCGACATCATCTCGTTTCTGGGCCGCTCCCTCTTTGAAGCCTCGTGGTCGATCCGCACCATCTCGGAGATAATCGCCTTGCTCTCTGCGGAGGAGAATTGGGCGGATCGATTGCGGGCAATATCGATGAGAAGGTGGCGTAGCGCCGCTTCCCGACGGAAATGCGCATTCGTGGACCTGGCCAGCTTGTAATTGATGATGGCCAATATGGCGAAGCACACCGAATAGATGGCGAGGTAGCCGAAAACGAATCCGTTGAATGTCGGGACCAGGATGAAGAAGGAAATCCCAGTCAGGGCCGCGAGGAAGACCGCCACCAAGGGCACATACCGCCAATATCCAACGATCATCGTCTCGCTGGATTTGCGGTCCCACATTACCCTCATGATCTTGGAGCGCGCGTTCTCGCCCGAAGCAAGTATAGCCTCGGGCTTTGGACCCGATGCGGACCTATTATTGGCATTAGGGCTAGGACGCAAGCTTCTCTCCTCCTCCCCGAATCCGGCGCGGAGCTATATATGCGAGATGAGACAGCGAGATTAGTTGCGGACGATGATCCCCGCATAGCCAACGACCTGCTCCATGGGCCGGACGTCTCCGGAGTTTCCGTAGCGGAGAAGCTGTGCGCTCTTCCCTTGGACAGCTTCCAGCATCGCCATGACAGGACCGTAGCCGCACATCGAGACATCGTTCTGATCGACCATCCTCTCCACCCCGGAAGCGTTCAGCTTGAGTATCTGGTCGATTACCGTCCTATCCTTCCTTTCCGCATCCTTCGCGGAGATATAATGACTAAAGTCGCTCGAGGCGATTATTATCGTATCCTTGCCTTTGCAGGCATGCCTCAGATGGGCCCCGAGCTCCTTCGCGGTCTCGTGGTCCTGGAAGGTCATGGCAATGGGCAGGAACTTCGCCTCCTTAGAGAAGTACTGGATGAATGGCACCTGCACCTCGATGGAATGCTCCTGGGCATGAGCGAACGGGTCCTCGTCCACCCAGTTGCGCAACCTGCTGGCGATCTCCTGATCGATCTTGCAGGTTCCCAGTGGAGTGACGAAATCCTCTGTGGTCATCGCCACCCCGCTCCCGATGCCCTGATGGTTCGGGCCGATGATGATGAAAGTCTCAGGAAAGCCCTCCGAGGCTATCGCACCATAGACATGCGCCGCCACTGGGCCAGAGAATATGTATCCGGCGTGTGGCACAACCGCTCCGACGATCGACCCCCGCCCCTTCGCTAACATCGGCACCTTCCCAGGGCCGAGCGGTCCCCGGAACGATTCCTCGATCTGCTCTCTCAGTGCCTTCTCCTTCGAAGGGTAGAATTGGCCGGCTACGGCGGGATAGCGCATGTTGATCGGATGAAAAATATGTAAGAGGGTTGATTAAAGGGTTTGCGCTCGACCTTCAAAGGCTGGCTTCGAAGTCGTCGAGGGTCAGCTTGAAATCCTCGTCCCTGGGCAGGAGTCCCTTCTCCTTCAGGATCTCCCTGGTGAGGAGCCAGTATACGCATGCCAGCGCGCGACGGCCCTTGTTGTTGGTCGGCACCACCAGGTCCACGTTCCTGGTCTCGTTGTTGGCATCGCACAACGCTACGATCGGAATGCCGACGTTCATCGCCTCGGCCATCGCCTGCTGGTCTGCCGCCGGGTCTGTGACGAGGAGCACTTCGGGCTCGCTGAACATTGGGAGCTTTGGGTTCGTGAGCGATCCGGGAACAAACCTGTTAGCCGAGGTCTTGGCGCCGATGGTCTTGGTGAAGACCTTCACTGGCTT
>PMBU01000073.1 GCA_003153895.1 Methanomassiliicoccaceae archaeon | reverse complement strand
TACGGTTGCCTTCTTGATGCCCGCGACCTTCTCGTTGAGCTCGTTGACCTTGTGGTTCCAAAGGTCCCGCTTCTCCTTCGCCTCTCTTACCTGAACGTTCAGGGAATCACGGGTCTCACGGCGCTTGGCTGCTTCTTCAACCAATCCGCGGACCTTCGAGTTCAATTCGTCCCTCTTCTGGACCCATTCCTTGGTTTTGTCGTTTAGTTCGTCGCGGAGCCGCTTATGCTTCTCCGCTTCGTTATTGTTGAACTGCCGCTTTTGGTCAAGTTCCTCCAACAATTCAGTCATAAGTTCACGCTCACTAGCCTAAGACACCGAATAAAGCGTCATCGACATTATGGATGCCATTTATAACTCTTTCGCCTGGCTAGATTAAAAACAGGATTGCCAGATTGCGATGCGAAATCGAACGGAGTCTACAGGCCTTTGAGATCGTTCCCTTTGAAATCGATATCCTTGCCGTCGTTCTGCTTGTCCTTGTCCAACGGGATCTCGTGCCAATCGGTGCCATATTGATCCGCACCGCCCGTCTTCAGCTCGAACTTGACCTTAAGGTGGCCGTTCTCGAAATAAACGAAAGCCGACTTGAGCATGCTGAGATAATAGGACACCCTCTTTCCCTGGCGGGAGAGCCTGCGTTCGGTGCAGACTATCAGTCCTTCCTCTTCCAGGTCGCGGATGCGACGATAGCAAGCGGCAATGGGGATGCCATAGAGATCGGAGATTTCCTGGGCGCTCTTGGGGATGCGGATGGTTGCCACGAGTATCTTCACTGAATACTCGTCTGTCAGCAATTGTGACGTTTTCAGGAGATCTACCCTTCTTATCCCCCCTTCTCCCGAATGGTATGCGTGGTGGGGTAGATGGCATTTACTATTGAAATTATCTTCAGCCTCATGATGCCGGTTAGGGGAGATTGCTAGTGCCATTGTTAGATCAACTCGTTGTCATGATGCCGTCGACAGATGGCATCGCTGCTGGAGTTCTTGGTTCGGAACTGACGGTGAACTGTCCCTTTCTGAAAGTAAGCTGGAGCGAATCAACAGCGCACATGTAGAACCGGACCTTCTTACCGCGATAGGCCTCATCTTCTCGCACGCAACGCATAAGGCCGAGTTCTTCCATCCTTCCGACGCGGCGGTAGGCAACAGCGATCGGTATGGTGCATTTGTGACTGATCTGCTGTATCGACATCGCCCGATTGTATGTGACGCTCATAATCTTGCCAACGTACTCATCGGCCATCAGTCGCGTCATCTCTTGTTCGCGATGAATGCCTGCTTCCATGATTTATAGCGAGACGATGTAGATAATAAAGCCCTTAGCTCCTAGATATCGGAAATGATAACCACAAATCCCATAGCCAGCTATCCTCGAATCGCTCAGACCATGGCGATGAGCGAAGGCGCGATCTTCTCCTTCGCCTGCTCGAAATCTAGGTAGTAATAAGGAGTATGAGGCTTTTGGCCGCACAGCATGACCGTTCCCGATAGAGATTCGATCTTCATGTGGATGTGCGCCTGATGTGCCAGCTGGTTCAGCGACTTCGATGAGGAGGTCGCCTCGGCGAAAACCACGTTGCCGGAGCGCTTCATCCCTTCCAGATGTACATTGACCTTCGGCAGGACATCATCCCCATAGAGCGCTTCTAGCGAATCGAAGCCCAGCAGGGATATGTAGGGCTCGATGGCAGCCTTGGACAACATGAAGCGGAGCGAGTTCATGCGCAGATCCTGAGAGGCATCGCTCCCTTCGATGACGGTCAGGAAGTCGTAGGTCTTTTCCGACGGGGTTTCATGGTCAAGCACCCTCATGCAGCCGGTGACCGCATCTTTGCCGACCATTTTGCGCATCTGTTTGTCCAGTGTATCGTAGTTCACAGCGAACAGCGGGAACCAGATGACACCGCGCTTCTTCGATAGGAAATCAGAAACCAGGCCGTATTCGATGGCACGGACATATTCCTGCGGTACGTCGTCGCCGACCTCCAGTAGAACCACGGTCCCGCGCTTAATGCCTCCGAAGACCAGGTCCATGGACTCATTGCCGAACGATAATCGGTTCACGCCTGGGTCCGCGAGCGGAGTATGCTTGTCCGGCTCGTCCGGGATGGTGAACCAGTAATTGTCGAATACTCTCAATCTGCCGTCTATCAACGTGAATGGATACTTCCAGCGCTCCACCATTTGGCCACGTAGCTTCTCGATGACGAGCTCCCGGACCCTTCTTCCGTCCATGCTATTATTATATAAGCGGACCACTCCGTCGCCTAAGTAATCGAAGATGTTCTTGTCTGCCGTCTCCATAACGTAGGTGATGTTGGTGGATGACTGCTCGACCAGGTCCTTCTGCAGGGTGGTCATGATCCTCTGAGCGCTGACGCCATAATGTTCGGACAGCGCATCGATCGAATCTAGGACGATGAATGTCTTGGTCGGTAGGTTCGCCTCGGCCATATCATATGCAAGCTCGAGCTCGGGGAGGATCACTCCAATGTCCATGACGAGACCTTCGTCGGTCATCTCCTTGCTCATGGTATCATTATCGTCCCTCTCGATCTCGCCGGTCTCGATCTGGCCTTCGAGCTTAAGCAGCTCAGATCTGACCACCGATCTTTTATTATCCGACTTGCCCAAAGCTCTCAATAGGTCCTTCGCTGCCTTTAATTGAGGATCGGCCTGGATTTCTTTCGCCGCGTGGGAAGGCTGCTTGGTTTTGCTAAGGAATGTCTTGCCTGCACGGAGGACGTCGTTGCGTTTGGCCTTCTCTTCCAGCCAAGGGAACTGGCGAAATAGGGCTTCGTCCGACACTCTGGTTGAAAGATAATAATCTGGTTGCTCATTGGAAAGTTCTTCGATGAGCTGGAGTGCCAAAGTCGTCTTTCCGGTTCCTGCGTCTCCCTTAATCAGAAGCGAGTGCCCGCCAGAAGAGCGGAAGAAATTTATGAGTTCAACTGGTGTTCGACCGCGATAACCTTCCTTCATACATTCCCCTGCTTTCCGGAATATTATATTCATCCCCTCTTAATGATTTTCCGGCGATTATCATCTTAAAATGGATGTTCGGGCTAATTGCCAGCGTCGACGGATGAGCGGACGGAGGTGAGAAATGCATGCTTAACTATAAAAATGGACTATCCATATTCGATGCCTGTGAGTCTATGGTAATCTGCCCCCTGGACTATCGCTATGGGCGCGAAGAGATGAAAATCATCCTCAGCGAGGACAACCGTCTGCGCATGCAACTCAAGGTGGAGGCTGCGCTAGCCTTAGCCCATGCAAAAGTGGGAGATTTCTCGATGGCGGAGGCGAAGTTGATCGTTGCCGCCTGCGAACAGGACCACGTAAGCCTTGATAGGGTCAAGGAGATCGAACTAGAGACGAAGCATGACGTTATGGCCATGGTCAAAGCCATCACCGAGAATGCTGGAAAGGCGGGAAAGTATGTTCATCTGGGAGCGACGTCCAATGACATCGTCGATACGGCCACCGCTTTGCAGCTTAGATCGGCTATCGACCTTCTCGAGGATGACGTCGATAAGTTGATCCTCACGTTGGCGGGACTTGCTAAAAAGCATCGGGCCACGATAATGGTAGCTAGGACCCATGGCCAATTCGCAATCCCTACCACTTTTGGGTTCAAGATCGCCGGTTACATGATGGAGATGCTCCGTCATAGGGACCGACTTCGGGAAGTGCGTAGCAGAGCTGTAGTAGGCAAGATGTCGGGCGCCGTTGGTACCGGAGCCGCTTTTGGCAAGAAAGCCAAAGCGATCCAGATCGAGGTGATGAAGCAGCTCGACCTTGGCTATGAGGAGGCGGCGACGCAGATCGTGTGCCGAGACCGATATGCCGAGGTGATTAGCCTTCTAGCATTGATATGCACCTCCTGCGAGCGTTATGCAACAGAGGTAAGGAACCTTCAGCGATCCGAGGTCCAGGAGGTCGCCGAGGCATTCGACAGCGAGAAGCAGGTGGGCTCATCAACAATGGCCCAAAAGAAGAACCCCATAACATCCGAGAATGTCTGCGGTCTGGCGCGGATAGCGAGAGGGTTCGTGTACCCTGCGCTGGAGGACATGGTCCTCTGGCACGAGAGGGATCTGACGAACTCGTCGGCTGAGCGCTTCATCATCCCTCATGCTTTCGTCCTCACCGACGACATCTTGACCAAGACTGAAGAAGTGTTCTCGAGCCTGGTCGTGAGACCGGCTAACATGAGGCGTAACATCGAGCTATCGAGGGGAACGATCATGGCGGAAGCGGTGATGATCGCCTTGGTGGACAAAGGCATCGGCCGGCAGGATGCCCACGCGATCGTGCGAAAAGCTAGCTTAGACGCTGAGAAGAAAGATGTTGGCCTCTTTGAGGCGCTTCTGGCCACTAAGCTGGTTAAGGAAGTAATGAGCGCGAAGGAATTGAAAAGGATAATGGAAGCCCGGAATTACATAGGAAATGCACCGAGCGCGGTGGATGAGATCATCAGATATGCAGAGAAACGGATCAAGCAAGGCTGAACCGATTGGAATTCCACGAGGGATAGCAACCTAATCATTTTGATTTTCCAGTTCTATTTTAGAAGAAGTTGCTAGAAAAGGATTATAAGCATACCTCGTATTCCATGACGCCGAAGGGCAAGTAGATCAGCTGGAAGATCGCCGCCTTCGCAAGGCGGAGG
>PMBU01000036.1 GCA_003153895.1 Methanomassiliicoccaceae archaeon | reverse complement strand
GCTTAGGAGCGCAACACGATCTCGATGTTAACGCCATCGGGAACCTGTATGCGCATCAATTGCCTGAGGGCTCGCTCGTCAGCGTCAAGGTCGATGAGGCGCTTGTGTATCCTCATCTCCCATCGGTCCCAGGTCTCGGAACCTTCGCCATCGGGGCTCTTCCTGCAAGGCACCTTCAGCTTCTTGGTGGGCAGGGGGATCGGGCCACGAATGGCCACTCCAGTTCTCTGGGAGATTGACTTGATCTGACTGCAGACACTGTCGACCTTCTTCGGGTCGGTGCCGCTCAGTGAAATCCNNTCTCGACATCGATGCACATGCCTGCCGCGACGGTCTGGCCCATATCTCTGATGGCGAACCTTCCCAACTGGGGGAAGTCCTTGGCCTTCTCGATGACCAGGGGCTTGGTCGGCTGGATCTTCACGATCGCCGCGTCCCCTGCCTTCAGGAACTGTGGATTCTCTTCCTTGACCTGTCCTGTCTTCGGGTCCATCTTCTTCAGGAGCTCTATAAAGGTGCAGGCGACCTGTGCAGTGTGGCAGTGGAACACCGGGGTGTATCCGACCGTGATCACTGACGGGTGGTTGAGGACCATTATCTGCGCTGTGAACGTCTTGGCGACCATCGGCGGGTTGTCGACCGGCCCGGCCACATCGCCGCGCTTTATGTCGTTCTTGGCGAGGCCGCGAACGTTGAAGCCGACGTTGTCGCCAGGCTTTGCCTGTAGCATCTGCTCGTGGTGCATCTCGATGCTCTTCACTTCGCCGATCTTGTTGGAAGGCATGAAGATGACCTTCATGTCCGGCTTCAGGATGCCGCACTCAACGCGTCCGACAGGAACGGTCCCGATACCAGTGATGGTATAGACGTCCTGGACTGGTAGCCTGAGCGGCAAATTGGTGGCCTGAGGCGGGACTTCGAGCTGGTCCAATGACTGGAGCAGTGTCAGTCCCTTGTACCATGGCAAGTTCGTCGACGGCTTGACGGCGTTGTCCCCCTTGTACGCGGACAACGGAATGATCTGGACCTTCTCCATCTTGTAGCCGACGCCCTTCAGGAGCTTGGTGACCTCGTCCTTTACTTCCTCGAAGCGCTTCTGATCGTAGGCTGGCTTGGTAGCGTCGATCTTGTTGATAGCGACGATGACCTGAGTGACGCCCAACGTCCTTGCCAAGAAGATGTGCTCCTTGGTCTGGGCCTGTGGTCCCTCGATAGCGGAGACGACCAGGACGGCCGCGTCTGCCTGCGAGGTACCGGTAATCATGTTCTTCACGAAGTCGCGGTGACCCGGAGCGTCGATGATGGTGAAGTAGTACTTGTCGCTGTTGAACCGCTTATGGGACACGTCGATTGTGACACCGCGTTCCCTCTCTTCCTTCAGCGAGTCCATAACCCAGGCGAATTCGAAGGTCGCCTTTCCCTTCTCCTCTGCCAATTTCTTATATTTCTCGATCAAGTATGGTTCGATTGCTCCAGAGTCGGCCAATAGACGTCCAACTGCGGTTGACTTTCCATGATCGACGTGACCAATGAACACCAAGTTCAAATGAGGTTTCTCTGCCATGTTCCAGCCTCCAATTTTTCGATTTTAGTTCTCCATACCGTATTTCATATTTAACGGTTTTTCCGCCTCAGCCCGAATAGTAGCCTGCATCATAAGGCTCTGGATTGAGTCCCTTGCGCTTGCGGATCTCTGCCACTACCTTGGTCTGAATCTCGGTTGGCACCCTGACGAATCCGGAGTTCTCGGTCGACCACAGGGCGCGGCCTTGGGTCGCACCTCGGATCGCGCTCGCGAACCCGAACATCTCCGCCACTGGGGCTTTCGCGGAAACCACCGCTGCCTCCCCTTCTTGGCTGATATCCTCTATGACGCCGCGCCTTGCTTGGATCTCTCTTACGGCGTCACCCATCAGGTCCTGAGGAACATTGATGAATATCTTCTGGATCGGTTCCATGAGAACGCGCTCGCCCAGGCACATCGCTCCATAGATGCCAGAGCGAACTGCGGGAATGACCTGCGCCGGGCCACGATGGACCCCGTCCTCATGGAGCTTGGCATCGACCAATCTGACCTTCATGCCCATCGACTTCTCTTGAGCCAATGGACCGACGGTCATGGCCTCGTCGAATGCCTGCTTTGCCAACTCTAACGTCTCGTTAAGGTATTGGATACCTTTGGTGACGTCCATGAAGACGTTGGTGTCCTTGAACGAAACTATGCCACGTGCCTCATCGCGGTCCATCCCGAGGTCCTGCAATTGCTTTGCAAGTGCCTTCGGGTCCTTGATCTTGCCTTCGGTCTTAATATCGCCTGCCTTGATGGCGTCATAGACCGCTTGCTCCAACGGCTCCACCTCGATGTAGAACTTGTTGTGCTTGTTCGGGGACTTGCCCTCGAACGGACCGCCCTTCTGTTTCACGCATTCTCTGTAAACGACGATCGGCGGTGAGGTCTTGATCTCGACCTTGTGCTCGTTAACTATCCGATAGATAGTGATCTCGAGGTGCAGCTCGCCCATTCCAGACAAGAGGTTCTCTCCGGTTTCCTGGTTGATCTGGACGCTTAGCGACGGATCGGCCTTGGCAACGGTCCTGAGGACCTCGACCAGCTTGGGCAGGTCCTTCATATGCTTGGCCTCGATCGCAACAGTGACCACGGGCTCAGAATAGTGAGTGATCTTTTCGAAGGACTCCATGTCCTTCATGGTGGTGACGGTGGAGCCGGCGACTGCATCCTTCAAACCACCGACGGCGCAGATGTTGCCCGCGTCCATCTCCTCGACCGCGATGCGGTCTGCACCGACGCTCAGCGCGACAGTCTGGACCCGGTTGGTGTTGGTCATGCCAGAGATGTACATCTCCATCCCCTTGACGACCTTTCCCGAGAACAATCTCCCGACGGCCACTTCACCAGCATGCGGGTCCATGATGATCTTTGTGACCATCATGGTGGTCGGTCCGTTCGGGTCGCAGTTCATCATGGCCTTCCCGATGGGGCTCTCCAGGTCACCCTTCCAGATGACCGGGATGCGGATCTTCTGCGCCTCCAATGGATTGGGGACGTGCTTGATCGCCATGTCCAGCAACACTTCGTGCACCGGTGATTTCTTGGCCAGGGTCTTCTGGTCGTTGTTCTTGCAGTGCTCGTAAACATCCCTCATCGAGGTGTTGGACTTCTTCATATAAGGAGCGCTCACAGCCCAATTGTGGAATGCCGAACCGAGGGCGACAGTGCCGTCCTGAACGCTGACCTGCCACTCCTTGTTCAGCGGTTCTGGCATTTGCGACATTATTCTGCGGTTGACCTCAGTGATGATCTGAACGAAGCGCTGCTGCATCTGCTCCGGTGTCACCTTTAGCTCGTTTATCAAACGGTCGACCTTGTTGATGAACAAGACCGGCCTAACCCGCTCCTTCAGAGCTTGACGAATAACAGTCTCGGTCTGTGGCATGATGCCTTCTACCGCGCAGACCAGGATGATGACACCGTCCAACGCCCTCATCGCCCTAGTGACGTCCCCACCGAAGTCGACATGGCCGGGGGTATCGATCAAGTTGATGAGGTACTCCTTTCCCTCGAAGACGTGGACCATGGATGCATTAGCTGCGTTGATGGTGATGCCTCGTGCCTGCTCCTGCTCATCGAAGTCGAGCATGAGCTGCTTGCCTGCTAGGTCCTCGGACATCATTCCTGCGCCGGCGATCAGGTTATCGCTTAGCGTTGTCTTCCCGTGATCGATGTGTGCCGCGGTCCCAATATTGCGTATCTGCTTGGGATTGCGCATGATGGCCTGAGCCTTTTTGATATTCTCTTCCTTACGTCCCATAATAACACCTTAAAGTTGCAGATGCTCGCGCTCACCTGGCGGAGGATGCGACCCTTTCTACCTCTTCCTTCTTGGCCACTGCGAAGCTGTTCATGTCGTTCTTAGAAGCGAGTATCAGCTCGTCCGCGAGGCACTCTTGGATGGGTTTGGTGTTCTTGAAGCTTGTCTGGATGGCGCCCTTAGTGATGTTCCTCAGGGAGATATCTAATCTGCGGGATGGCGCGACGTCCACTGCCTTCGGTACGGAGATGCCTCCGAACTGCAGCCTGGTGACTTCTTCGCGCGGCGCGGCGTTCTCAAGAGCTTCCACCAAAACCTGAATCGGGTTCTTCTTGGTCTTCGTGGCGATGATGTCGAAAGCCTCCGAGACGACTCGATAGGCCTTTAGCTTCTTCCCGGTGAAGACTTCAGTTCTCATCATGTTGTTGATCAATCGCTCGACGATGTTCAACTTCACTTTCCCGAACGATCGGTTGGCGTGTCGACCATCGGAATGCGGGACAGACGTCGACGACAGATTGATATACTTTGCCAGTCCGGCGTCCCTGACGACGATTTCGAAATAACTGTACTTGCTGAATAGAAGCATTTCCTTGGCCGGTGGGGCCGGCATCGGGGTCGCGATTTGAGTCTCTTCCATCTTATTCACCTCACCGGTTTCTCTTTCCTGCCCCTGACCAGCTCGTTCAGGGAGACGTTGTTCACCTGAACGACCTTGAAACGGACTCCAGGGATATCACCATAAGAACGTCCCATTCTGCCCCCGATGCCTTCCACCAGGACCTCGTCATGCTCGTCTATGAAATTGATGGCGCCATCGCCGACCGTGAATGCGGTGATCTGGCGGCCATTCTTGATAAGCTGGATCTTAACGCACTTCCTGATGCCGGAATTGGGCTGCTTTGCCTCAATACCGACCTTTTCAAGAACGATGCCTCGTGCCTGAGGAGCGCCCTCTAACGGATCAGACTTCTCTTTCAACCGAAGCATTCTCCTCTTGTAAGTGCTGTCACTCCATCGGAATCTCTGCCTGTCCTTCCGGAGCTTGCTGGCAGTGTATAAACCTCGAGCCATTAATTTCACCTTTGAATGGGAAGCTGTCGCCCTATTACGCTCATTATATTTAAGCGTTGAGGGTTTTTTGGTCGCTTCAGCACCCGTCCTATAGCACCGCAGTATTAATAACTATCCGTTGATAGCCAGTGGTCATTACCGCGACGAAAACGCCAAGCGGGATATCACATGAAAAACATCCCTAGTGATCGACGTTTTTCTTTTTGGCAAAGAGCCGAACGATTATTGGCTATTAATGGTTCTTAATCCTGACGCGGATAGAAACGTAGCGAAATGTTCTTTTCCGACTTGTAGGATGGATTCACATTGTCAGACAAATAGCAGACGTATTTATACCCGGCATCGCTTTATAGGATTGGGATGGGAATGCCAGCCGAAGCAAGCGACCCAAGGGCCGAAATAGAACATGCGGAGAACGTCATCCAACTGGTGATGGCCGCGGTCGTTCCAGGTGTGCTGGCGGCAATGCTCTTCTCATACGTTCTATTCAGCGAGCTCACGTTATTGTTACTAGCCCTTTCCATCGTGGTCGCATTGTTCATGATCATCCCGGCGCAGCGAATGCATAGCCTGCATTTCAAGACCTGGGTGCGCAACTCCCTGCCTCCGAAACTAATGACCAGCATCGTAGGGATGATATACATTGCAGCGATTAGCGTCTTCGCCGTCTCACTGCTATCGTTCACGGTCGATTTCAACCCGGAGCATCCAGCGACCTTCGCCGTAGAGGGAGGGCTGCTGATGTCGCTGATCGGCATAATGACATACCAATCGCAGAACAAAGAGCGCTTCCTTTCCGGCGAGAAGAGATTCTTCTCGAACGACCCAAAACAGCTGGAAGAGAGGTTGGTTGCACACCTAATGACGATCGGACATAGCCACAAACGATCTGGCGATGGATCTGCCTACCATTTGGACCTCCCTGAGTCAGGCCTTCGCGTTCACATTCATCCACTGACGAAGAGCAGCACCGAGGTCCTGCTCGAGAACATCAACGAGAAGAACTTGGAGATCGCGATGAAATTGAAAGGATGCCTAGAACCCCCCTTCTAGGCATCGCCTTTCGATTCACCTTTCTCGATCGCCCGTGCGATCAAGTGAGCTATCCGGATCGGTTCTGGCAAAGCCCCGCGCACAATGCTATTCCTGATCAAATCAGCAGCTTCGTTCTCATCGATCCCCGCCACCGCGACGTGCAACGGCTTATGGCCTGTATTCACTTGGAATAGCTGCGTGCGAGTGATGATCCGAAGGCGTCGCTCCCAGTCCGGGAAATGGCGCCTCAGCGCCCCTTCTATCTTCTTGAAATCAGGAGGGTCCCGGGTCACGCTGGCTACCGGGAGGCCGGTTTCGTTTCTCAACTCTTCGATGTCGATTACGTTAAAGCCTCCCATCGCCACTCCATCGAGCATAACCAACCGCACCTGGTCCTTGTAACGGGATGAGTTAATCATCTTGGCCAGCACGTCATTCCCATCCTCCCCGTCCCTGGTGAGGCGGGAGTGCATCACACCTTCGACATAGTTCGACAGACGCATCACCACGCCAACGACCGCGACCTTCGAATCTGAGAATGAGAAAGGCGAGTCATCGATGCCGAGCACTCGGACGTGCGGCTTCAACTCACATCAGCCCTAGATGACCTGTCACTTTGTCAATGAGGTTGTCCGGCGCTGGCCCGATCCCGAGGCATGTGGTAGTGTTAGGCGGGAGCTCCGTCATTCCCGCGTCTGTAATGAGCGATGTTACCAGGCCGGCGCTCTCCGCTGCCATCTTTAGATCCAGCAGCTCCTTGAGATCGTTCACCTTGACCACCACTTTCTTCTGGCCTTCTTCGTACCATCGATCGAACCATTCTGCCTTCCTCTTCTTCGAGCTGAGTGCGCAATTGACGGCAGCATGCGCAACCTGGACTGCCAACTTTCCTGGCGAGAGCTTCAGGTCCTTGCGTACGGCTATGACCATCTTATTTTCGAAGTGGGCGGCTGGCATTCGCAGCAACACCTGCCGGGCACATCATAAACCTTTTGGGGTTGCACCCGAATGTACTCCTTATGCCTCTGATGCGGGACCGCGCAAAACACTGGCGCAACGTGACGCTGGTCTTGGGATTGCTCGTCATTGGCATCTACGTCGTATTAGATCAATTAATGCGGATGAGTATTGGGCCGAGTGGCGACCTGAGTGCTTGGAAATTCTATGCTTTCGATGTTCTTCCAATTTGGGTTGAAGTCACTTACCTCGTCGGTATCCCAGCGCTCAGCGTCGGCATCACCCTGACAGCTCTATTACACCTAGAGGCTTAATTCCATTCCATCCGGCCTATCGTGGTGAATCTCACGATGAAGTGCTTGGGTATCAATTCAACTGTCAAACGGGCAAACCAAGAGACCGTTCAATTTCCACTACGTGGGATTCGAAAGGATGAAGTAAAGGGTTTAGGGACAGGGGAAGAAGCGCTATTGAGCTTCAGCCAGTGGCTTTGAGCATCAAATTTCTGCTGTTCAAATATCTTTGATATTATTCTTAAAAAGTAGCTCAGGGCCCGAACCTCACCGCATCCTGAAAAAAAGGAAAGGGAGTTAAGGATTTGGCGGAGGCTGCAAGTTCATTGAATATCTAATATCACTTTACTTTATAGGAGAATTGAGCAAGGTCGATAGTATGGTAACTATTGGGAGAACAACGGGGCTTGAATGGGCCGATGAATACTGCAAATAATCTCAACATGCTGGGAATCTCAACGAGGAAAATCACGGAGAATGATCCCGATTAGATAGATCATTCCATCCCAGGGGCGTTGTATAGAACAAGAATCGGAGCACTCAAGATTGATGAAGGGAGTATTCACCAGCTCGATTTTCTTAGAGTGGATGGGAAAGGTTCGACCTATTTCCATCATTATTCGTTGTTAGGTCTGAGGTCGGCAAAAATGCCAAGAATTTGAAAGCAGAATGGATGATGGCAAATAGCCTAAGCTTCAAGCAAGGACCTCATGAATTTGTCTGGAAGGGCGGAGCTCTGGCGGAATCATTGAATCTTGACCCGGTCTTGAACAATGTCTTGACACCCTATCAAAGGGGTATTGACATCGATGCGGATAAGAATGGACGAGCAGTGACGATTCTACTAACCCACGAGACTCATCCTGACTATCTGCCACAGAATCATTTCGAGGCGATAGACATGATCGCGGAACATATTCTCAAGTTCTTTTCGCTCATGCTATGAAAGTCGAAACCGATGATACAAACTCATCGAGAAACGACCGATGCGTCTTTCCTTTGCAACGAGACTGCCTGCATTGTTGGTCTACAAGTGAGAAGATTAACCGCTATCTTGTAAGTAAATAACCGCAACAAGCTCTGAGCCCGAAACTCACGAATCCCACTAAATATGAAAGAAAGGAAGAAAAGTTGAAAGGGTTTAGGGAACAGGCGAGCATCTTCTGAGCGATTCGGCCACAGACCATGATGTTTTCTTTCACGCCGTCAAAAACCTATTGTTGGGAGAAAGCTAAAGTGAGAAAGAAGGGATTTAGGAATAGACGAGCATCAAATATTCTTTATTGCATAACTAGTTAGGCAAATTTGGAGCTAACACAGCTTGAGGTTCAATGATGAAGAAAACCATTTTGAACATAGTCTCGGTATTTTGTCTCATTACTTCGATTCTTGGACTTATCGTTTTCATCCCGGCACCAGTAGATGCGACCGCCATTCTTGGGCTTCCTCATGCAGGACCAGTGGGCGGCTTCGGAACCCCTTCGCATGAAGGCTATGTTCTGTCGGTGGAGGTCGTTGGAACGGCGAGATTCGACCTACTTGTGATGACCAATGAGAGCCTGCACCAGCTTCAGAACAACATGAGTTATGACTACATTCACTCGCTCTCTGAGCTTAATGTCACATCAGCCAGTATTGAAGGAGAATTGCCATCTGGATACTACAACGTATGGATTGTCGCTCACGCAGCCGGGAATTTCACGCTCGATTACAATTATGGGCCTGCAAATCTCCTGAGTAGTCCATTTGCACTAGTCGGGATTTTAGTTGCGTTTGTAATTGTCATTGGATTGATAACATTGTATATGATGGTCTGGAGAAGAAAGAAAGAAGGGGTTTAGGGAACAGGCGAGCATCAATACCTAAAGCGCTTCATCCAGCAGACTATGATGTTCCATTTTCCGGCCACCTAAATCTTTGAGCATCCGAACTTAACCGGATCCCGCACTTACACCTAAGTGGGAAATCCTTATTAGGCTGGTTTAACTAGTATTCTTGGGGGGATTAACAGTGTTAGTAATGCAGGTGACGCAACACCCAGCCGATTTGTGCCCGACACATGAACCAAAATACCGTGCAGCAACAGTAAATTGGTATGAGAAGGTCGAATCCTTATGCGCCAAGTATGGAATTAAATTTGTTGGCAGCTACGACGACCATCTAGCGCATACGGTATATGTGCTTTATGAGACACCGAGCATGGACAATCTCATGAAGCTCATGATGATGGAGCCAGAATTTATGGCGCCAATGGACTTCTGCACAGGTCGTGTTTTCCCAGTGTTCGACCATAAGACGACCTTGTCATTAATAAAGAAGTGAATCCTTTAAACAACGGAGGGCCAGTTGGCCCTCAGAACCTTTTCAAGGTTCTAAAATCAACTCATTAAAAAAGATGAGGATTCGAGATCCTCTGTTTGAACTAGAACCTCGGCGCATCCCTTTCGTCACCATTCTTGATATCCTTGGACCTGATTAATTTAAGGAGTTGGATAGTCAGCAAAGGGCGGAAGATCGCAGCCATCATCGTCATAGTCATTATGATCTCAACTGGTGGATTTTACGCGTTGGTGAATCAACCACCGGAGATAAGCATAGCTGAAAAGATGACTCTCCAACCGAGCGATCGTAACATATCTGGATTTCGTTCGTCCAGCAAGTCTCAATCACCCTTGCATTATGCGAATGAAAACTCAAATTGCGGCTTGACACTTTACGACGAGACGATTGATCTGATTATCTGGATTGACGTTTTCAGCTCAACCAACTACAGTCGAACAGTATTCCTTTATGTCATTCAATCACTGGTGGGAGATTGAGAAAAAATCACATTAGGCGACGAAGCAATTACTGGCCACGGGATCCGATGGTTCCCTCGGTTATCTTCGTAAAGTCGAATGTTATGGCATGAGTTCAGATCTTACCCCTGAGGTTGATTACGCTTGGCTCCGCAATGCGACAATTGCCCTTGCAGCACTTCAACTTGAAAAGATAGGCCACTGTCTTACATCGTGAAAAGAGAAATAAATAAGAGGTTGAGGGACAGGCGGGCATCTGCGCTATGCGCTTGATATCCAGCTGACAATGAGGTTTCATTTTCGGCACTCCATAAACTCTTACCTCCTCGAAGCCGAGGCGGCTACTTGAGATCGACCGCGACATCAAAGCCTTAATATCGTCTTCGCCTACACTCATCCATGTTCGAGATCCTGAAACGAGATGGCCTGGCAAGGATCTGCCGCTTCGATACCAAGCATGGGACCTTGGAGACCCCGGCCCTGCTGCCGGTGCTGAACCCGCGCTTGATCACCATCCCGCCATCGGTCATGAAGGAGGAGCTTGGCTTTCAGGCCCTCATCACAAATTCATATATTATTCGCAACGACCCTGTCCTCAGGCAAGCCGCTCTGGAGAAGGGCGTGCATCAGCTGATCGGCTACGACGGCATAGTCATGACCGATAGTGGCACGTTCCAAAGCCACATGTATGGGGAGGTCGAGCTCGTCAATAAGGACATCGTGGCTTTCCAAAGGGATATCGGTTCCGACATCGGGACCGTTCTGGACATATTCACCGAACCGGACTGGGGGCCAGAAAAGACCAGGCAGGCGGTGGACGAGACCCTGCATAGGACGAAGGAGGCCGCTTCCATCAAGGGAGAGATGAAGCTGGCCGGCGTCGTCCAAGGGTCGGTCTATCCAGATCAGAGGGAGAGCTGCGCCCGCGAGATGGCGTCAATGGACGTGGACGTCCATCCGATCGGCGGGGTTGTGCCTCTGATGGAACGCTACCGGTTCGCCGACTTGGTCGATGTCATCATCGCCTCCAAGAAGGGATTGATGCCTGCCAGGCCGGTGCACCTCTTTGGGGCTGGGCATCCGATGGTCTTCGCGCTAGCCATCCTCCTCGGCTGTGACATGTTCGATTCCGCTTCCTATGCGAAATTCGCTCGGGACGACCGGTTGATGTTCCCCGAGGGCACGATGCACCTGGCAGACATGAAGACGCTGGAGTGCGAATGCCCGGCCTGTCGCGCACATACACTGGAATCGTTAGCAGCGCTCCCGGACAAGGAGCGAATGCTGGCATTGGCGAAGCACAATCTCTATGCATCAAAGAAGGAGATCGAGCGGGCGAAGCGCGCCATGCATGAAGGTACCCTCTGGGAATTGGTGGAGACCCGCTGCCGTTCGCACCCGGCGCTCCTGGACGGGCTGAGGCGCCTGCGCGAGCATCGCAAATACCTGGAGCGATTCGAGCCGCTGAGCCGGGAGGGGGCGATGTTCTACACCGGTCCGGAGTCGTTGAACCGCCCCTGCTTCCTGCGGTACGAGGAAAGGTACTTCGAGCGCTATCGTCAGCCACCGAACAAGATCCTGGTCGGATTCGAGGACGCGGAGAGGCCTTACTCTCGAACGTACGCGCCGCTGATGGCCAAGCTTTCGGACGTGGCCGACGCACATTTCCTGGTGATGTCGCCCTTCGGACCGGTGCCGATAGAGCTCGATGAGGTCTACCCCATCGCGCAATCGCTGTTCCCGAAGATCAAGGACCGAGAGATGGAGGAGCATGTCAAGGAGATGATGGAGCACTTCTCCCATTGCCAGCAGTATGGAATGTGCCTGCTGTACGATGGCGAAGGAACTGTGGAGATGCTTTCATCGCTGTCGGGCGAGAAGAGCGATTTCGACATCGATGTCGCGAAAGTGAGAGCCGTGGCAGATTACCAATTCGGGAAGGGGGCGGCGGACGCGCTCTTCGATGGAAAGATGCAGATCGTCAAGTCGAAGAACACGGATAAGATCAGGAATGTCTTGGTGGATGGACAACACGTCGTTTCCATGAGGGCACCGGATGGACTGTTCACCCTTCGCCCCGCTGGAGCGAAGAAGCTGCAGAAGAAATTCCCTTCACCGCGGATGCGAGTCATCGTGAACGCCGATTCGGCCGAGTTCAACAAGGAGGGCAAGAACGTCTTCGGCGGCTTCGTGCTGGATTGCGATCCTGAGCTGATACCGATGGATGAGGTCCTGGTCGTCAACGAAGCGGACGAACTGATCGCCATCGGCCGGACGGTCCTGGTGAGGAACGAGATGCTCGCGGTGAAGAAGGGCCTAGTCGTCAAGGTCAGAGAGGCCGTTGCCTGAGCCTTCAACCCCTTTGACCATTTCATCGGCCACCTTCACGCAGGAAAGCAGGTCCTCCAGCGTGTGGAGCATCGACGGTGCCGAGGCTGCGGAAGCGGTCAGCACGAGCTTGTTCCCTCGGACCTCGGCCTGAGCGAAAAGGCCATTGTCCAGCGATATCGACCTAGCGACCTTCTCCGCATCGCTCTGGTTCTCATAATCCAGCTCGATGACGCACTGCACCTGCATGATCGGAGGAGAATCATGCCCCGATAACTATCTTCCCATCGATGCCCGATCGGAGCGTCGTTCAGCGGCTAGCGGTGCCTTCGATCGATGCGCGGATGCATAATGTATAAAATCAGATTCCTACTCTAGTATTCTCGATGGCGAAATCGAGCGAGGATCATCAGATGGGATTGGTCGAGAGCGTCGAGACAAGGGTCAGCGTCCGATCATTCACGGAAGAGGACGTGCCAGAGAAGGTCGTCAACGAGGCCTTGAGGATGGCGATACTCGCACCTTCGGCGGGAAACTTGCAGTCAAGGGATTTCATCGTGGTCAGGAACGCCCTTTCCAAGAAAAGACTGGCCAAGGCGGCCTTCGGGCAGGCTTTCATCGAGGAGGCCCCGGTCGTAATCGTGGTCTGCGCCAACCAGAACCGGATCAGGAATTACGGCACCAGAGGGGCGCAACTCTATTGTCTGCAGGATTCCGCTGCTGCCATCGAGCATATCCTCCTCTACGTTGTCAGTCAAGGTTTCGGAAGCTGCTGGGTCGGGGCGTTCGATGAGCGTGAGGTCTCCAAGGTGCTCAGCATCCCCGACAACATCCGACCGGTCGCCATACTGCCCATCGGACGTCCGATGAAGGAAGGGTTCCATACCTCCCGGTTGGATACGAACGAAGTGGTCCACAAAGAGAAGTGGTGATAGGAGAGGGATGGTAGCCCCGGGCAGATTCGAACTGCCGTCNNATTGACCACTACACTACGGGGCTGTGGTGCCTCGATTCGATTTCTCGTATATAAGAGGAATGCAAGAGCAAGGGAAAGGCGCCACCAGCGAATGCACAGGTTCTTGATAAATGATGCGATAACGCCTTGGGGTTGCCGGACNNGCGCGCCGCTTCGCGATCTACACTGGTGCATTCATCGGACCTCTGGCATCGAATGCGGTGCTTGCCCTGGTCCCGGAGCTCAAAGCCTATTTCAATGCCGGAACGCCAGAGGTCCTGCTGTCGATTACCTTCTTCATGCTCCCCTTCGCGCTCTTCTCGCTCTTTACCGGGGCTCTCTCGGATGTGTTTGGGCGCACTAAAGTCCTGCGCATTGGCTTCATGGTATATGCCGTCGGTTGCATTCTCACTGCGCTATCGCCAGAGCTGGTGACGTTCTACATTTCGAGGGCGGTCCAGGGCATAGGTTTCGCATTCCTGCAGCCGGTCTTGGTCGCCTTGCTTGGGGATCTGGTCCCAGGTGACAGAAAAGGCGTGGCCATGGGTCTTTTCACTGGAGCCACCACCGCCGGCATCTCGCTCGGTCCGCTGGTTGCAGGCTTGTTCTCCATCGTCGATTGGCGACTGACCTTCTGGTTCATCGCGATCCTTTCGTTCGCACTGGCGTTCATTCATAAGAGCAAGGGGGAGACAAGAATCGAGGCTGGGAAGGACTGGATGAGATCCGTGCTCTCCCGCATTAGAAGGGCTTGGCGGCTCCGCCCCGTCGTCCTCCTCTCGATCACGGGATTCATGCATGTATTGTCCTACATCGGGAACCAGGCCTTCGTCTCGAACCGGCTGTCGGAGCCTCCACTCTTCATCACAAGCGAGGGGATCGGTGTGATATTGGCAACAGCGGGACTGGTGGGGCTGCTGGCCTCGAGAGTGGCGG
The DNA here is from genome assembly GCA_003153895.1 of Methanomassiliicoccaceae archaeon. Taxonomy (GTDB): domain Archaea; phylum Thermoplasmatota; class Thermoplasmata; order Methanomassiliicoccales; family UBA472; genus FEN-33. The sequence goes on along the minus strand of PMBU01000036.1, from coordinate 6,423 downwards.
GGGAGCTGGTAGTTAGGATGGGTTTGTTCAGGAGCGCCGGGCTTGGTTTCTTCATCATGGCTGTTTCCCTCGTGCTCATGCTGGCATCCGATACGGCGTTCCTATATGCAGTAGCTCTTGCTATCTTCGCGATCGGCTCCGCGATCGCATGGGCATCGCAGCTGACGTTGGCAGTGGAGCTCTCTCCCGAGCTGCGGGGGACGGTCTCATCCCTCTTCAATAGCGCCGGTTTCATGGGAGGATCGTTGGCAGCTGTTGTGCTCTCCGCGCCTTACCTGGCATGGGGACTGGCGGCAGTGAACGCCATATGCATCTTGCTGTGTGTTATCATGGCCATTACCATGAGAATGGCAACCGCTGGAAGAAGATAAGATGAGACGTCGAGGAGATCGCGGTCAACAGCCAGAAAGAAGGCTCAGAATGGAACGGACCTGAATGAGCTCCAACGCTATTTGAATAATAAAATCGCCATTATGTGCTATTAATATGAATAAATGAATTTATTGATCGATCGCCCAATGACATATGTTGGATGCGATTCCGTAATTTCCGCTTTTAACTTTGTGCCCAGAGGTAGCTTCAGTGGGATAACGACCTGAACGAAAGCGAAGTCCCTGCAAATCGTAGTTCCGGCCTTGCCTTCCTCCGTCGCGATAACCTCCAGGCATTCCCCAATCAGTCTGGAATTGATCTCCGAGGCTATCTCGAACCGCAATTTCGCGATATCCCTTGACCGTTCTTTTGCGATGCGACTGACCACCTGGGGGCTCATCGATTCGGCCACAGTTCCAGGACGGCTCGAGAACCGGGTAACATTGACGATGTTGGGCTTGACCCTATGCAGCATCTCCAACGTGTCAATGTGGTCCTGATCGTATTCGCCAGGGAATCCGCAGATAACGTCTGTCGATAGGGTCAGTCTCGGCACCGCCTGCCTGATTGTGGTGACCTGATCCTCGAACTCCTGGACTTTGTACCCTCGCCCCATTGCCTTTATCAACCTATCGCTCCCCGTCTGCACCGGAAGATGGAGAAACTTGTAGACCTTGGCATACCCGATGATCCTTGCGAGATCTGATTCCTGGCCTCTCAGACTGTCCGGGTTCATCATTCGTATCCTGATCTTGAAATCACCTTCCAGACTGCAGAGCCTCTCGATCAGGTCCGCAAGGCTGCTACCCGAATCCTTGCCATAGCATGCTGTATCTTGGGCGGTAACCAGTAGTTCCTTCGCGCCCCCTTTTATGGCGCCCCCTGCGATCCGCGAGATCTCTTCCAAAGGATAGCTCCTCAGTCCACCTCTTGCAAGGCGGGTGATGCAGTAACTACAATGCCCGAGGCATCCTTGAGCGATCGGCATGATGAAGGTCGTACCGACGAGTTGTTGAACACGTTCGAGCTTTTCTTTGCATTCCCCATAGCTTTCGACGATCCTCTCCTCGAACAAATCATAATCTGAAGGGGGTATGAGAAGAGCGTCGGGGAACTCGCCCATTAATTCGCTGCCTTGCACAGACGCCATGCACCCGGTAATGATGAGCCCCTTAGCTTCACTTCTTAAATGTTTCATCCTCTTCAATATCTTTAGCTCAGTCACCTTGATGACAACGCAAGTATTGACCACAACAACCTCTGCGTCTTCTGCGGTAGCTGCAATTGAGTGGCCCAGCGAGATTAGCTTTTGCTGCAACTCCTGGCCTTCGCCCTGGTTCATGGTGCAGCCATAGGTCTCGACGAAGAAACGCACGCCTTGCCAACCCCGTCCCGATATTTATGTCTGTCAGGATTCGCTCTAATCCGATAAGAAATGAATGACTCAAGGGCGCGGGATTCATAGAGTAAGGTTTATCTTTATATCGCTGTCTTAAATGCTTACAAATCATCGGTGAAAAAATATGAGCGGCAAGAAATTGATCGCAATGGCCGTGATCGGGGTGGTTGTTGTTATTTTGGTTGCCTTCGTTGTTGCGCCCAACCTTGGGGGCAGTCATCAAACCAAATTTAATGTTGTGGAGGTCTTAATAACCACTTGGTCCCTGAACAAAACGGTTGGAACTCCTGGCATCGATGTTATTTTCAAGATCTCACTCGATCTTACTGGTGACGGCACTTACGAATCTGAACCAAATAGCACAGTATTTGAAAACGCCTCGATCGAGGTTGCTCCTTTCAAGCTTGGAGGCCCAATAGACGCTTCGATCACCAAATTCAAGTTCAAAGTTGAGGTTTTCAAACTCGTAGATAACCAATGGCAACAGATGTATTATACCCCAAACTACACAACTCCAATCAATGAAGGTACAAATGAAGTGGAAGCGCACGGCTCGTGGAGTTATGATGCAACTGGCACTGAGGGTGCCAACGACCTTGCCTGCATGATCAGCTATATCTACTATGTAAACTTCGTAAGCTAGATTGCTTGTTTGAAAATCCTAGCACTTGAAGTCGGGCTGATCGAGTCTCGCCCGCTTTTTTTATTCTTTAAAAAACTTATGTACCTTTGCTTTTTATACGTTCATAATTCGGCATCGCGTGTCGAAAAGTAATTGATAATCAACATAATAATTGATGAGAATAGATGTCTAGTTTTTCATTTTTTGACCTATCTTTTCATTAATATCTTCCGTCATTCTTTCACCCATAATGCCTTATATCGCAAATAAAGCGGTAAGTCAGAGATTCATACTATCTGGATAGCATCGTCTTTTCTTCCGCATTAGGTATAAATACGGTCGCGTTCATATAATTCCTATCAAGTTGTGGCTTTGAGGCCATGATGACAAGAAGGAGCTGATCGAAAATGAGAGACGAGAATAAGAGGATGTTACGGATAGCCTTAGTTTCTCTCGTGTGTTTCGCGATGCTTTTACCATTGACGCAAGCATCGACGACAGCGGCTGTCACAAAAACTCCTCTGGATGCAAGTACCATACCAAAATATGTAACGAATATTTCGAGTGTGCCCGTCTATGTACCAACCAGAGCCATAGATCCGCAAACTGGGCTGATGACTGATTACTATACCATTATCGCCACCCAGTTCCAAGAGCAGATCCTGCCGGCCGGATATCCCAAGACTACTGTCTGGGGATATGGTGGTATTGCTAAGGATGCACTTACCGGAGCACCACTTGGATTCATACGCAACTCTCCGGGACCAACGATCGAAGCAACAAGAGGGACACCTGTTAACGTTGCATATGTTAACGGTATCTATACCCCGTACATGTTCGCTTCTGATCCAACGCTTGACTGGACCAACCCGAACAACATGGTAGCACCGGGACCGGAAGGGAGCATCAATGCACCAGCATTCCCACCAGGATATGCACAAGCGCAATACCCAGTAACGATCGCGACTCACTTGCATGGCGGAGAGACCTCAGCCAAATACGACGGTGGCCCATTCAATTGGGTCAGCTGGAACGGCTTACATGGATCTGATTACAACACGTATACCAGGACGCTACGCAATGCACAAGTATTCCATTACGATAATGTTCAAGCGCCCGGAACCCTCTGGTTCCATGACCATGCCATGGGTCTGACTCGAAGCAACGTATACTCTGGACTGGCTGCATTTTATATGTTGAGGGACCCTGCTGATACAATAGCCCCGCTATTGCCCTCGGGTAAATATGAAGTACCACTAGCCATCCAAGATAGGAACTTCTATACCGATGGCTCCCTAAAGTTCCCGAGCGACCCTGCACCGAACCCCACCTACCACCCATATTGGGTACCTGAGTTCTTCGGAGACGCAATCATGGTCGATGGAGTAACCTGGCCTAACTTAAATGTTGATCAAGGACAATACCTATTCAAGATCCTTGATGGTTCGAACGCCCGCTGGTACAACCTATCGATGTCGAACAGCATGCCGTTCACTGTCATCGCCAGCGATGAGAACTACCTACAACACCCTGTGACAACCACCTCATTCATGATGGCACCAGGTGAGAGGTACGATGTTCTAATGGATTTCTCTAACATCACGCCTGGCACCAAAATCATCATGCGCAACGATGCCGCTGGACCGTTCCCGACCGGAACCCTCGTTGACCCCAACACTAACGCACAAATCATGCAATTCACTGTTGGATCAAATGCTGGATTTATTCCGCGCGCCCTACCGGTTACATCCCTTAACCCATACCTGATCGGTACTTTCCCGACCTTGAGCAACCCATCTGTTTACAGGAACATGACGCTTAAGGAGTGGGAGGGGGCGAATGGACCTTTGATGGTCACACTTAACGGACAGCAGTACTCGAGCCCAATATCCGAATTGCCTCATGCTGGTGCGACTGAAGTGTGGAGAATCGTTGATGACACTGTTGATGGACACCCAATACACATACACTTGGTCAACTTCCAGGTAGTCAGCAGACAGTTGATCAACATTACCGCATACGATACCGCGTGGATGGCGCTCAATGGAGGAGTTTTGCCATTCGCTAATGCGACTCAGAACATCGACATGACCCCATTCCTGCTCGGTAGCCCTGTTGGGCCCGCACCAATAGAGACAGGATGGAAGGATACGATCCAGGCATTCCCTGGTGAGGTGCTAACGATTATCGTCAAGTTCGCACCAGCTGATGGCACAGTTTCGTATCCGTTCGATGTGACCCAAGGACCTGACTATGTCTGGCATTGTCACATCGTTGATCACGAAGACCAAGACATGATCAGGCCATACCATGTCCTGCCGGCCATAGTCTAGGAATCAAACCACTTTCCCCATTTTTTTTCTTTTTCTCAAGACGAAGCGAATGCTTTGACTTGATCTCTTGGCAACTATTCTGCAAAATTGAGCGATTGACCGGAACCGGGTTTCGACCCAAGCTATTCTCTTATACTTTATTGGGAATGAAAACGAAAATGTTGCTATTCAAAATCGGCCAGCTGTTGATTCACCGATTGCACCAAGAATTATATTGAAACAACTCATTTGAGAGATCAATCATAACCGATATATATTATCGAGCATCACTTGAAGCATCAGTATTGAAATCGCTAATACCAATGATGTTCAGGATGAGAATAGCTCAGCTGGGTAACGCTTCCGAGGCGTGCAAATAATGAATGATGCTGGCGGCATGAAAAGAGTGGGATCTGGCAAGCTCATTTCAAGTAGCTTGAGGCGCAGATTGTTTCGAAATATTGCCACAATAGCGTGCTTTGCTTTCGTTGCAGGAACCATACTCTCAGCAGGCTTTCTTGCGGCTGGAGCACAAATGGGTGTCCAGGAAGGCCTGAATAAATTAGGCGCGGACCTGATGGTCATCCCGCTAGACCCCTATTCTAGAAATGCCGGATTCTTTATGACCGGAACACCCTCTGCCCTTTATTTCAACGAGTCAGTAACCAATGATGTGCTTGCTGTCCATGGGGTCCTTGTTGCCTCCCCCCAAGCATATGCTGGAACATTGCTATCGGTTCCCTGGTGTCAATATAGTGTTCATATAATGGGATTTGACCCGACCACCGATTTCACCATCAAGGGATTGGTGACGAGCCCTATGCCCAATAGCCTGGGTCCATATGATGCAATTGTTGGAAGCTATGTCCAAGGCGGTATTGGTTCTTTGATCAATATCCATGGTCAAAATTTCTCTATCGCTGGACGAATGTCATCAACTGGATTTTCCACTGATTATTCAGTCTTCGTGACAATACAAGAAGCATACACACTGGCAGCGGGATCTCCGCCTGGACCAGACCCATTTCCCCTTCACCAGGGGCAAATATCGGCAATATTGGTGAAAGTGGATAGAGCAGTCGGGATCAATCCTGTTCTGTATTGGATCACTGAGCTAAACCCAGGTGTACTAGTTTACCCGATGTCTGCGCTTACGCGCCAGGTCGGCGACCAGCTTGCTGTCACCACCCAGACTTTATACATGACCGTAACATCGGTAATCCTCGTCTCTCTACCCTTGGTTGCCTTAATTGCCACCATGGGCACCAGTGAACGACGCAGGGAAATTGGGCTTCTTCGCGCCATGGGCGCAACCCAATCATATGTCTTCAGATTGTTCTTCTCCGAAACGGTGCTGTTGGCCTTTTTGGGAGGGACCGTGGGTGTAATCGGAGCAAGCCTTGGACTGGTCTTTTTCCAAGACGCTTTATCTTCGAGCTTGAATATCGCCTTCGTCTGGCCTTCGATCATCGTTGTCCTATCGCAGGTCTCGATTGCTTTGGCGGTCGCCATCGCCCTTGCAGGCGGAGCGGCAATATGGCCAGCATTCCGTGCAAGCAGATTGGAGCCATATGACGCCATAAGGAGAGGACAGAATTGATTGTTATCTCAGGAATTACCAAGATATATGTTACACCGAGCTGCACAGTTAAAGCGCTAGACGAAGCCAGTGCTATAATTGAAGAAAAGGAGTTCGTCCTCATTGTTGGTAGGTCGGG